>CAMBUL010000047.1 GCA_945871065.1 Chthoniobacter flavus | reverse complement strand
ATTTGCACTTCGATGCGATGGGCCAACCCGAGTTGATCGGCCAGTCCGCGACCGCCCCGCCCGAGGACGCCGACCGCATGGGCCTCATCGAGGAGAAGAACGGCGCCGTAGCGGTCTTTGAGTTCCACGATATCGCGGAGCGGAGCGAGGTCGCCATCCATGCTGAAGACAGATTCGGTGACAATGAAGACGCGGGCTTGCGGATGTTTCTCGCGCGCCCACTGGAGGTGGTGCTCGAGGTGGGCGGGGTCGTTGTGGTGGAACGGACGGATGGTGGCGCCGCTGAGACGGGCGCCGTCGACCAGGCAGGCGTGGGAAAGTTTGTCCAGGAGGATGACGTCATCCTTGGTCGCAAGTGCTTGCAGGGCGCCGGTGCTGGAGGCGTAGCCACTGCCGAAGACGAGGGCGGCGGCGGTGTTTTTGAAGGTGGCGATTTTTTCTTCGAGTTCGCGGTGGGGAGGTTGGGTGCCGGTCACGAGGCGCGAGGCTCCGGCTCCGGCGCCGAATTCGCGGGTCGCTTCGAGGGCGGCGGCGACAACCTGCGGGTGGGCGGCGATGCCGAGATAGTCGTTCGAGGCGAAGTTGTGCCGCGTTTTGTTGTCGAAGCGGACGAGCGGACCGGTGGCGAGGTCCGAGACGAGGAGGCGCCGGCGGCGGTGCTGCGTCTCGAGGTCGGCGAGGGTTTTTTGCAGGTGGTCTTCGAACATCAGGCAGCGAGGATTCTTCACCGCAAAGGGCGCGGAGTCCATTGAAGAGAAGGTCGATCGATGGTTGGCACCCCTTGTCTTCGCGGGTGGCTTGGCCCGATTTGCCCCGAGGGCTGAAGAGGAAGGGTTGATTGGCGGGGGTCTGGCGGGCAACTTGGCTGCATGCTTCACCTGCCTGACCCCGTGCACCCGTTTGCGGTGCATTTCCCGGCGGCCTTTTTGCTCCTCGGGATGGTGGCTCTTGTTTTGTCGCTCTTGTGGCCCAACCGCTATGTGGTGCGTCTGGCTTTTCTGATGATGGTGCTTGGCGCGTTGGGTGCCACTTGGGCCCATCACACGGGGACGGATGAAGCGGCGGCCGTCCGTTATGTCGGCGAGTCAACGGCCGCGGCGGTGCAGGAGCACAAGAGCACTTCGGATCTGATGCTCGTCGCTTCATGGATCGCGGCGGTCTCGGCTGGTACGGTCTTTTTCACCAATCTCATCCCGGGCTTGTCCTTGCTGGCTCGCTTGGTCGCGGTGGCCGCGTGTTTGTTTCTGTTATGGACGATGCAGGCCTCGCACCACACGGGAATGGTGCTCACGCACACCCACTTTTTCGGGCCGAATGCGCCAAAACCTGCGCCGGGAACGGAAGAGGTGATCCGCCTGAAGGTCGACTGACCCCGGGGAACCTCCCACCGGGTTCCCGAACCGTGCGGCGGGGAAGTTTGTTCAGTCTGGACGCGGTAACCCTTGTTTTTGCGCGTTTCCTTGCGGGGCCCGAACGGGTAGAAACGGGGGATGGAAAAAGTCAAAGCGGCCGTGGTCGGCGCAAGCGGTTACTCGGGCGAGGAGCTTGTCGCGCTGCTCGCTCGGCATCCGCGGGTGGAAATTGTCGCGGTGACGTCGCGGCAATCGGCCGGGGAGACGATAGCGCAGGTCTTTCCGCGCATCGCGGGATCGGCTGTTGCCGGATTGAAATTTGTCGAACCGTCGGTCGGGGCGCTGGAAAAATCAGGTGCCGTAAGCATCTTCCTTGCCCTGCCGCACGGGTTGGCGGCGGAGTTTGCCGGGCCGTTGCGAAAAGCCGGACGGCAGGTGATCGATCTGAGCGCGGATTTCCGGCTCAAATCAGCGGACGTCTTTGCCGAGTTTTATGGCGAAGAACACCCTGCGCCTGACCTGCTGGCGGAGGCGGTCTATGCGCTGCCCGAAATTCTCCAAGGTGACGCGCTGAAGGGTGCCGGCCTCATCGCATGTCCAGGATGCTATCCGACCAGCATTCTCGTGCCGGTCATTCCTCTCCTGCGGCGGGGGTTGATTGATCCTGCAACCATTGTGATCAACAGCCAGAGCGGGGTCAGTGGTGCGGGGCGCAAAGCGGATGCAGCGCTGCTCTTTGCCGAGTGCAACGAAAGTCTCCGGGCTTATGGTGCGCCCAAGCACCGGCATCTTTCGGAGATCGAGCAGGAACTTTCGGCCGCGGCAGGGTGCACGGTGACGGTTACCTTCACGCCGCATCTTGTTCCGGTGACGAGGGGCATGATTTCCACCATCGTGGCCACTCCGCTTGGCGGCGCCGACGCCGGACTGGTCGAATCGGTTTGGCGCGAGGCCTACCACGGCCGGCCTTTCGTGCGCGTCGTGTCGCACTTGCCTGATTCGAAGCATGTGACGAACACAAATTTCATCGACATTGCGGTGCGCGAGGACAAGCGGACCGGGCGTTTGATCCTTTTCAGCGCCCTCGACAATCTCGGCAAGGGCGCCGCGTCGCAGGCGGTGCAGGCCTTCAATCTTTCGCAGGGCTGGGACGAAACATTGGGATTGTCATGAACAAGTTGAAAACGATCAAAGGCGGGGTTACGGCCGCGAAGGGTTTTCGTGCCTCCTCGGTTTTCGCCGGGATCAAGCCATCAAACAAAAGCCTCGCCGATATGGCGCTGGTGGCCTCCGAAGTGCCCGCCGTGGCGGCCGGAGTCTTCACCACCAATCGGGTCAAAGCGGCGCCGGTGCGTGTTTCGCGCGCCCATTTGCGCGCGCCGCAGGCCTGTGCCGTGCTGCTCAACAGCGGAAACGCCAATGCTTGCACCGGTCCTTGCGGCATCGCAGCAGCCAAGTCGCTCGCCGCGAGTTTGGCCGATGTGCTCGACTGTGGCGTTCGGCGCGTGCTGGTTTGCTCGACCGGACGTATCGGCGTGCCTTTGCCAATGGAAAAAATGGCGGATAAGCTTCCGGAGTTGGCTGCGCGCTTGTCGGTTTCGGGCGGCGAGGATGCGGCACAGGCCATCATGACGAGCGATACTTTTGCCAAAGAGTTCGCCGTCGAGGTGCGTGCCCCGGGCGGTGCGTTCCGGGTCGGCGGCATGGCCAAAGGGGCGGGGATGATCGACCCGAACATGGCGACCATGCTCTGCCTGGTGACCACCGACGCGAAAATTTCCAAGGGCACACTGCAAAACGCTTTGCACACCGCAGTAGAGCGCAGCTTCAACCGCATCACGGTGGATGGTGATATGAGCACGAACGACACCGTGCTGGTGCTGGCCAATGGCGCGGCAGGCGGCGCGCCGATCAAGAGCGGTTCGCCCGAGTATGCCCTCTTCACCGAGGCGCTCAATGAAGTCTGCACCCGGCTGGCCTTCATGATCGTGCGCGACGGCGAGGGTGTTTCGAAATTCGTCACCGTGCAGGTGCGCGGGGCCTCCAGCCTGCAGGCCGCGCGCAAGGTGTCTGAGGCGGTGGCCAATTCCACTTTGGTCAAATGCGCTTGGGCGGGGAACGACCCGAATTGGGGACGCATCCTTGATGCCGCCGGCTACTGCGGGGTGCGGATCCGGGAGGAATTGGTCGACATTTACTACGACGGCGTCGCTGCGGTGCGCGGGGGAATGGCAGCGCCCACGCCGAAGGACAAGCTGGTCAAAGCGGTCTCCGGCGACAAGTTCACCGTGACGATCGACTTGCACCAAGGGAAAGCCTTCTACACGGTCTACACGACCGACCTGACGGCGAAATACGTCGAACTCAACTTGAGCGAATAGGATGAGCCTTTCCGATGCCAGTCTCCGGGCCGCGACGCTGATCGAGGCTTTGCCGTATTTGCAAAAGTTCCGCGGGCAAACCTTCGTTATAAAATACGGCGGCAGTGCGATGGAAAGCGTCGAGGCCGTCGAGGGGTTGTTGCGTGACGTGGTTTTTCTCGAGGCCGTGGGGGTCAATCCAGTGCTGGTCCATGGCGGTGGCAAGGCGATCAGTGCGCGCATGCGCGAAGCAGGGTTGACTGCGCGGTTCGTCAACGGGCTGCGGGTCACGGACGCCGACTCGATCCGCATCGTTGAAGAGGTGCTGGACCGCGAGGTGAACCCCCGGTTGGTTGAAACGATCAAGCTATTCGGCGGCCATGCCATCGGATTTTCGGGGCGCGATGTGTTGCGCGCGGAAAAGCTGCCTGCGGTCGACGATGGCAAGGGTGGTGCGGAGGACATCGGCTTTGTCGGCCGGGTCACGGGGGTGGAAACGGCGGAGATCGAAAAAGTTCTTCGCGAGGAGGGTGTGCCCGTGATTTCCCCGGTGGCGCGCGGCGCTGACGGGCTCACTTACAACATCAATGCCGACGAGGCTGCGGCTGCCATTGCGGGCGCCTTGCGCGCGGCAAAGCTGGTCTTTCTCAGCGACGTGCCCGGGATCATGCGCGACAGGGAGGACCCCGGTTCGCTTATCCCCAGCGTGCGCGCCGGCCAGGTGGACGCGCTCATCCGCCAGAAGGTGCTCGAAGGCGGCATGATTCCCAAGGTGCAAGGAGCGGTGGCCGCGTTGCGGGCCGGTGTGGGCAAGACGCATATGATTGACGGACGGTTGTCGCATGCTTTGCTCTTGGAGATATTCAACAATGAAGCAATCGGCACTGAAATTGTGGCTTAACTTGGTTTTCTGCGTGGCGTGCGCCCTTACGGCGCAGGCGGAATTCCGCGGTGCCTGGATTTCAACCGTGCACAACCTCGACTGGCCTTCGAAAAAAGGCCTGTCCGCCGCGGAACAAAAAGCGGAACTCATCCGCATTCTCGACTCGGCCGAGTCTCTCGGCCTGACCGATGTTTTTCTCCAGGTGCGCCCCGAAGGCGACGCCCTTTACCGTTCGTCGCTGGAGCCTTGGAGTCGCTTTCTTACCGGAACACAAGGCGAGGACCCCGGTTATGATCCGCTGGCTTTCTGCATAAGCGAGGCGGGGAAACGCGATATCCGCGTTCATGCCTGGCTCAATCCGTATCGCGCCTCGGTCAAAGCCGGGGCACCTCTCGCCACCAATCATATGGCGCGTCGCTACAAATCTCATGCCTACAAAGTCGGTTCAGTCGTCTGCATGGACCCCGGGGCCCGCGAAGTGCAGGACCATGTGGTCAAGGTGGTCGCTGACCTCGCCCGCCGTTATCCGGTGGCCGGCATCCATTTCGACGACTATTTTTATCCGTATCCTTCGGTCGGAAAGCTGCCGGACGGCAAAACTTACGAACGCTATCGCTCGGGAGGTGGAGATCTGTCGCAAGGAGATTGGCGCCGGGACAATGTGAACCGCCTCATTGCGCGATCCTCCCAAGCGGCGAAGGAAGCGCGTCCGGGTATCGTTTTCGGGGTGAGTCCTTTCGGTATCTACACCAAAGGCCAGCCATCCACGGTCAAAGCCGGGCTCGACCAGCTCAACGAGATTTATGCCGATCCGTTGAAGTGGATGCGCAGCGGCTGGGTCGACTACATCGCGCCGCAACTTTACTGGAAGGACCAATCCGACCAGTGTTTCACCGAGTTGCTCAAGTGGTGGCGCAGTCCGTCGGTCAACCCGCGGGGCGTTCCGGTTTACCCCGGCATCGCTGCTTACCGCATGAGCGAGCAGGGGTGGCCCGCGCAGGAGATTGTCCGGCAAGTCGGTCTCTCGCGCACGGTCGGTTCCGGTCCTTCCGGCCATGTCTTCTTCCGCATGGCGAATTTGGTCAACAACACCAAGGGAGTGTCGACCATGCTGAAAAAAGCCGGCTATTGAGGCAGAAGCAGCGCGCGGGCCACGGCGAGAAGCTTTTCCGGCGCGGAGAGGCGGTAGCGTTTTTCGGTCACTCGTAAATTGTCGCGCCGCATTTTTCCCAGAAGGGCACGGTAAATTGAGGCCATGATGCGGGCGGGAAGGAGGTTGCGCGCATCGGCGGAAGGCTGAAGGCGTGCGGCCTTTCCGAAAAGCTGCTCCGTTTCGGCGGCGAATTTCGCAAAATATTGCCCCGCGCCAGAGGGAAACGATGCGGGGTCCACCCCGGCGCCGGTCAGCTCGTCCAGCGGGTAATAGATGCGCTTGCGGCGGAGATCCGCGGCGGTGTCACGCAGGATATTGGTGTATTGCAACGCGCGCCCCAATGTCTCCGCATAATCCGCCGCACGGCGGGGGTCCGCGCCGAAAATCGGCAGGCAGATTTGTCCCACCGCTCCGGCCACCCGGTGGCAGTAGAGGTCGAGCTCGGACCGCGAGGCCATGCGCACTTGCGGGGCGAGGTCGGTGGCCGCGCCGTCGAGCAACTCGAGGAAAAGGCTCCGGTCGAGGTCGCGGCGCCGGATCAAGGAGGCGAGATTGTCCGGCAACCCCGACAAGTCCGCGGCGCGGAAACCCGCGCGCCAAGCCTCAAGTGCTTCCCTGCGGAACGCGGGCGGATGCGGCCCGCTGTCGGCCAAATCGTCGACCACGCGGCAGAACGCGTAGAATGTTTCGAGGTCATGGCGGCGGCCGGCGGGTAACAAGCGGAAGGCCGGCACGAAGCTCGACTTGCCGGCCCGGACGATGGCCGCCGCATCGAGGTATCCGGGCGGAAGGAGCGGATTCATGCGCCTTCAAGGCGTCCGCCGGTCATCTGGAGTGTGCGGTCGGCGGCGCGCGAGGCCGGTCCGTCGGCCCTGGCACCCCAGACCACGGTGAGGCCGAGTTCGTCCACGGCACGGCGGGCGAGGGGAACGAGAAGTTCCTCGGCGGCGGGCGATTCGGCCAGGAGCAGTTGCGGCCGGTGGATGATGGCGCGGGCAAAGGCGGCAACGGCCTGGCCCTCGGGGGCAAGATCGCCGACCCGCTGTTCGGCCTCCTCCTCCAGATTGCAAAACCTCAGCGCGGACAAAGTGCGCTCGGCTTGTTCGGCCTCGGTCGTGCCGCCGGCCTTGAGCACGGGAAAGGCGATGTTTTCCAGGACGCTCAAGGAGGGAAGAAGGGCGCAGGTCGGGAAAAGAAATCCGATATGTCGCTGGCGCAGCGCGTCGCGGGCGGGAGCCGGCAATTCTGTGGTATTGATCCCGCCGAGCCAGACCTCGCCGGCATCGGGTTGCTCGAGCAGTCCGAGCACATGGAGCAGGAGGTTCTTTCCGCAGCCCTCCGAACCGCTGATGGCATGAAAATGGCCGGATTCGAAGACGGCGTTTGCGCCCCGAACGTGCGAATCGCCTTCACGCCATAGCGGCCGGACGCAGTGCAGTTCGCGGCAATGGAGCAGGGGGGCATTCATTGCGGGAGATTTCACCATGCATCGAATGGAGGCGAAAGGCAGGAAGAATCTGTTGCCGTGCAGGCGGTGGGGCGGCACGATTGTGGTTCATGACGGTGGCCAACCAAATCACGCTCGTGCGCATCATGCTCATTCCGGTGTTTGTCGTGTTCGCCATTTACTATTCGGCGGGCGTGCGCGCCGGGGCGGCCGAGGAATCCTTGCGCTGGGCTGCCGTTGCCGTGTTTGTCGTTGCCGCGGCAAGCGATGGCCTCGACGGTTGGGTCGCGCGCCGCTTCAGCCAGCGAAGCGCTTTGGGCGTGGTGCTTGACCCCATCGCCGACAAGGGCCTCCTGCTCACCGCCATCATCACCTTGAGTCTCTATCCCTGGCCGGTGAGTCTGCCGCTCTGGTTCCCTGTGCTCGTCATCGCGCGTGACGTGGTGATTCTCGTCGGCTGCGGGCTGCTCAAATTTTTCACCGGTGATGTCGAAGTGCGACCCAGTATTCTCGGGAAAATTGCCACCGCCCTGCAGATGGCTGCCGTGGCCTGGGTGCTCTTGCAGATTCCTGAACAGCAGTGGGTCGTCTGGGTGGCCGGGCTCTTCACTTTGCTCAGCGGCCTCGGCTATATGTGGCGTGGTATGCACGCCATGGAAGGGGCCGCGCAAGCGCAATGAAAAAAGCCGTCCTCGTGGGCCGTCCGAACGTCGGAAAGTCCGCCCTCTTCAACCGCCTCGCCGGGCGGCGCATTTCCATCGTGCACGACCAACCCGGGGTGACGCGCGACAGCATTGAGGCGGTCTGCAAACTCGGCCAGAACGCCTTCGGCATCGTCGACACCGGCGGCATTGGCGCTTCGCCGGATCCCGATTTTGCCGAAGCCACGCACCGCGCGGCCGATCATGCCCTGGTGGGTGCCGATGTCGTGCTCTTTGTCGTCGACGGACAGGACGGACTCCTCCCGCTCGACAACGAGTTGGCCGCGAAGCTGCGCCGCGCCTCGTGCCCGGTTGTGCTGGTGGTCAACAAGATCGATGATCCGAAACACGACGATCGCGAGGCGGAGTTCGAGCGTCTTGGCTTTCCGCGCCTGGTCGGGGTCAGTGCGGTGCATGGTCGCGGCACCAGCGACCTGATCTCGGCCATCGACGAAGCCTTCGGGGCGGCCGAAGAAAAAGTCGAGGCTCCCGAGGTCAAGATCCCGCCCCGCATCGTCATCATCGGCCGTCCGAACGTCGGCAAGTCCTCCCTGACCAACGCGCTGCTTGGCAGCGCGCGGGCCATTGTCAGCGAAATCGCCGGCACGACCCGCGACGCGCTCGAGGTGCCCTGCGAGTTGGGCGGGCACAATTACCTCCTGCTCGACACGGCGGGGATCCGTCACCGTTCCAAACACAACACATCGGTCGAAGTCTTCAGCGTCATGCGCTCGGAGGAAGCCATCCGTATGGCCGATGTCTGCGTGCTGGTCATCGACGCGCAGACCGGGGTGACCGAGCAGGACAAACGCATCGCCGGACTGGTGCAAAAAGCACGCAAGGCGGTGGTCATCGCGGTGAACAAAGCCGACCTCATTCCGGAGGAAAACCGGACACGCGACGGACTCAAGGAACAGCTTGCCATGTGGCAATCGCAGCTCTTTTTCCTGCCCTACGCCCCGATGGTCCTGCTCTCGGCCAAGACCGGCGACAATTTGCAGCGTCTCGGGACCACGCTGGAAAAAGTGCGCCAGCACGCCACCCGCCGGCTTGGCACGGGCGAATTGAATCGCGTGGTCCGCGATGCCATGACTCTCCATCCGCCCCCACTGAAAGGCACGCGCCGCCTGAAGGTCTTTTACGCGACACAACTTGAGGAGACTCAGCCCCGTCCCTTTGCCCCGGTCCGGTTCCTCTTCTTCGTCAATTCTCCCGGCCTGCTCACGCCGACCTACGAAACTTATCTTACCGCCCAATTGCGCCGGGTCCGCGAATATCCGGGCTTGCCGCTCATCCTCGATTTGCGGGCCCGTCCGGAGTCGGAAAAGCGCAGGCGCACCCGCGGCGGGAAGCGTCCGTCCAAACGCGCCCCGGCCAAGCGGCGTTGAACGGCGTCCGCCGGCCTTGGCACGGACGTTGCTTTTCTTGCCGCCGGAGGGTGAGTTTTTCTTTGCCCCCGACGCCGAAATCCTTAACTTGAAAGATCTGTCCGGTCCCGGCCGGCCCAGCCCATGAAAAGACCCGCACGCCAAGGACTTTACGACCCGCAATTCGAGCACGAATCCTGCGGGGTTGGCTTCGTGGCCAATATGAAGGGCGTCAAGTCGCACCAGATCGTCGAGCAGGGCCTGCAAATTCTGGTCAATCTGGAGCACCGCGGTGCCTGCGGATTCGAGGAAAATACGGGTGACGGTGCCGGCATACTTATCCAGATGCCGGATAAATTTCTCCGGGCCGTGGCCAAGGAAGAGCACATCGACCTCCCGGCTGCCGGTCATTACGGCGTGGCCATGGTTTTCCTTCCGCCCGAGAAACAGCTCCGCCAAAAAATCGAGGAGCGCTTTGAGCAGGTCGTCCGGGCCGAAGGGCAGAAATTTCTCGGCTGGCGCACCGTTCCGACCGACAACTCGACCTTGGGTGAGACGGCCAAGTCCGAGGAACCCGAAGTCCGTATGGCCTTTGTCGGGCGCAGCGCGTCGATCAAGGACGACCTTGCCTTCGAGCGGAAACTTTACGTCATCCGTCGCCGCCTCTTCAACGAAGTGCGCTACGCCGGTGCCCCCGGTGGCAGCTTCTTCTACATCCCGAGTTTCTCCTCCCGCACCATCGTCTTCAAAGGCATGTTGACCACGGCGCAGGTCGCGGAATTTTATCCCGACCTGACCGACCCCCGCATGGAAAGCGCGCTGGCGCTGGTCCACTCGCGTTTCAGCACGAACACCTTCCCGAGTTGGGACCGCGCGCACCCCTACCGCTACGTGGCGCACAATGGCGAGATCAACACCCTCCGCGGCAACGTCAATTGGATGCACGCCCGCGAGTCGCAGTTCGCCTCGCCGCTCTTCGGCGAGGACATGGAGCAGCTCAAGCCGATCGTCCACCAGGACGGCAGCGACTCGGCCATGTTCGACAATTGCTTCGAATTCCTCGTCCTTTCCGGCCGTCCGCTCGCCCACGCCGCCGTCATGATGATCCCCGAGCCGTGGGCCAAGCACGGCACCATGCCGCAGGACCACAAAGATTTTTACGAATACCATTCATGTCTCATGGAGCCGTGGGATGGTCCGGCCGCGGTTGCTTTCACCGACGGCACGCAGATTGGCGCGGTCCTTGACCGCAACGGCCTTCGTCCCTGCCGTTATTACGTGACCAAGGACGACCTCGTTGTCATGGCCTCCGAGGTCGGCGTCCTCGACATCGAGCCCGAGCGCGTCGCGCATAAAGGCCGCCTCCAGCCCGGCCGCATCTTCCTCGTCGATACGAAGGAAGGGCGCATCATTTCGGACGAGGAAATCAAAGCCTCCCTGGCTAAAGAGCATCCCTATGGCGAATGGCTGAAAGACAACTTGGTCAAACTGGAAGATCTGCCGGCTGGCGCCGAGCCGGCGCACCCGGACCACGAGACCGTGACCACGCGGCAATTTGCTTTCGGCTACACGCAGGAAGACCTCAATCTGATCATTGCCCCGATGGCGCGGACCGCCGTCGAGCCGATTGGTTCGATGGGCAACGACTCGCCGCTGGCCGCCCTCTCCGACAAACCCAAGCTGCTCTACAACTATTTCAAGCAGCTCTTCGCGCAGGTCACCAACCCGCCGATCGATTCGATCCGCGAGGAAATCGTCACCTCCACGCTCACCACACTCGGTTCGGAAGGCAATCTCCTCGAGCCCACGCCGCAGAGCTGCCGCCAGATCCAGCTGGCCTCGCCGGTCATCACGAACGAGGAATTGGAAAAACTCCGCGTCCTCGACCGCCCCGGTTTCAAGTCCGCCACCCTGCCCATCCACTATGAGGTGGCCGGCGGCGGACCCGCTCTCGAAAAGGCGCTGTCCGAACTCTTCAAGTCCGCCGACCGCGCGATCGCCGAAGGGGTCAACATTCTCATTCTCTCCGACCGCGGGGTGACCGAGGAAAAAGCGGCCATCCCCGCGCTCCTCGCCATGTCCGGCCTGCACCATCACCTCGTGGCCGACGGCACGCGCACGCAAGTCGGCCTCGTCCTTGAGTCCGGCGAGCCCCGGGAAGTGCACCACTTCGCCCTGCTCACCGGTTACGGCGCGGGCGCGGTCAACCCGTATCTTGTCTTCGAATCGATCGAAGACATCATCCGCCGGCAAAACCTCACCGGGATCGACGTGTCGAAAGCGATCAAGCAATACGTCAAGGCCGCGGTCAAAGGCATCGTCAAAACAATGTCCAAGATGGGCATTTCCACCATCCAGAGCTACCGCGGCGCGCAAATTTTCGAAGCGGTCGGTTTGAACAGCGAGGTGGTTGACACCTATTTCAAATCGACCGCCTCCCGCATCGAAGGCATCGACCTGGCCGGCATTGCCCGCGAGGTGGAAGAGCGCCACCGCCGGGCCTATCCCGGCGGCGACTATCGCGACGAAGTGCTCGACGCGGGCGGAGTTTACAAGTGGCGGCACGATGGCGAGCACCATGCGTTCAACCCGACGACCATTCACCTCCTGCAGCATGCTTGCCGCACGGGTGACCTCGGCGCCTTCCGTAAATACACCGATTCGGTCAACGACCAGTCGAAGAAGCTTTCCACCCTGCGCGGACTCATCGACTTCGAATTTCCGGAAAATGGCGGGATCCCGGTCGAGGAAGTCGAAACGGTCGAATCGATCATGAAGCGCTTCAAGACCGGCGCCATGTCCTACGGTTCGATCAGTTCGGAAGCCCACGAGACGCTGGCCATCGCCATGAACCGCATCGGCGGCAAGAGCAACACGGGCGAAGGCGGCGAAGACCCCGAGCGTTTCAAGACTTTGCCCAATGGCGACTCGAAAAACAGCGCGATCAAGCAGGTCGCATCCGGCCGTTTCGGCGTGACCAGCTACTACCTCTCGCAGGCCAAGGAACTGCAGATCAAAATCGTGCAGGGCGCGAAGCCCGGCGAAGGCGGCCAACTCCCGGGCACCAAGGTTTATCCCTGGATCGCCAAAGTGCGCCACTCCACTCCGGGCGTCGGGCTCATCTCGCCGCCGCCGCACCACGACATTTACTCGATCGAGGACCTCGCCGAATTGATTCACGACCTCAAGAATGCCAACCGCCACGCCCGCGTCTCGGTCAAGCTGGTCAGCGAAGTCGGGGTCGGCACCGTCGCGGCCGGGGTGGCCAAGGCCCATGCCGATGTCGTCCTGGTCAGCGGATACGATGGCGGCACCGGCGCGTCCCCGCTTTCCAGCGTGCAACACGCCGGCATGCCGTGGGAACTCGGCCTGGCCGAGACGCACCAGACACTTTTGCTCAACAACCTCCGCAGCCGCATTGTCGTCGAGGTCGACGGACAGCTCAAAACCGGCCGCGATGTGGTCATCGGTGCCCTCCTCGGTGCCGAGGAGTTCGGTTTCGCCACCGCGCCGCTGGTCGTCATGGGTTGCATCATGATGCGCGCCTGCCACCTCAACACCTGCCCGGTCGGTGTGGCCACCCAGGACCCCGAGCTGCGCAAAAAATTCACCGGCGATGCCGACCATGTGGTCAACTTCATGCGCTTCATCGCCACCGAGGTGCGCGAGCTCATGGCCAAACTTGGTTTCCGCAACCTCGATGAAATGGTCGGCCGGGTGGACAAGCTCGTCATGCGCAAAGCCGTCGACCATTGGAAAGCGCAGGGGCTCGACTACTCGCGCATTCTTTACGCACCCGAAGTCGGCGACGAAGTCGGCCGTTACTGCACGATGAAGCAGGACCACGGGATCGAGAAGTCGCTCGACATGACCACCTTGCTCAAAGTCTGCGAGCCGGCGATCAAGAAAGGCAAAAAAGTCCATTCGCGCCTGCCGATCAGGAACGTCAATCGCGTGGTCGGCACCATCGTCGGCTACGAGATCTCAAAGCTGCACGGACTCGAAGGGCTGCCCGAGGATACCATCACGCTCGATTTCGTCGGGTCGGCCGGACAGAGCTTCGGAGCTTTCGCCCCGCGTGGGTTGACCTTGCGCCTCGAGGGCGATGCCAACGACTACGTGGGCAAAGGTTTGAGCGGCGGTAAGATCATCATCCAGCCGTCGCCCGAGTCCGATTTTGCCGCGGAAAAGAACATGATCATCGGCAACGTTGCCCTCTACGGCGCGACCGGCGGTGAGGTTTACATCCGCGGGATGGCCGGCGAGCGCTTCTGCGTGCGCAACAGCGGCGCTTGCACGGTGGTTGAAGCGGTGGGCGACCACGGTTGCGAATACATGACCGGCGGCCGGGTGGTCGTGCTCGGCCCGACCGGACGCAACTTCGCCGCTGGCATGTCGGGCGGCATCGCCTACATCCTCGATACCGACGGCACCTTCCATACCAACTGCAACTTGGACATGGTCGACCTTGACCGCGTGGAAAACGCCGAAGAGATCGCCGAACTGAAGTCGATGATCGAACGGCATGCCCATCTCACCGGCAGCACCCGCGCCGCCGAAATTCTCGCCGCATGGGAGGAGACCCTGCCGAGATTCGTCAAGGTCATGCCGAAAGATTACAAGCGCGTCCTTCTTGCCATGGATCGCGTCGTGGCCGCCGGCCTGAGCGGCGACGAGGCAGTCATGGCCGCTTTCGAGGAAAACGCCCGCGACCTCGCCCGGGCGGGAGGCAACTGATTTATGGGCAAGCCGACCGGATTCAAAGAATTCACCCGCGAGATCCCCGCCGACCGCTCGCCGCTCGAGCGCATCCGCGATTGGGAGGAATTTCATGTGCACACCGCGGAGGAAAAACTCCGCGAGCAGGGTGCGCGCTGCATGGACTGCGGCACGCCGTTTTGTCAGACCGGCATGATTCTCAACGGCGCGGCCAGCGGTTGCCCGATCAACAACCTCATTCCGGAATTTAACGACCTGGTCTACCGCGGTCTCTGGCGCGAGGCCCTCGACCGCCTGCACAAGACGAACAACTTTCCCGAATTCACCGGCCGCGTCTGCCCCGCACCCTGCGAAGGCGCCTGCGTGCTCGGCATCATCGAGCCGCCGGTCACGATCAAAAATATCGAATTTTCCATTATCGAGCGCGGCTTCGAGGAAGGTTGGGTCGTCCCGCATCCCCCGAAAAGGCGCACCGGTAAAAAAGTCGCGGTGGTCGGTTCCGGCCCCGCCGGTCTGGCCTGTGCGGACCAACTGAACAAAGCCGGCCATCTCGTCACTGTTCTCGAGCGCGCCGACCGCATTGGCGGACTCCTCACTTACGGCATTCCCAACATGAAGTTGGACAAGGACGACATCGTGCAGCGCCGGGTTGATATCCTCGCGGCCGAAGGCATCGAGTTCGTGACCAACGCCAATGTCGGACAAAGCTATCCGGTCGAAAAACTCCGCCAGGATTTCGATGCTGTCGTGCTTTGCTGCGGTGCCACCCAGGCGCGCGATCTCACGGTCGATGGCCGCGACCTTGACGGAATTTATCCGGCCATGGAATTCCTCAGCACAAACACCAAGTGCCTCCTCGACGGCACGGAAGTCCCCGCGCATCTCTCGGCCAAGGACCGGCACGTCGTGGTTATCGGCGGCGGCGACACCGGGACGGATTGCGTCGGCACCTCCATCCGCCATGGCTGCAAAAGCGTGGTCCAATTGGAAATTCTGCCCAAGCCACCTGCGACCCGCGCCCCGAACAACCCGTGGCCCGAATGGCCGAAGATTTACCGCATGGACTACGGGCAGGAAGAAGCCGCCGCGCTCTATGGCGCCGACCCGCGGGTCTATTGCACCACGACGAAAAAATTTGTCGGCGATGCCAACGGCCGGGTCAACGAATTGCACACTGTGCAGATCGAGTGGAAGCTCGACCCCCAGGGCCGTTACTCCCCGGTAGACGTGGCGGGCACGGAGAAAGTGATCCCCGGGCAACTCGTCCTCCTTGCCATGGGCTTCCTTGGACCCGAGAAGCCCCTGGTGGAAAAGCTCGGTCTCGCCATCGACGACCGCAGCAATGTGAAAGCCGACTACGGCAAGTTTTCAACCAGCGTGGAGGGAGTCTTTGCGGCCGGTGACATGCGCCGCGGCCAGAGTCTGGTCGTCTGGGCGATCAACGAAGGCCGTGCCGCGGCCCGCGAATGCGACCGCTTTTTGATGGGCGTGAGCAACCTGCCCTGACCTCGCGGGCTCATTCCTCCAACTCGTCCGCGTCGTCGGCCCTCAGGGCGGGTTCCATCCGCCGAAGTTTTTCGCCCAGCATGACCACGGCCACCCCGCCGAGGATCAAAGCCAGACCAACCATGGCGCCCGTCCCGACGATCTCACCGAGCACCAGCCATCCGGCCACCGCGGCAATGGCCGGAGAGACGTAAAATTTCGTCGTTACCACCGCGGCCGGCAGGTGCCGGAGCAACCAGTTCATCGCGGAGAAAGCGGCCAGCGAGTGAACAACAAGGAGAAAGAAGAACGAGAAAAGAACCGGCGCGGTGAAATCCTGGGGCGACACTTGGACGGCCTCGCCGGTCGCCAGTCCGATGACCCACAAGTAAATCCCGCCCAGCACCATCATCCACGCGACATTGGTCACCGTGTCGGGGGAGGGGGGACGGTGGCGCACGTCCAGCGTGCCGATGGCGAAGAGTAGTGCGGAGGCAAGCAGCACCCAAGTGCCCAACGCCGCGCCGCCGGTGCTGCCCTGCGCAAGGTTCGGGATAACGAGCAAGATCACGCCAAGTGCGCCGAGCAGAAGGCCGCCGGCAATCAACCAGGTGGGTTTTTCCCCGCGCGGACGCAATGCTTCGATCACCGCAACCCAAAGCGGCACCGAAGCCTTGATCATGGCTGCCGCGCCGGAAGCCAACCCGAGTTTCTCGCCCAGCGTGACCAGTCCGACGCCCCCGACGAAAAGAAAAAATGCCGCCCGCGCCGCCCGCGTCATGCCCCCTCGTGGCAAGGCCAGCGAGCCTCCGCGGGCCAGGCGCCACCCCATCATGATGAAGCCCGCGAGCAGGACATGCGAGCCCGCAAAGAGAAACGCCGGCAGCGTTTCCACCGCAATTTTGACCGCGAGGAAATTCAAGCCATAGCCCACATAAACAATGGCGAAGGCCACCGCGATCAGCCGGAAGGGTGGCAACGTGTTTCGTTCCAGCGGCAATGTGGAGATCGGGGTCATCACGCGGGTGGAAACATGACAGGACGCACCCCGACCCGACAATGGTAACCCGGGACTTCGTCCTTGCCAGGCCCTCGCCATCCAGCCCAACCTTAGCTCATGAGATTTGTCCTCCTTTTTCTTCTCATCATTGTCACCCCGGGTCTGGCCCAAGACGCGGTGGACGTGGTCACCGCGGGTTCTCCGCGAAAAATCACGGCAATGGAAAAATGGGGGCTGACTATGGAGCAGTATTTGCTCATCGACCCTTCGCGCCGTCCCAGCGGCAACACTTTCAAATACTGGCGCGCCCGAGGCCGCGGACCTTATGGCAACCTGCTCGAGCGCATCCCCGGCGGACCTCGCCGGCCGGTCAACCCCTGATCCCCGCTGACCCATGTACTCCACCTTCCTTCGTCTCTCGTTTCTCGGTGCCGCCCTCGCCCTTGGCGGTTGCGCCGGCTTCACGTTCTGAGTTGTCCGTTGATGAGATCAGCCTTTCGGACGGTTCTTGGTCTGGCGGTTGTTTGGTCGTTCGCCGCCTGCGACCGTCCGCCGGAACCAGCGCCTCCGCAGGCCCCACCCACCGCTTCCGACGCGGCAAAGCGATTTTTTCAGGGCTACCGCGGCGACTACCGCCAGGCCGACCCGGCCCTTCTCTCCCGAGCTCTCGCCGCGGCCCTCCAATCGGCGGCGGAAGGGGAGAAAGAATCGGCAGCCCGGGTCAAAGCCAGCGAGTTCCCGACGGACAAACCCCTCCTGCTCGAAGGCGAAATCTTTGCCGGCCTGTATGAAGGCTTTACCAGTTTCGAAGTCGGTCCTGAGCGTACGGATGACGGTCTGACTTCCGTGGAGGTCCGCTTCCGCAACGAGCCTTACAATGTCGCCTGGACCGACGAGGTCCTCCTGGTCAACGAAGAGGGTTGGAAGATCGACGACGTGCGCTACTCGGGGAAAAAAGCCGGCTTGCTTGGATTGCGCGATGTTTTGCAGGATTTCGAAAGTTCTTTGGCCGCCGAAGCACCAACCCCCACCACCCCACTATGAAAATCACCCGTCCCATCCTCTTCCTTGCCCTCGTTGCCCTGGCCGCTTGCTCGCCTGAGCGCGAGGCCGTTCTTTCCTTGGCCCCGGTTCCCTTCGCCATGAAAACAGCCGAAGGAATCCTCGCCCGTTTGAGCACCGGACCGATCGAAGGCCCGTTCGCCGAGGAGGTGCAAAAAGCCGGAGCCCTGGCCTCCGCCACTGTTTACTACAGTCCGCTCGAACAGGCCGAAAAAGTCATTTTCATGACCGCCTACTGGTTTCCCGAGGACCAGTTTGATGTTCTCCAAAATCCGGATTCCCCTCCGCTCTTCGGCTTCGAAGTTCTGCGGCAAGACGGGAAAGTGCTCAGCGTGGCCGGGCCCGTCGACTCCATCTTTGCTCCCGACACGCCCGACGGAAGAAACCTCATCGACCTCTACGGCGCGATTTATCTCCCGGAGACTTACCGCGCGGGCGAGTAGCCGTATCGGCGAAAAAGTGACAGCGCCGTGCGCGGCGTTTCTACTCTTCCGCGTCCCGCCACGACTCGACCCAGTCGATCACGTTGGCCATCACGCCGTCGCTCAGCAAGGCATGGCCAACGCCCGGCAGGGTGAGGACCTCCGCAGCGGGCAGCGCCGCGCGCAGCAGGGTCCGCGCTTGCGGCTCCACGATGCGATCCGACCCGGCCTCGACGATAAGCACGCGGGCGCCAAGCGGAAATCCGTCCGGCAAGCTGTGGCATCCGGCGAGCAAATCGAGATCCTGTCGCAGCCGCGCCCGGTTGGCTTCGTCCAGCGGACCATCCAAGGGCCCCGGCGGGAGCAGATCGGCCGACTGCGGTTCGGCCACTTTGGCCGTGAAATTCCCGAGCATCTCACGGGCCCGGACTTCGTCCTCCAAGCTGGCGGCCATCCCCGTCAAAGCAGCCCTTAGGCGGCGGCCTTCGCGCCCCGGGGGAACAAAAGTGGCGAAACTGGCCAGCAGTACCACGGCATCGGCCTGGGCGAGGACGTTGGCCGGAATCATGTGCGGCCCGAGCGAGCGGCCGATGACCAGTCGATGCCCTGCTCTCATTGGTCCGGGCCACACGCAGATGCGGGGCGGCAAGGCACCGTAGCCTCGTTCGCCCGCGTGCCAGAGCCATCCCCGAGAGTCCGTCGCCTTTCTCCATGGCTCCCAAGTTCGTGCGTCCCGTCCCCACCCGTGCATGGCGACCACCTGCAGTAGCGGGGGTTGGTTTGCGGTCATTAGGAGGCAGTTTAGAACAAAAGGTGACAAGAGTAGCGAAAGGAAAAACAATGAGCCGGAGAAACGGGGACTCGGGTTTGCTGGTCTTGAAATATTCGCCCGTTCCACCATAGTTTTTTATGGCCAATCCCCCGATCCACCCCTACGAAGCTATCCCCAGGGTGGCACCCATCTCCACCGACCAACTGCGGCCTGAGTGGAAGGCAACGCTGGCTCGCATTCCCGGTGCCGGGCTCAAGGGCTCCGGTTTCCCGGGGTATGTGCTCGGGGAGTTGATGCGAAGCCCGGAACTTTTCGGTCCTTTTCTCGAGTGGTGGGTGACGGCCAAGAGCACCATGGCCTTGAGCAATCGGGAGCAGGAGCTGGTCATCCTGCGTATGGGCCGTCTTTACAGCAGTGATTACGTTTGGAAGCATCATCTTCTCACCGCGCGGGAGTTCGGGGCCAAGCCGGAGGAGATTGCCGCATTGCTCGAGGGTCGTTTCGATGACTTCTCCCCCCGGGAACGGGCCCTTCTGACCCTCGCAGAGGCCATGGTCTGTGACCGCTATGTTTCTTCCGAGATCTGGGAGGCCCACGGTGGCCAACTCAGCCCGCAGGAAATGGTGGATCTGATGAGCCTGGTTTCGCAATACGTGCTCTTTGCCCTGGTCAACAATGTGTTCCAAGTGCCCTTGGAGGCGCCGCTGCGGGATGCTCCTGGGCTGGCTCAGGCTTGAGACGGACCTGAAGGCTCTCTCCTTTTTTAGCCGAGGCTGGGGAAGCGCGATTTCGATGTCTTTGCCCAGGGTGCCGATCGCCCCTCTGGTCGAATCAGTTGCAAAGCGGCAGCGAGATTGGCGAAATTGCTTGTCAGCATCAACCCGGCGAGAACAAGCGGAAAATCCCGCGAGCCGTGGCTTTCAAGTTTGCCCGATGGTGGGCTATTGCTTTATGACAGCAACGTGAACTGTCTCCTTCTTCCGGTTGTCGGGCTGCTTTTTGCGGCATTCAGCCTTTCCACCCCTACCACCGCGCAGGCCGATACGTTTGGCACGAGCGGTAATGAGTTCACCATCGACTTCGTTGATATCGGCAATGCGGGCAATGCGGCTGATACGACTACCTATGGCGCGGTGGCTTACTCCTACCGCGCGGGCACCCGCGAAATTTCGCAAGACGCGATCGACAAGGCTACGGCCGGCGGGATGGCCAATGTGACGGCGGGGCCGTGGACCGGCGATCAACCGGCGGCCAACCTCAATTGGTATGAGGCGGCGGCCTTTGTCAATTTCCTCAACACGAACTCGGGAAAGACGGCGGCTTACGATTTATCATGGACTGGTACCGCTTGGAGCATGGCGCTTTGGAGCAGCGAGCTGGCTTGGACGGCCGGAGGAACCAATCTCTACCGCAACAAGGATGCTTACTATTTTCTGCCCAGCGAGAACGAGTGGTATAAGGCGGCGTTTTATAATCCGGCCGGCTCGGCTTATTTTCCTTACCCGACGGGGAGCAGCACGGCGCCGATTGCGGTGGCCAGCGGGACCCAGCCAGACTCCGCGGTTTACTTCCAGACGAACCAGTCTTCGCCGGCGGAGGTGATTGCTGCCGGCGGCTTGAGTCCCTATGGCACGATGGGACAGGGCGGCAATGTGTGGGAGTGGACGGAGACCGCTCTGAGCGGCGACAACAACTCCGCGACCAATGTGCGCACCATCCGCGGTGGCGGTTGGACCAGTCCCGAGGGCCAGTTGAGTTCCTCGTTGGTAGTGCAACAATCTGTCTGTAAAAGTGGTTCTGCCTGACTGACGCACTCCGGGTGTTCCGGAGGCGCAGCGAAGCGGAGCCGTAGGAACACCCGGAGTGCGTCTTGGCCTTTTTTTTCGGGGCCGTGACAAAGTCCGGCCACGGG
>CAMBUL010000046.1 GCA_945871065.1 Chthoniobacter flavus | reverse complement strand
GAGCTTCCGGTGGAGTGGATCAACGACGTGGAGAGCAAGTTCCGGCCGCTTGGTGACGGATGGCGGAGCTTCCGGGACCTGCTTAAGATCCGGCGATTGGTTCGTCGGCCCTGACCCGCAGGGTGAGCAGTGCGGCGAGGAAGAAGCAGAGGCCGCCGAAGGCCACGGCACCGACGGGATCGTTGCCGAGGAATTGCTGCACGAACAAGCCGAGTCCGAGCGAGGCGACGACCTGCGGAATGACGATGAAGAAATTGAAGATGCCCATGTAGAGGCCCATTTTTTTCGGATCAACGGCGCCGGAGAGCATGGCGTAAGGCATGGAAAGGATGGAGGCCCAGGCAATGCCTACTCCGGTCATGGAAAGCAGAAGGAGTGTCGGGTCCTTGAAGAACATGACCGAGCCAAGGCCGGTTGCGCCGCAGAGCAGGCAGAGGATGTGGATGGCCTTGGCACTGTAGCGCCGGGCGAGGGCCATGATGACAAAGGAAAAAAGGAAGCAAACGCCATTGTAAGCGGCGAAGCACAGACCGGCCCAGGCCACGCCTTCGCTGAAGAGTTTGCGTTGCTCGTCGGTGCCGTCGGCCAAACCTCCGTAGAAGTGGACACCCACGCTGACCGAAAAATAAATCCACATGGCAAAGAGTCCGAGCCAAGTGAAGAACTGGACGGCGGCGAGTTGCTTCATGACCGACGGCATGGCGGCGATTCCGTCCCAGATGGCTTGCACCCCGCGCCAGAAGCCCTTGGTTTCCTCTTTTTCGCGAAGAAAAGCCGCGATGTCTTCCGGCGGATACTCCGGCGTGGTGAAAATGGTGTAGAGCACGGCGATGATAAACGCGCCGGCACCGATGTAGAAAGCGAGGGTGATGGCGGCGGGGATGTGGCCTTCCGCGGCATCCATCGACATGCCGAAGTTGTTGCTCAGAATCCACGGGAGGGCCGAGGCGATGACGGCGCCGAGTCCGATGAACAGGCTCTGCATGGCAAAGCCTTGCTTGCGCTGCTGCGCGGGAAGTTTGTCCGCGACAAAGGCGCGGAAGGGCTCCATCGTGATATTGATCGATGCGTCGAGGATCCAGAGAAGTCCGACCGCCATCCAAAGAAAGGCCGAGTTGGGCATGGCCACCAGGGCAAAGGAGGCAATGATGGCGCCGATCAGAAAGTAAGGACGACGCCGTCCGAGCACGTTCCACGTGCGGTCGCTCAGGTAGCCGACGATTGGCTGGACGATCAGCCCGGTGAGCGGTGCGGCGATCCAGAGAAGGGAAAGTTGCTCGGGCTTGGCGCCGAGGTAGGTGTAGATGGCCGACATGTTGGCCATCTGGAGGCCCCAGCCGAATTGGATGCCGAGGAACCCGAACGACATGTTCCAGATCTGCCAGAAAGAGAGATGGGGTTTCTGCATGGGGGAGGCCGGAGGGTTAAACAAAAAGCCGGCGCCCGGCAAGCGTCACGCGCGGCGGCGCCACCAGGCGGCGAGGAGGCTGCCGAGCAAGGAGTGGCATACGCTGGAGAGGGCGGACGGCACGGCGGTGAGCGGTTCGGCGGCAAAACGTGTTTTGGCCAGCACGGCGCCGAGCCCGGAGTTCTGCATGCCGACCTCGATGGAGATGGTGCGGGCCACGCCAAGGTCGAAGCCGAAAAGTCGCCCCACGACATACCCGAGGAAGAATCCTCCGCTGTGGAGCAGGGTGACGGCGAGGAGCAGTTGGCCTCCGTGCGCGAAGATGGCTGAGGCGTTTTGGCCGATGATGCTTCCCACGATGAGACTGATGACGAGAACCGACATGATCGGGCCGGCCGGGAGAATAAATCCGGCGAGGCGCGGCGCCTGGTGGTGCAAAAGCAGGCCGGCCAGTACGGGGGCGAGCACCACCTGCGCGGTGGTGAGGAAAATCCCCCAGGCATCGACCGGCACGTAAGCGCCGGCCAGCCAACCGGTGAGCAAAGGCGTCATGACCACGGCAGCCAAAGTCGAGCACATGGTCATGATGACGGAGAGGGCGACGTTGCCCCGAGCCAGGTAGGTCACGACATTGGAGGCCGTGCCACCCGGGCAGCAGGCAACAAGGATCAGCCCGACGGCGAAGGGTGCGGGCAAGGCGAGCATCTTGCCCACGCTCCAGCCGAGCAAGGGCATGATGGTGTATTGCGCGGCAAAGCCGACGGCGACGGCACCCGGCAGGCGCAGCACAGCGGCAAAATCTGCCACGTTGAGGGTCAGACCCATGCCGAGCATGACTAGAGCTAGCCCCCAGACGATCCACGGGCCGCTGAACCAGGTGAAAAGAGAAGGCTGCCAGAGGGCGAGAAGGGCGGCCGCAAGGACCCAGGCGGGGAACCAGTCGGCAGAGGCCAGAAGGAAGCGGCGCATGTGGCCGACCACTACGCAGCTTACGCCGCAGGTTTGACAATGAAAAACGGCCAGATTTACTGCAGGGAGACACGGCTATGAAACTGACCTACTACGGACACTCCTGTTTCGGCGTCGAGGTGGATGGCACGCACCTGCTCTTCGATCCGTTTATCACTCCCAACCCAAAAGCGGCCGCGATCGACGTGACCAAGGTTCCCGCCGACTACATTCTTCTTTCCCACGGTCATTTCGACCACGTGGCCGATGTGGTCGCCATTGCGAAGCGGACCGGCGCCACGCTGATCGCCAACTGGGAAATCGTCGAGTGGTTCGCCAAGCAGGGGGTGGATAAAGCGCACGCCATGAATCTTGGCGGGGCGAAACAGTTTCCCTTCGGCCGGGTCAAGATGACGGCCGCCACCCATTCGAGCAGCATGCCGGACGGCAGTTACGGCGGAAATCCCGCGGGATTCCTTGTCGAAACAGAGCAAGGTCATTTTTACTACTCCGGCGACACGGCCTTGACCCGCAACATGAAGCTGATCGGCGACAGTGCATGCCTGAAGTTGGCCATTCTTTGCATCGGCGACAATTTCACCATGGGCCCGGCAGACGCTGCCCGTGCCGCCGGGTTTCTCGAGGTCAAGGAAGTTGTCGGGGTGCACTATGACACGTTTCCCGCGATTGAGATTGACCGGAATGAGGCCATCCGCGAATTCGCCGACCGCCAACTGCGGTTGAACCTCCTTGAAATCGGCGGGTCGAAAGAGTTTTAGGCTGGCCGTCCTCCCGGCCACGGGGCCTGGTCTTGGTTGACCGAATAGTCCCAGCGGGCTTGGCCCACCCGTCACGCGCGCGAAAAGCTTTCCGGATCGCGGGACTTTACACGGGGCCCGTCGCCAACGGGACGCCTTGTTCGCCGAGTTTGGCCAAGGTGAGGCCGCTGAAAGCGGGGACGGCGGCGGACATTTCTTTGAAGACGCCGTCGAGGGTCTGCGGCGCCTCGTCGCCGAGCGCGCGGAGGAGGTCGGAGAGAATTTCCCAGTCGTCGCGGGCTTGGCCCGGGGGTTGGGTCGCGCGGTTGAGGCGCTGGATACGGCCTTGGACGTTGACCATCGAACCGCGTTTTTCGGCGAAGCCGGCCCCGGGCAAAACAGCGGTGGCGAGCTTTGTTGCGGTGTTGGGCAGGATGTCGAGGCAGACGATAAGATCGAGTCGGGCGAGTTCGGCTTCGGTCAGGCCGTAGTGCCGCGGGTCTTCGCCGAAGCAGAGGAGCGCTTTCACCGTGCCGTCGCGCACCGCGGCGGCCATTTCCGGGGCTCGGGCTCCGGGGTCGGCATGGGCGACGCCGAGGAGCTGCGCGCCAGCGGTGTTCGGGTTGCCGTCATCGCTGACCAAAATGCCGTCGGCTGTCTGCGGGCGGGCCACGACGTCGTGCAGGGTGACGCCGAGGTGGCGGGCGACTTTGCCCGCCAGCCAAAGTTCCTCGTTGGTCATGCGGGCGGAGGCGATCATGGCGGTTTCGCCGTGCGGGAGGGCGGACAATTTTTCGGCCACTTGCTGGATGACGCGCGGCCAGGTGGATTTCTGCAATCGGCCGTTTTCGCGGAGTTGCGGCTGCACCAGACGGTCTTCGCGGTAGAGGTAGGCGTAGTTGAGGCGGCCGTGGTCGCACATCCAGTAAGAATTGACCGCGTCGTTTTGCCGCGGTGTCTGGCGGATGATTTCGTTTTCACGGGCGCCGATGATGGTGTTGCAACCGGTGCCGCAGGAGGTGCAGAGGCTTTTTGTTTCGCGCAGGAACCAGACCCGCATTTTGAAGCGGAAGTCTTTGCTCGTCAGCGCTCCCACCGGGCAGATGTCGACCGTATTGAGCGAATAGTTGCTGTCGAGGCGCTGTCCCTCGTGCACGGTCAGCGTGGTGTGACTGCCGCGATCGACAAAGCCGAGGACGTCGTCATGCGCCACCTCTTGCATGAAGCGGACGCAGCGCGAGCAAAGGATGCAGCGTTCATCGTCCAGGACGATGTGTTTACCGATATCCTGGCGTTTGGGCTTTTTGACTTTCTCCTCGAGGAAGTTCGATCCGCCATGACCGAATTCCACCGCGAATTCCTGCAGGCGGCATTCGCCGGCTTTGTCGCAGATCGGGCAATCGAGCGGATGGTTGATGAGGAGAAATTCCATCACACCTTTGCGGCAGTCCTCGACCAGCGGGGAGTTGGTGCGGGCGGCCATGCCATCGGTGATTTCAAGAGCGCAGGAAATCTGCGGTTTCGGCGACCAGGCGATCTCGGGCCGTCCGTCGGGGCCGAGGACCGGCTGGCGGTTGGCGTCCATTTTCGGACCACCGATTTCGAGCAGGCACATGCGGCAGTTGCCGGGCGTGCTCAGAGCCGGATGGTAGCAGTAGTGGGGGATGAAGCTGCCGCTCTGCATGCAGGCCTCGATCAGCTTGGTACCTTTGGGGAACTGGCGCCAGGCACCGTCAATCTGGACGTTGATCATGGTGGTGCCGTTGCTGCCGTTTGCGCTCATGGGTCGGTGGTAAGTACCGTGTAGGTTAATGATCAGCATGACGGCATCGGGTGCGCGGGGAAAGGAGGAAGTGTCGGAAAGCGCGGGTGACAAACGATAAAGGCAGAGTGGCGGGTTTGACTCGGACGCGGCGGGCTGGTTTGCTGCGTTTGTGGAAAAAGCGATCTGGCTTCTGCCTTTGTTGGGGTGCGCGCTCTTCGCGGGGTGCGCCTCGAAGCCGCCGCTCAAGGCGGTCGAGTATGTCGATCTGCCGCGGTTCATGGGCGACTGGTGGGTTCTCGCGCACATTCCTTATTGGTTGGAGCGCGACACCTATGATTCGAAGGATACTTATCGCCTGCGGCCGGACGGGAAAATGGACAACATTTTCAGCTACCGCAAGGGCGGGTTTGACGGCCCGGAAAAGGTGATGAATGGCATTGCTTGGGTGGTGGACAAAAAATCCAATGCCGAGTGGCGGGTTCAGTTCCTCTGGCCCATTGCGCTGCCTTATTACGTGCTTTATCTCGATCCGGACTACCGCTTCATGGCGGTCGGCCATCCTTCGCGCGACTACGGTTGGGTCATGGCACGCGACAAGCGGATGAGCGAGGCGGACTACGCGGTGGTGATGAAGGCGCTGGCGGCCCAGGGCTATGACCCGACGCAGTTCCGCAAAGTGCCGCAGAGTTAGTTGAGGGTTGAGAGATGAAAGTTGAGAGAAAAGGCAGGATAGCAGGGCTAGTTTTTCCGTTCCCTCAACCCTCAACTTTCAACTCTCATCCGCGCCCCGCGCAATGATCGCCTACTGGGTGCATAATTGGGATCCGTTTGCCGTGCAGTTCGGCGGTGGATTCGGGGTGAGGTGGTACGGGTTGGCTTACTTGGCAGCGTTTGCCGCGTCATTTTTCCTCTACCGTTATCTGGCGCAGCGCGGATTTGCGGTGATCCCGGCCGACAAGGTCGGTGATTTCATCACGGGGTGCGCCGTGTTCGGGGTGCTGATCGGCGGGCGCTTGGGCTATGTTTTGTTTTATGATTTCGGCGCGTTCGTGCGGGAACCGCTGATGTTTTTCCGGGTGTGGGAGGGCGGGATGTCGGCGCACGGGGGCATTCTCGGGGTTGCGGTCTACACCCTGTGGTATGCGTGGCGCCACAAAGTGAATTGGCCGGGATTGGGGGATAATCTCGTGGTCGGCGCGGCCCTCGGAATTTTCTTCGGACGGCTGGCCAATTTCGTCAATGGAGAGCTCTACGGCCGTCCGACCGGGGTGGCGTGGGCGGTGAAATTCCCCAAGGAACTTTACGAGGCCCCGTTGGAAACCCAGCGCGAGGTGCTGGCCGCGGTGCAGGAAAGGTTTGCCGCCCCGGTCGGGTTGGAAGAGGTGGTGGCTGCGGTGCCGGGGTCGGCCGAGGTCACGGTACTGCTGGGACAATTTCTCGCCCCGCGGCATCCGTCGCAAATTTACGAGGCACTGCTTGAGGGGTTGTTGCTTTTTGTCCTCTTGTGGATGCTGCGGATCAAGGTGAGGGTGCCCAACGGGGTGATCACAGGGTTGTTTTTCGTGGGTTATGCCCTGACGCGGGGCCTGGCCGAAAGTTTCCGCTTTCCGGATGCGGGCTATGTTGGATTTTTGACCACAGGTCAATTTCTCTCGATTTTTCTGTTCTTGATCGGCGCGGGGTTTTTGCTCGCGGCATGGCGGCGGCCGGTTTATCCACCGGCTTGGGCGGGCCAAGGGCGCCATTCCGTCAGTGTTTAGGAACTTTCCGTGGTCAAAAATCGCCATAATCCAACCCCGCGTCCGTGTGTGGTGCCTGGTCGGCAAGATAGGCCGCAGTTGTTTTCGATCGACCGAGGTTTTGGCATGTTTCGTGCTGCCATAATAACCGTCGACTTTCTGCTTTGGCCTCGGGGCGATTGCTGAAAGTCTTTTCAGTCCTTCAACCCAAAGAACCTATCATCAAACTATGAGCAACATGACAGCCCGTGCCGCGGCCATTGCCGCGATCGCCGCCCGTAAATCGCAGGACGCTTCGGTTAATTTCGTGGAGGAATCTCCCGAGACCGTCTTCGGAGCGAACACCTTCAATCTCGCCGTGATGAAGGAGACCCTCAAACCGGCCACCTACCAAGCGGTGGTTGAGACGGTGCAAAACGGGGCAAAACTGCCTGAAGGGGTGGCGGACGAGGTGGCCGAGGCCATGAAAAATTGGGCGGTCAGCCGCGGGGCCACGCACTTTGCCCACGTTTTCTATCCGCTGACCGGCACCTCCGCCGAGAAGCATGATTCCTTTTACGATCCGGGTACGGACGGCCGCACCAACATGTCGAAGTTCAAAGGCAAGACCCTCATCCAGGGTGAGCCCGACGCATCGTCCTTCCCCTCCGGCGGTATCCGTGCCACCCATACGGCGCGCGGCTACACCGCTTGGGATGTGACCAGTCCGGCCTTTCTCATGGGGAATACCAACGGCACGACGCTCTGCATTCCGACGTCTTTCGTCTCGTGGACCGGTGAGTCGCTCGACACCAAAACACCGCTGCTCAAATCGATGCAGGCGCTGGACAAACAGGCCCGCCGCATCCTCAAGCTCTTCGGTCACAAAGATGTCGCCCGGGTCGCCGCCACTGCGGGACCCGAGCAGGAATATTTCCTGATCGACAAAATGTTCTACTACGCACGCCCGGACCTGCTTTCGGCCGGTCGTTCCCTCTTTGGCGCACCATCGCCGAAGGGACAGGAATTTGAGGACCACTACTTCGGCCTCATTCCGGATCGCGTCATGGCCTTCATGTACGAGGTCGACCGCGAACTGTTCAAACTCGGTATCCCGGCCAAGACGCGCCACAATGAAGTCGCACCCGGGCAGTTCGAAATCGCCCCGCTCTTCGAGTCGGCCAACCTTGCCGCGGACCACCAGCAGCTTGTCATGACGGTGCTGAAAAAGACCGCTGACAAGCACGGACTGGTCTGTTTGCTCCACGAGAAGCCCTTTGCCGGGATCAACGGCTCGGGTAAGCACGTCAACTGGTCGCTGGGCAATGCCACGCAGGGCAACTTGCTCGACCCGGGCGACACGCCGCATGAAAATGCGCAGTTCCTCGTTTTCGCCGGTGCGGTCATCCGCGCGGTCGACAAGTTCGCTCCGCTCCTCCGCGCGAGCATCGCCTCGGCCGGCAACGACCACCGCCTCGGCGCCAACGAAGCGCCCCCGGCGATCATTTCGATCTACCTCGGCGACCAACTTGCCGATGTTTTCGAGCAGATCAAAGCCGGCGGGGCGACGACATCGAAGCAGCGCGGCACGCTGCAGATCGGTGTTGATGTCCTTCCCGAATTGCCGAAGGACGCCGGCGACCGCAACCGCACGTCTCCCTTCGCCTTCACCGGCAACCGCTTTGAATTCCGTGCGGTCGGTTCGAACATGTCCATTTCCGGCCCGCTCATCGCGATGAACACCATCGTCGCCGACTCGCTCGAGTGGATGGCCTCGAAGCTCGAGGGTTCGGCCGACCTGAACAAAGCCATCCAGGCCGCCCTCAAAGAGGTCATGGACCAGCACGGACGGGTTATCTTCAACGGCAATGGTTACTCCGAAGAGTGGCATGCCGAGGCCGCGGAGCGCGGGTTGCCCAACCTGAAGACTTCGGCCGATGCGCTTCCTGCCTTGACCGCGCCGGAAGTGGTCGAGGTTTTCGAGAAATACGGGGTGCTTTCCGAAACCGAATTGAGCAGCCGCTATGCCATTCTTTGCGAGCAATACGAGAAGGTGGTCAACGTCGAGGCCAATCTGGTTGGCGAAATCGCGCAGACCAAAATCTTCCCGGCTGCCGCGTCCTATGCGGCAAGCCTCGCCGAGGGGGTGGCCAAGATGAAGGCGGCGGGAGTCACCACCAGCACCGCGACGCTGGAGAAGGTGGCGGCGCTCGTTTCGCAACTGGAGAGCGATCTGGCCATGTTGCACGCCGTGCACGACAAGGCGCACGAGGTCGGTGATTGGACCTTCAAGGTTCTGCCGGCCATGACCAAAGTCCGTGCCACGGTCGATGAACTGGAGGGCTACTTGCCGGACGATGTTTGGCCGCTGCCGACCTACCAGGAGATGCTCTTCATCAAGTAAGATCGTTTAGCCAAACTCAAAACAAGCACGCCGCTGGGTTGATGATACCCGGCGGCGTTGTTTTTTTGGTGGCGGGGTTATCTCCCGAAAGCGGGGAGGGTGCGACGTCTGCGCCGCGCGCCCCCGTCCTTACGGCTCGATCGGTCGCCCCGCGTCTTTCGGTTTGCGGAAGAGGGCGATCATCACGCCTTGGATGACAAGCTCGTGGGCGGGAATGAGGTCCGGATACCCGGGATGCTCCGCGCGGAGGAAGGGACGGCGGTTTTTGACGAGGTAGCGCTTGAGAGTGGTTTCGCCGTCGATGAGGGCAGCGACGACGTTGCCGTGGTTCGGTTCCCGTAGTTCGAGCACGACGAGGTCGCCGTCGAGGATGTGGGCGCCGGTCATGGAATCGCCGCGCACGCGCACGGCAAAGGTGCGGGCGGTGCGGCGGATGTCGAGCGAGTCGAGGTCGGCATAGACGCAGCCATCGGGCTGTTGCTCGCGCGAGTCGGCAAAACCGGCCGGGATGTCTCCGTAGATGGGGATGGCGGCCACTTCTTTGCAGTGGTCGCCGGTCACGCGCAAGGCGCGGGCCGTCCCGGGATGGCGGTGGAGCAATTTTTTGCGCTCGAGGGCGCGGAGGTGCGAGGCGGCGGCGTTCGGGCTAGCGAACCCGAAATGTTTCTGGATTTCGCGCACCGTGGGCGGCAGTCCCTGCTGCGCGCGGTGGCGGCGGACGTAGTCCAGGACTTCCTCTTGGCGCTTGGTGGGTTTACTGAACATTTGTGCAGTATTATGGGGACGCGAAAGGGGGTCAAGCGCAGGGGGGAAGGCGGCGGCCCGCCGGGAAGGCCAGAGAGGCGCGGGGAGTCAGGCCGGGCGCGGGGTGGTGCCGGAGAGCAGCTTCTTCCGCCGCCGCTTGGCCTCTTTGCGCTCTTTTTTCAATTGTGTGTAGAGGTGGTCGCGCTGCTCGGCGGTGAGATTGGCCACGACTTCCGGATCGCCGGCTTGTTCGAAGTCGACCGAGGTCACGGCGACGGGCCGAAGCCCGACGATGCGACTGCCGCAGATGATGCCGATATTGTCTCCCGCCACAGCCTCCTTGAGGTAGGCCCCGAGGTGTTTTTTGGCTTCGGTGATGGTGATGGTCTTCATGGCTGCATCGGGGAGGGCCAGGTAACCAGGACGCCGAACAAGGCCCCGAAAAGTGCTCCGCGCCACCATGTGGCGGTGAGCGGGCAGGTGCCGGAAGTGCATTGCCCGAAATAGCCCAGTGCGGAGCCGATCGCCGCGCCGATGAGGATGGGCAGGATAAAGCGGGTCATGATTTGAATTTAACCAGCAACGGCGGATTGCAAAGGGAAAGCGGACCAGTTCTTCTTGGGTCGTGACCAAAGCCTTGGCCCTGCAACCGAAAGGAAGGCATCCACTCCATATCCTGTGGGAGTCGGAGGTTTGGCCCGGCGGGGCGGACGAGACCGTCTTGCCCGGCGGCCTCCGTGAGCGGGTGCTCTCCGGCTTGCCGCGCATGGAGCGTTCCGACCGGTCATGGAGCACGATCGGACTGCGCTCCGACAGCGTTTTGCAGGAAATTTTCCACACCGAAGAAAAGCTCACGCCGGCCGATGTGCCGCGGTTGTGTTGCGGTCTGCCGGGGATCGAGGGTTGTTTGTTGTCGCGTCGCCGCGAGGTTCTTGCCGCATGGAGCATGCCGCTCGATCTCAAGCAGGCGGAATTGCTCGAGGCCGCTTCGGGCGCGATGGACCGGGCGGCCGATGCCGGCCGGGCCGGCTGGGGTGAGCCGCGCGGGATTACCCTGCATCTCGAGGTCGGCAATGCCAGCCTGTTGCGCAGCGATGCATTGCAGCTCCTCGTCCTGCACGAAAAGCGCGGCTTTGCGCCCGGGGTGCGGGAAAAACTGACCATGGCACTCGGGGCTGTGGCGCGGTCTTTGCGGGCCGGGGCTTAGAAGCGGGCTTTGAGCCCTGGCGAATTTGCCTTTTGTCGCGGGTTCGCGGTTGGCAAAGTTGGATCGATGAAGAAAGTTCTCTTGATCGCGCTTCTTGCCGTAGGAGCTTACTTCGGCTGGGAGTATTTTTTGGCGCCGGCACCCGAAGCCGGCCCGGTTGCCCGGTTGTCGCAATTTATCGATGCGCACGTGGACGAATTGCTCGGACCTCTTCCTCTCGAGACACCGGGCCAGATCCCGTTCCCTGCGCCAAACCAGCAAATCCGCACCTTGCGGGAAGGCCTCCGTGATAAGCAGCGCGGTGCTGCCAAAGATGAAAAACGCCTTTACGAGTCGGCCGCTCTCTTGTGTGACGATCTGCTGCGCGCCGGCGAGGAACGAAACCGGCACATCGGCCGGATCAACGATACCCGTGCCAAGTCGGATACTTCCCCGCTGGCCACGGATCCCGAGAAGCACCGCCTTGAACGGTTGGCCTTCTTCGAAAACGGCATTGCTCTGTCCTGGCAGGAGGCGAGCAGGAAACTGCGGGCGGGGATTGACCGGCGCTACGGTCAGGTTCGGGAGTTGGAGAGAAAGTTGACGGGGGAATAAAAGCCCCTAGTCCGGACCAGATGCGGCAAGACCTTGCGGAACGTCCCTTACTAAAACCACTCTGGCGGCAAGCGCTCTGCTTTGGCTCCGGGCATGCGGATAAGAGCGAGGGTTTGCCGGCAGTCAGCGAGGATGGTTCCGTCCTCCGGCCGGACAACCTCGAAATGCACGTCGAAGCGGACGCGGGCCAGTTGGCAGACCCCGCCGCGGACAAGCAGGCGTTCACCGACTTGGCCCGGCGAGAGGTAATCGATTTCGGTGCGCAGGACGACCGGATAGAGGCCGGTCTCGACCATCTGGCGTAGGGGCATGCCCATTTTTTCAGCCATGATGGTGCGCGCTTCCTCGATAAAGCGCAGGTAAGCGAGGTTGTGCACGACGGCGGCGCAGTCCGTGTCGTAGAACATCACGGTGACCTCGTGCTCGATGCGGGGGAGGTTAGAGGGGGGCATTTCGAAAGTCTGACGGCGGGGCCGGCCCGGCGCCAAAGCAAAATTTCTGAGAATTCCATTTGCACGCGGAGGCAGATGGTCGTATTAGCGCGCTCGTAAATGAAAGAATGGGACATCTCCTCCGCACTGGCGCTTTACAATGTGGAGCGCTGGGGCGCGCCTTATTTCTCGGTCAATGACCGAGGACATGTTTCGGTACGCCCCTGCGGCGAGCCTCGCTGCGAGGTGGACATGATGGAGCTTGTGGCCGAGGCGCGCTCTCGTGGTCTGTCTTTTCCGGTGACCCTACGCTTCCAGGATCTGCTGCGCCACCGCGTTGAAACGGTCAACAAAGCCTTCGCCGAAGCCATTGCGGGCTCCGGCTACGCCAACGTTTACCGGGGTGTTTTTCCGATCAAAGTCAACCAACTGCGCGAGGTGGTCGAAGAGATTGTCGACGCGGGCGAGCCGTTTCACTTCGGCCTTGAGGCCGGTAGCAAGCCGGAGCTGCTCGCCGCGCTTTCTGTACACACCGACCCGGAAAGCCTCCTCATTTGCAACGGCTACAAGGACGCGGACTACATCCGCAATGCCATGCTCGGGCGCAAGCTGGGCAAACGCCTCGTCATGGTGGTGGAAAAAATCGAGGAGCTTGCCCAGGTCCTCGCCATCGCCAAACAGATGGGGGTCGAGCCATGGATCGGCGTCCGCGTCCGGCTCGCGACCAAAGGTTCCGGGAAATGGGCGACGAGCGGCGGTGAGGACGCCAAGTTCGGTCTTTCCACCGCGGAACTTGTCCAGGCCAGTGAACTGCTCCGGCGCGAAGGCATGGCTCATTGCCTCAAGCTGGTGCATTTTCACGTCGGATCGCAGATTACCGATATCGGCACGATCAAGCGCGCGGTGCGCGAGGCCGCCCGTTTCTACGCCAAGTTGCACAAGCTCGGCCACGAGCTCGGCTACCTCGATGTGGGTGGCGGCCTCGGCATCGATTACGACGGGTCGCGCACGACCTTCGACAGCTCGGTCAATTACACCTTGCACGAGTACGCCCGTGACGTGGTCGGCGCGGTGCAGGAAGTCTGCGACGAAGAAAAAGTAGCCCATCCCATTCTGGTTAGTGAGAGCGGCCGCGCCATTGCCGCTCACCATTCCGTCCTCATCGTCGAGGCGTTCGGGACGATCGAAAAAGTTTCCCGCGGGCCGGAAGTGAAATCGGCCGGGGGTGATCCCTCCATCGTCCAGGATATCCTGGAGATTTACGCTTCGCTCGGCAGCAAACACCGGCTGGAAAGCCTGCATGACGCGCAGGAGATCCGGGAGAAGGCCGATTCGATGTTTGCTCTTGGGTTGCTCGACCTTCCGGCCAAAGCGAAGATCGAAACTGTCTACTGGCGCATCGCGGCCAAGGTGGTCGAACTTTTCCGCGATGTGCGTTACGTGCCGGAGGAAGTGAAGGACCTCGAGGTTTCCCTCAGCGACCAGGTGCTCTGCAATTTTTCCGTCTTCCAGTCCCTCCTCGACCACTGGGCGCTGGGACAACTTTTTCCGGTCATGCCGCTGCACCGCCTCGACGAGGCGCCGGACCGCCAGGCCACGCTGGTGGACATCACCTGCGATTCGGATGGCAAGGTTTCGCGCTTCATCGATTTGCAGGACGTGAAGCCGACGCTCCCGTTGCATCGCGTGGAGGAAGGCAAGCCCTACTATATCGGGTTTTTCCTCGCCGGTGCCTATCAGGACATCATGGGAGACATGCACAACCTCTTCGGTCGGGTCAACGAGATGCATATCTTTTTGGACGAGGACGAGGAGAGCGGCTACTACGTCGAGGAAATCATCGGCGGCAACACGATCGGCAATGTGTTGGCCCTCACCCAATGGGAAAAAAGCGAATTGGCCCGCCGGATGAAAGTCCAGGTGGATGCCGCGATCAAACAAGACCGTCTCAAGCCGAACGAGGGGATGCGTCTTCTCGACGAGTATGCCAGGGCGCTTGACGGATATACCTACCTGAACTGTTTTTCCGGTTCGTCCCCCGGGGTCAAATCTTAAGATCGGACGAGGTGTCCGGGGGCTACCTTTTCGCGAGGGGACGGTTTTCCCGGTCAAACCAGGCGAACGGCACCGCGCCGTGGGAGAGGAGTTGGTCGTTGAAGTTGCGCAGGGAGTCGTGCTGCGCGGCGAAGAGTGAGGCAACTTTCTCGCGTCCCAAGAGGTAGCTCATGGGAACGGTGGGGGCGGAAGTATACCAATTCACGTCGGCAGCGGCGCGCGCCTTGGTGAAGCCGACATTTGTCACCAGGTGGCGGGTCGCTGCGGCATGGGTCATTCCGCCGGTGTGCAATCCGATATCGACGATAATCCGGTGGGCGCGCCAGAGGGCGTCATGCAATTGGATGAGCCTGGCGTGCGGGGCGCGGTAGATTTTCTGATCGATGCAGAGCTTTTCGCACCAGAGCGTCCAGCCCTCGTAAAAAATGGCGTGCGAAAACATGCGCCGCAGCCGGCTGGGATGACCGTTTTGCACGACGAATTGGAGGTGGTGCCCGGGATAAGCCTCGTGGGCGCAGGTCAACTCGAGTCCGAAATGCTGTGCTATTTCGGCCCGGCGTTCTGTTTCGCTTTTCGCATGTTTGGAAAGATCATTGACCCAGAAAATGCCCGTCTGGTCGGCATCGAACGGTCCAGGGGCGCTATAAGCCGCGGTGGGGAATTGCTCGCGGAGAAAATCGGGGACGGGAAGGACTTTCAGCTTTTCGCCGCGGGGCAAACCGACCAACCCCGCGGTGGCCGGATGTTTTTTGATCGCTTCGGTGACGGTGCGGTATTCGGCGAGCAGGTCGCCGGCCGACGGCGTCCATTCGTCGCGCAGGCGTCCGAGGATTTCATGGGCGGGCCGGCGTCCGAACTTGGCCGCTTCGCGACGCAGTTCGTCCGAAACCGTGGCGACCAGCCGGCGGCCTTCGGCCAGCAACTCGGCCGCGCTGGCATCGGTTCCCATGCGCTCGCGCAGGAGAAACTCGAAGTTGGCGCGTCCGACGGAAAATCCGTTGGCCGGTCCGGTCCGGATTTTTTGCAAATGCCGCGCATAAGCACGGAAGGCGGTGGCCGCCGCGGCGAAAAGTCGTTTGGCCCGCGCAGGTGATTCCGCCAACGGTATGATTTGCGCGGCAGCCTGCTCGAGGAAAGTGGCGGCGTGCGTGCTTGAGCGCACGGCCAGCCTGGTCCAGAGCGGCACCGGACGCCGCAGGCAGGCGCGGCCCTCGTCGAGGAAACGGGGAATGCTGGCCACCAGCGAAAGGATGTCGGGCGTGACCGCAGGCAGGTCCTCCGCGTGTCGCACGAGGAGGTGGAAGACGGCATTGACCGCGGTGCTGCTGTGCGTCTGCGGATCGATTTGCCAGCGCGGATGGTCGCGTGTGAAAAACAAGCCGGTACGGAGGAAAGCAAGGAAAGCACGGCGGTCGGTCCAATCGTCGCCTTCGCCCGGCGGAAGGTCTTCGATCAGGGGGAGGGTTTGCTCGAAGAGACGGATGCGGTCGCGGTGGGAGCCGGGATCGTTCGGGCCTAGTTTCCCGCGGTATTGAGCAAGTCCGAGTTCGGCGGCTTCTTGCGGGGCAAGCTTCCATGCAGCGCGGAAATATGTTTCCGCCCCGGCATGGAGTTGACGGGCGTGGCTGCGGGGCGGCGGATGGAAGATAGCCGGCATGGGTTGGCCCGGCACAGAGTGTCGTGGCGGCACTCAGTCCTTTTTCACGATCTGGCCGTCTTGGTTGACGCGGGCGGACATAATCGTGTTGATTTCGACGGCGAGATCGCGCATTTGCTCGACTTCCGATCTCGAGGGTGCCCGGTCGGCAGCGCCGCCGGCAATTTTGCGGATGGCTTCGAGCCGCGAGGTGAGGGAGGTGACCAGCTCGGTATCCTTGAGGCGCGGGTTAAGGGTCGAAAGCCGCTCGAGGAAGTAGTCCATCACATCGGGTTTCATTAGTCCGGCGGCACGCTGCGGGCTGTAATCGTCTGCGGTGACAAGGCAGCCGATTTCAAACCCGCGCAGCCAGCCCCCGAGGCTGATCATGTGGGCCATTTCTTCGTCCCGCAGTTCGATCATCGCTTCCTCGACACCGGCCTGAGTCTTGATCAATTCGAGTTTGAGTTCGGCCCAGTCGCCGCGCATGCCGAGTTCGAGCAGGCTGTTGGCGTGGGTCGAGAGGCGTTGCCCTACGGCAAGACTCTTGGCCTGCCGGAGCAGGGCGCGCCCGACTTTCTGGATGAGGCCCTTCTGTTCGGCCACCACGGCAAAGAACCCGTCGCAGATGAGCGCGCCGAAATTCAGGGAAGTCTGGAAGCGGTTGCTGTAGGTGCGTTCGAAATCCGTCTCGGCGAGGAGTTGGACCGGAACGGGCTTGAAGAGTTCCAATTCGTTGAAGAGGCGCTGGATGGAGGGCGCGGTCAGCTCGTTCACGCCGAGTTCCTCGCGGGCGTAGGTGTCGGAGAGTATTTCCGCCGCAGTCTCCTCGTCTTGGGCGCGGGCACCGTCCGTGGCAAGGGCAAGCGCGGCGGCGAGGAATAGGCTCCGCTTGGACATGCCGGCACCCTGCCACAAATGGCCCCGGGTGTCCATCGGTGGCCCGCCCCATTTCGCGCTGGCCCGGTGGGCCGGACGGACAGATGATAGGATCATGAAAAAAGTGCTGGTGGCGGTGGATTTCAGTGACACCCAGGAACGGTTGCTGTCCGCCGCGACGGATGAGGCGAGGGCCCGAGGTGCCGCGCTTGTGCTGCTCCACGTGATCGAGCCCGCGGCCGAAGTGGCGGGGTTCGAGACCGACCCGGAGATGATGCGCCTGCGGATCGGGCAGGACTTTGAGGTCGAGCAACGCATCGAGAAAGAGCGTCTCGCCCAGTTGGCCGCGGAAATCACCGGGCGTGGCGTGGACTGCGAGTCGCACGTGCGTTTCGGTCTTCCGGCCGACGAGATCATTGCTGCCGCCGCGGAGCTCGGTGCCGAGCGTCTGGTCATGGGTTCGCACGGCCACGGCGCGATCTACCACCTTTTCACCGGCAGCGTGGTCACTGGGGTGCTCAAACGCACGGGTTGCCCCGTGCTGGTTGTTCCCCTGCGGGACCAAGCCAAATAATCCCGACCTCGACGTGACGACCGACTGGTCCACCTGGCAACCGCGCGAGCGGGCCAACCTTTGCTTTATCACCCGCGGTGACGAAGTGCTCCTTATCCACAAGAAGCGCGGTCTGGGAGCGGGAAAAATCAATGGTCCGGGCGGCCGCCTCGAACTTGGCGAAACGGCGCTGGAGGCGGCCATTCGCGAGGTGCAGGAAGAGCTCTGCGTCACGCCGCACGATCCGCAGCAGCGCGGGGAGTTGCACTTCCAATTCACCGACGGCTACGCCTTGCACTGCACGGTGTTTGTGGCAGAGGGGTGTGAGGGTGAACCGGCGGAGACGGACGAGGCCATCCCGCTGTGGGTGCGGCGCGATGAGATTCCCTATGAGAAAATGTGGGCCGACGACCGTCATTGGTTGCCTGGCGCGCTCGAGGGGCGAAACTTCCGCGGCTATTTTGAATTCGAAAGCGATCGCATGTTGGCCCACCGCCTGGAGTGGATCACGGGGTAATTTTCACCGGGACTATGACAACGACGCAATTCCTCCTCGGCCTCGGTGTCGGCGCCGTCACCGGCGTACTGGCTGCACTGTGCGGTGTGGGTGGCGGACTGATCATGGTGCCGGCATTTGTTTTCTTTTTCGCTCTCGATCAGAAATCCGCCGTGGCCACTTCGCTCGCGGTGATCATCGCGGTTTCCCTCGTCGCCACCACCAAATATGCATCCGGCTCTATGGTCAAATGGCAGGTTGTCCTTCCAGTCATGATCGGGGCGGTGGCCACCACATGGGTGGCCGCAGATTGGCTGAAGCTTCTTTCCAACGATTTTCTCACCCGAGCCTTTGCCATCTTGATGATTGTGGTAGGGATTCGAATGCTTTTCGTCAGATAAAACGGGTTTGCACCGACTGTGACGAAAATGTAACAATTGATAAATGCTTAGTATGCAACATTTTATAATTATGAAGCTCCTGCCCTCAACATTTTCCATTTTTTTCTCTTGCGCATGTCGGGTCGCGTGTTACTTTGCTCACATCTTTAGTAAAGATTGTTCTGGGGGGAACAGTAGCCCTTCTCACCATTCGGTGAGGAGGGCTACAACTTTTTAGGGGACTTACTTCGCGCGCAGGTTTGCCCTTCCACCAATGAATCGGGAATCCAGTTCCTTGTTGCCGCCCCGCCGACGGGCCCTTTTCACGACTTTCTTCGTGGTCCTGATTTTTGCCCTTCTGTGGCTGGTCCATGGGTTTGTTCTCGGGCAGCTGGCCCTCCGCCTCATTCCTTGGCTCGGCGCGACGGCAGGTCACACGGTGCGGATTACTGCGGCCGAGGCCGAATGTTTTGCCCCCATTGTCCTACAAGGAGTGCAAGTATCCGGCGCATTTGGGACCGACGTGGAAATTGCGGAGGTCCGTTTCGCCTGGGCCTCGCCCGTCGATTGGGGTCTTTCTCCGCGGACGTGGGTCAGCCGGGTGGCGCTGCGCGGGGTCCGGGGCAAAATTGTTGCCGTTCCGCCGTCTGCACCGGAGGTTGCCGTCGATGGACAAGGTACCGGTCAAACGTTGCCCTGGCCTTCGTTGGTCGAAGTGACCGATGCCGAGGTGGCGGTTTCTGGCGCGGGCTGGAGGCTCGACTTGTGCGGGCTTGAACTTCTCCTCGACGAGGGCCGCACCGGCTTGCTCCGCGTGCGCGAGGCCACGGCGGGGCTGGGCCGTCACTCCCGCGTCTTCACGGCCCTCACGGCGGTCACTGCTTGGCGCGATGGTGTTGCTTATCTGGCCGACCTCAAACTCGATCGCCATGTCACGGTGGACAATGGGACGCTCTCGTTGGTCGGCCAGACCACGCTGACTTTCGAGTTGCGGGCCTTCGGCGGTTACGCTTTTGCCGACGTGGCCTGGGACGGGGCGGGCGTCAAGGCGTCCCTCAACGCCCTCAATCTGTCGCTGGCCGGGGCCGCAGCCTTTGCGGGTCTCGAGGGGGAGATGGAGGGCATGATCGATCTGGCTAAGCTCACCTTCAACGGCGACCCGGGCCGGCCTTTGTCCGGACAGATTTCGCTGCGGCTCGAGGCCAACGAGTTTGCTTGGCGGAAGAATGCGGTCGAGGAACTGGCCATTGGGCTCAGCGTGGCGGGAGGGCGGGTGCGCCTCAATGAATGCAACCTGCGGCAGAAGGCGAATACCGTTCGTCTGCGCGGCACGATCACCGTCCCGGCGACCCCATCGGGATGGCGCGAGGTGCCTTTTGACTACGACTTTAACGCCGATATCGGCAATCTGCGTGCTTTGACCGGTTTGCTTGGTCCCCCGTGGGATGGTTTGTCCGGCGGGCTGCGCGCCGAGGGTCAAGGTTCGGGGCCGGCGGCCGGCGGCCGCGGCTGGCTCAAGGTCCGCGGCTGGGATTTGTCGCTGCGCGGTTTGCCGCGCGGGTCATTGCAAGCGGATCTGAAGTTGGAGGGGCGCGATTTTAAACTGACTAATCTTGACGCACAAAGCGGATCCGATTTTCTGCGTGGCGCCGGCCAGCTCACCCTGGATGATTCGTTGTCCTACCACGGGCGTCTCGAGCTGCGGATCCGTGAGGTGGCGAGGTATCTCGGGCCGATCGGACGCTTCGCTCCGGACTGGGCGCGCGAGGGCGGTGTGCTGCTTTTCTGGGATGGCGATGGCACGGCATCGGCGCATTCCGGGGTCTCCACCCTCGAATTGGTTCGCTTCACGGGCGACCTCAACCCGGTGCCGGTCAATGGCAAGTTCTCCGGCAGCTACTCGCCCGGCAATATTTACGTTTCCCGGTTTCTGCTTGATCGCGGACCGCTCTCGCTTTCCTCGTCGCTTTATTTCGGGGAAGAGGGACTCTCGGTGCAGGACATTCAACTTTTTAGCGGACGTTCTCGCCTGATGCGCGGCGAACTGTTCCTGCCGCTCTCGCTCGAAGCGGTCCTGGCCGGTGACCCGTGGGAAAAGGCGGTCCGTCGCGAGCGCGATATTTACGCCTTCCTTCGTTCCGACAATCTCGACCTCGGCGCGCTGGTCGAATTGTTCGGCCAAGAGACAACACTCCGGGGCAAAGCGGATTTGCGCCTCGACGGGAGCGGTCCTTGGGAAAACGCGACGATCGACGGGAGTTTTTCCGTCACCGGATTCGGCGCGGCCTTTCCCGGCCTGACCCTGCCGGAAGCGCGTACCTCCCTCGCCCTGCAAGTCAAAGACCGGCGCGCTTCGATTGGTGCGAAGTTCCAGCCGGACGGATCCGCTGCCGCGACCTTGCAGGCGGAGTTGCCGATACTAGGAAAGCTCGAGGGCGGTGGTTGGACGCTGATCGACCAGTCGCAACCATGGAGTGCGCAGTTGGATATTCCGCCCACCGATTTGGCGCGGTTTTCGCCGAAGGCAGGCGGGATGACTTTCGACCGCGGCCTCCTGCGGGTAAAACTCCGAGCCGGTGCCACGCCGGCTGCGCCGCTGGTGGAAGGAAGCCTGGAATGGAGGGACGGGAGAATTTCTTTTCCCGGAGATTGGTTGCCGATCGAGGCCGTGCAAGCCAGGGCGGTGTTTGCCGGGACGAAAGCTTCTCTCGAGGAAACCAGCGCCAAGATGGGTGAAGGCATCCTCGGGGCGAGAGGCAACGTTGACTTTACGGACCGGCATAATCCTGGGTGGGAAATCCTCCTGCAGGGAGAGGGGCTGAGCATCTACGAGAACGACCACCTCCTGCTCCGCGGCAAAGGCGCCCTCGAGGCGCGCGGCAATCGCGAGGACGGTGAGGTCAAGGGCGCGATTGATCTGGATGGCAGCGAGGTCCGGCGCACGGTCGTCCTCACGCCCCGGCTGGGCCTCGAGCCGGCCGCGGCCGCGGGCGTTGCCCCTTTTGGGGTCGCGCTGGAGCCTTTTTCCGGGTGGAAACTCGACCTGAAAACCGGATCGTCCGCACCTTTGCGGGCCGGGCCGGCGGAGGGGGGCGGCTTGCTCGAACCGGATCTCTACCTGCAGGGAACGTTGGGCGAACCTCTCCTGCTCGGAACCCTCCGCGGGGCAAACCTTCCGGTGACTTTTCCCTCGCGCGGCAGGTTGGCCGCGGCGGGCGCTCTCCATTTCACCCGCGAACAGCCCTGGGTCGCGGTGCTCGATCTGGTCGGGGCGGGTGAAGCCGGGCCTTATGACATTCGAGCAGGGGCCTTCGGTCCGATTTCCGCACCCAAACTTTTTCTTTCCGCTCTCCCGCCGCTGACCACGGAGCAGAT
>CAMBUL010000045.1 GCA_945871065.1 Chthoniobacter flavus | reverse complement strand
TCTTTGCACAGAACTCTGCAGATTTTGAGCGTTCACCCTTTTGAAAAGATCCCTCTGCATCAGCTACTTACAGAAACACCTGACAACTTTATGGACACCCACAATCCTAACCAACTGTGGCTGTGGTAGTTAAAACCGGACAGCCGTGACGGTGACGTTCAATCGCGACATGGACACCGCCAAGACACCGCGTGTCACGTTCGGGCCGGACACGCCGCTCGCCGACTACAGCGTCAATCCCATCAATGGCGGCTGGCAGGACGCGCGCACCTGGGTCGGAACGTTCAACATCACCCCGATCACCGGAGACGGGTATCAGTTGATCAAGATCACCGATGCCGTAGCCGCAGACGATCCTTGGCTGGTCAACGGAAACGACGAGGGTCGCTTCCGATTCGAGATCGTCACTTCCGGCGTCGAGGCCCTCACGCTGCAAGCCAGCGGAGGCGAAGGCCGCATCGATCTTTCCTGGACCCAGACCGACTTCGAGTTGCTGGCCGGCTACAACCTTTACCGCTCGACGACCGAGGATGGCTCCTACACCCGCGTCAACTCCAGCATCATCCCGGCGCAAACAAAGCAGTTCGTGGATGTGAATGTGCAACCCGGGCAGCCCTACTTTTACAAGTTCACCGTGGTGCAGACCGACATGTCCGAGTCTGCACCCTCGAACATCGCGCAGGCCACACCGAGGGACACGATCGCGCCGGTCATTGCCCACTCGCCGCTGACGCAGGCGCAGCCCAACCTGTCGCTTTCGATCGCGGCTGACATCACCGACAATGTGGCGGTGACGGGGGCCACGCTTTTCTACCGGACCCAGGGGCAATCGACCTACCAGTCACGCGCCATGGTGAAAATCAGCGGAAACCGCTGGACCGTTTCGCTGGAGGGTTCCAAGGTCGTGGCGCCGGGCTTGGAATACTACCTCTCGGCCACCGACGGGGTTTCCACCACTCTCGCGGGCCGGCCGGAGACGCCCTATCTGATCAGGGTCGAAGACCGTCCGGTTGTCACGGGCGTGTCCCCGTCTCAAGGCCAAGTGGTCGGCGGCACGTCGGTCACGATCACGGGCACCAACTTCAAGGCCGGCGCAAAGGTCTTCTTCGGCAGCACGGCCGCAACCAATGTGGTGGTGGTAAGTGCCAACCAGATCACCTGCGCAACCCCGGCAAACATTCCGTCCAAGGTTAGCGTGCGCGTCGAGAACCAGGGCGGTTCGTTGTCCACGCTGCTCAACGCCTTCACCTTCATCGATACGACGCCCACGCTCTATGTGCCTGACTCGTCCACCTTCGCCGGTTCGGGCATCACGGTGCCTTTGTCCCTCGCCAACGCCACGGGTCTGGTCTCCGCGCAGATCACCGTGACCTACGATGCCGCCTTGCTGCGCGTGCGCCCGCCCACAGTCGGCCCGCTGGCCTCGGGTTGGACGCTCGTCGCGAACACCGCTACTCCCGGGCGGATTGTGCTCAGCCTGGCTTCCGGCGGCAATGCGGCCCAAGGAAGCGGCGTGTTGGTTAATCTTCCTTTCGATGTCATCGGCGATCCCTTGCAGTCTGGGGCCCTGGCCATCACGAGCGTGCAACTAAATGATGGGGCCATCACGGCGCAGACCATCAACGGATCGGTCACGATCGCGGAAGGATATGCCCTCCAGGGGCAGGTCAATTATTGGGGCGATGGCGGTCGGCCCGTCGCCAGCACGTTGTTGACGATCGAAGGCAACGGCACCCAAACGGCGACCAGCGCGAGCGACGGCACTTTCCGATTCGATAATCTGGTCAACGCGGCTTATGAGCTAACGCCGGCCAAGACCGACCAGGTCTCGGCCATCTCGGCCTACGATGCGGCGCTCGTCCTTCAGTATGCCGCCGGTCTCGGCACCCTCAATGGTAACCCGGCGATCGCCGCTGACGTGAACCGGACGGGTGAGATTACCGCCATGGATGCGTTCCGCATTCTGCAGCACGTCGCCGAACTCGAGCCGTTGAGCTTCTCCACCGGTGGGGAAATGTGGGCGTTTTCGCCCGCAACCCGCCTTTACGCCTCCCTGACTTCACACCAGACCGGCCAGGACTTCAGCGCCGTGCTGCGTGGGGATGTCTCGGGTAACTGGCAGTCCGTCACCAGCCAGAGTGGCGCGACCATCCAAGCAGGTCTCGCCACCGTGCCCGATGAGGCCGGCGACCGCACCCATGTCTATCTCCTGCTCCAAGCCGGCCCATCGCCTGTCTTGGGCGTTGATGTGGTGCTGACCTATGCGGACGGGCGATTGCTCGAGGCGTGCCGCACCGAGCCGGGCATCAGCAGCGCGATCAACACGGCCACAGCCGGGACGATCCGCGCCGCCTTGGCCAAGGCAGAGGGTTTGACTGGCAACCATGTTTTGCTCGCGGCGACCTTCGCCGGCACGGCGGACCCACAGGTCGCCGTGCAAAGCCTGAGCTTCAACGAGGGTTCGATACTGGCCGTTGGTGATCCTGATCTCGCGGCGTTCGACCATGACCGCGATGGCGAGGTCGATGCTTTCGGCCCGCCGCAAATCAAAACGCAGCCCGTCAGCCAGACTGGCCGGGTGGGAAGCTCAGTCAGCTTGACGGTCCTTGCCGCAGGCAACCCGGAGCTATCGTATCAATGGCAACGGAGCGGCACGGACCTTCCCGGTGCAACCGATCGGACACTCACGCTTGACGATCTGCAAACGGGCAACGCCGGCGATTATACGGTCAGAGTGACCAATGGGTTTGGCAGCGTCACTAGCGCCCCCGCGACGGTTTCCGTCATTCGGGAAGGCTCTTTGGCCGGTTGGCTTCTCGATTATTTCAGCCCAAGCGAACTTGAGGCTGCGCTCGTTAGGACGTTGTCGGCAGACGCGGACAATGATGGATTTTCCAATCTCCTCGAATATGCGATGGGAACAAATCCACGATCGGTCACGGCACCGCCATTCACCGTCGCAGCCACCCAGGAGTATTGGATATTCACCTACTCGCGTCCTGCTGACCGAACCGACGCCAGTTACGTCGTTGAAACATCCACGGATTTGATATCGTGGAGCAGCACAGCAATCGCCCACGAGCTGAAATCAGAAGGCGTCATGCAAACTTGGGAAGCTCGGCTGCCGCGTGCCGAAACTAAGGCATTCTTCCGACTCGAAGTCTCTACGAGTACCGACTCTCTGTGACGCGCCACGACCGCGAACGCTCCTGTCGCTTTCTTGTCATGAGAATGTTGCAGCTCCCACGCGCCGCGAAACTCTCATATCACCGGGACCAGTTCACTTAGAGCGACCAAGATCAGCCACCTGTTCTGACTTCGTTTATTCCGTGGCTCCGTTTAAGGGACGGCTTGAACCATATCTCCCTAGATTTGTGCCCTTTCGGGCCCGGGCAGTCATCAGACCAACTGGTGGCTCTCCGGCTGCAGGACAACTTCGGCCAGAACAAGGTGTGGCGGAGCGTCGATGGCTTGGAGAATAAGGTCAGCCGCGGTGGAGACCGGGATCATTTTGTCGCGTTGCACCGCCATGTTGATTTCGTCCCAGAACGGGGAGTCGACGCCGCCGAGGAAAAAGAGACAGAACCGGACGCCGCTGCGCTGGTATTCTTGGGCCAAGGTCTTGATCAGTCCGGTCACCCCGAATTTGCTCGCGATGTAGGCGGCGGCGTTTTTCATCACCGCTTTGCCGAGGATGCCGGGCAGGGTGATGAAGAGGCCGTGCTTTTGCGCAGCCATCACTTTGCAGGCGGCTTGAGCAACGAGAAATGTGCCGCGCAAGTTGGTGTTGACGATTTTGCTGAATTCCGCGTCGGTGGTATCGGCCGTGGGTTTGATCAGGCCGATGCCGGCGCAATGGACTACGCAATCGATCCCGCCCATGGATTCGTTGGCTTTGGTGACGAGCGATTCCGCGGCGTGGGGGACGGTGAGGTCGGAGGCAATGCCTTCGATGGAGGCGGCGCCGGTGCAGGCGGTGGCGACCTCGGTGAGTTTGGCTTCGGAGCGGCCGTTCAGGGTCAGGTTGGCTCCGCGGGCGGCGAGGCGGATGGCAACTTCGCGGCCAATGCCGCTGGAGGCGCCGGTGATGAGGAATTTATTCATGTGCGGAGATTAACGTCTGTTGCTAGGAAATGGAGACAGGAAAAGGCAGGCCACGGATTGAAGAAGATGAAAGAGGATAAGTTTTGTGCCGGCTGTCACCGGCGCAAAACAGTGTCTTCCGGAACGTATTGACCTGATCGCGCGTCAACGCGATCGGGTCTTATCCTAACCGTTTATCCTCTTCTATTTGCCTTCGGCTGTCTCGCAGACTCGGCTGTTGCTTACGAATCTTGCAGCTTGAGTTTCGCGAGAATGCTGAAGTCTTCGAGGGTGGTGGTGTCACCTTTGACTTCTTTGCCGCTGGCAATTTCTTTGAGAATGCGGCGCATGATTTTTCCACTGCGCGTCTTGGGCAGGGCTTCGGCGAAATGGATGTCGTCCGGTTTGGCGATGGCGCCGATGGCATTCCCGACATGCTTGCGCAGTTTGTCGCGCAGCTCGGGACTGGGCTTCTCGCCGCCTTTCAAGGTGACGAAGGCGACGACCGCCTGACCTTTGATTTCGTGGGGGCGTCCGACTACGGCGGCTTCGGCCACGGAGGGATGACTGACCAGCGCGCTTTCGATTTCTGACGTGCCGAGGCGGTGGCCGGCGACGTTGAGTACGTCATCGATACGGCCGACGATCCAGAAATAGCCGTCCTTGTCCCGGCGGGCACCGTCACCGGTGAAATAGAATCCGGGGATTTCGCTCCAGTAAGTTTTTTTATACCGCGCGCGGTCGCCGTAAATGGTGCGAAGCATGGAGGGCCAGGGTTTACGAATGACGAGTTTGCCGCCCACGTTGGGACCGACTTCTTTCCCATGGTCGTCGACGATGGCGGCATCGATGCCGAAGAACGGGAGGGTCGCGGTGCCGGGTTTGAGCGGGGTCGCCCCGGGAAGCGGGGAAATCATGATCGCGCCGGTTTCGGTCTGCCACCAGGTGTCGACGATGGGACAGCGTCCGGCGCCAATCTTTTGGTAATACCACATCCAGGCCTCGGGATTGATCGGTTCACCGACCGTGCCGAGGAGGCGGAGCGAAGAGAGGTCGTGTTTGTCGACCCACTCGTCACCCCATTTGATGAAGGCGCGGATGGCGGTTGGTGCGGTGTAGAAAACGGTCACGCCGTAATTCTCGATGATGCGCCAGAAACGATCCGGGTCGGGCCAGTTCGGCGCGCCTTCATACATCAGGCAAGTCGCACCATTGGCCAGCGGACCGTAGACCAGGTAGCTGTGGCCGGTGATCCAGCCGACGTCGGCGCTGCACCAATAGATGTCGTCCTCGCGGAGATCGAAAACGTATTTCGTCGTGGCGTAGGCCTGGGTGAGGTAACCGGCTGTGGTGTGGAGGATGCCCTTGGGTTTTCCGGTCGAGCCGCTGGTGTAGAGAATGAAGAGCGGGTTCTCGCTGTCGTGGTGGACAATCGGAGAGTCGGCATTGACGTATTCCAATTCGCGATGCCACCAGACATCGCGTCCTTCCTGGATATGGATCTCATTGTTGGCACGGCGGAAGACGATTACTTTCTTGATCGTCGTTTCACCGGCCAGCGCGGCATCGACATTCTGCTTGAGCGGAACGATGGCACCGCGGCGGTAGCCACCGTCGGCCGTGACCACGCAGGTCGCGCCGCAGTCGGCGATGCGGTCGCGGATGCTGTCCGCACTGAACCCGCCGAAGATGACCGAGTGCACCGCGCCGATCCTTGCGCAAGCCAGCATGGCGATGGCGGCTTCGGGGATGAGTGGCATGTAGATGATGACCCGGTCGCCCTTTTTCACTCCATTGCGTTTGAGGATATTGGCAAAGAGACAAACTTCGCGCTGGAGTTGTCCGTAAGTGAGGGTGCGTTTTTCACCCGGTTCGCCTTCCCAGATGATGGCGGCTTTGTTTTTACGGTCGCCCATGGCGTGGCGGTCGACGCAATTTTCCGCAACGTTGATCGTGCCTCCGTCGAACCAGCGGGCGAAGGGGACCTTCCACTTCAGGACCGATTTCCATTTGCGGCCCCACTGGAGTTCGGCGGCTTCCTTGGCCCAGAATTTCTGCGGGTTTTTGACCGAGGCGGCGTGGAGGCGTTTGTAGTCCGCCATGCTTTTGACACGCGCTTTTTTACTGAAGTCTCGGGTCGGCTTGACCACGCGGTTTTCGACGAGGTGGGATTCGATATTCTGGCTCATAGGGAAATACGGGAAAGGGGATTGTGCGCACTAGGCTCGGCGGGTCACAATCGAAAAAGCTCGGGTTGTCGCAGGCTGTGATGGGCGGACGGCACTTTGCCGGGGAGAAAGCGGAAGCGCCGGTCATAGCTGCCGCGGGCGTGCGTCTTGCAACAGATCAAGCACGCCTCGCTGCGGCGGAAGGGGCGCACGCGCGCGACTTCGCGGCGGCACGATGGACAATGGTAAAGGTAATTGCGGGCCATGCGGCGGGGCGCGGCAAGCGGGAGGGTGTGGCAGCGTTTTTCGTCCGCGAGGCCGAGGTGGCGGCACGCTTCTTTCCACTCGGGGCCATGCGGGTCGATGAGGCGGCGCGGATTGCGGGCATGCGCCACGAGATGCGCCAACTCGTGGAGGAAGGTGCGGGCCAGTTCATCCGGAAAGGCCAACAGACGCGGATTGAGGAGGATCACCGCACAGTCGAGCCGCGCCACCCCGGCGGTGGTGCGCAGGCGGGCGTGCCAGTGCAAAGTGACGCGGGCGGCCAAGCGCGGAAGTTCGAGGCGCAAGGCCCAGGTGCGCGCTTCGTTGGCCAGCTGCCGCAGCGTTTCCGCCGGATGAATCGGGCCGGACTGGAGGGCGCGTGCGGGCATGGGGGCGTCAGATCGAGTAATCGACGTTGTCACCCTTCGCGGCCTTGTTGACCACGCGCACTTGGGCCTCCTCGTTGTAGACGAGGGAATTCGGCGGCACGCTGTGCATGAGGAAGACGTTGCCGCCGATCGTGCTGTTGCGTCCGATGACGGTTTCGCCGCCGAGCACCGTGGCATTCGGGTAAATGGTGACGCCGTCTTCGACATCGGGATGGCGTTTGCCGCCCTTCCGGATGCGTCCGCTGTCGTCCTTGGCAAAGCTGCGCGCGCCGAGGGTCACCCCATGGTAAAGTTTCACGTGCGCGCCGATGCGGCAGGTTTCGCCGATGACCACGCCGGTGCCGTGGTCGATGAAGAAATGGCTGCCGATGCTTGCCCCGGGATGGATGTCGATGCCGGTCTGCGTGTGCGCCCATTCGGTCATCATGCGTGGCACGAGCGGGACGTCGTGGCGGTAAAGAAAATGGGCCACACGTTGGATGGCGATGGCCTCAAGGAACGGGTAAGAGAGAATGATCTCGTCGCGGGTGCGTGCGGCGGGGTCGCCTTCGTAGGCGGCTTCGACATCGGTTTGCAGCATGGCGCGGATGGCGGGCAGTTCGTGGAAAAGTTTGCCGACCGTCGCGGTGGCCGCCGCGTCATCTTTGCCGGAGAGGACGGCCTGGAAGGCGCGCTGCAGGTCTTCGGCCAGGGCCTTGATGCGGTCCAAGGTGAGGGTGGACAACTCCAGCTTCCCGATCGGCCCGACATCGTGGTAGCCGGGGAAGAGCAACTGCATGAGTTGCATGCTCAGCGAGGCGATCTCCGGTTTGGACGGCAGACCGGGTTCGTCGCCGGCGTTCACGCCGCCTTCGTCGCGGTAGGATTCGATCAGTTTTTGGGCCCAACGGGCGGTCGCGTCGTCCATCGCACGGGAGCATGAACTCTTTGTTTCCCTCTGTCCAGAAAGCAGCTCTGCCCGGCAGGTCCGAATTATATTGCCGAAACGCAGTCAATATAGAAAATGCAACTCGTTATGGTAACTCTTACTACATCCACACTACGTCGCGCGCTCGATCTCCAAGAGCGCATTGAAAGCCTGCAAGGCGAATTAACCCGCCTTCTCGGCAAGAATGTTTCACTGACTGGTTTCGTCAGCGAAACCGTGAGCGTGACCGGTCCGCGCCGCCGCGGCCGCAAGCCGGGTCGGTCCGCGAAGAAGGCCGCCAAGCCCGGACGTCCGGCCAAGAAAGTGGCCAAGCGCGGACGTCGCAAAAAGCGCACCTCGCCGTTCAAGGGCCAGAAACGTCCGTCCTCGCCGAGTGGCCCGTTGGCGCCGGCCGTGCACAAAGTGATGAAGCGCGCGGGTGGCCCGCTCAACGTCAATGCCGTGCTGCAGGGCCTCAAGCAGGACAAATACGTCTGGAAAGTGTCCGAGCCGAAGAAAAACCTCGCCGCGCGTATTTATACCATGCCGGGCGTGAAGAAAGTCGGTCCGGGGATGTTCGCGCTGAAAAAGTAACGCGCCGAAAAAACGAATCATCGAAGGGCGGGGAGATTGTTCTCCCCGCCTTTTTTGTGGGCATGTAGCGGCGCCGTCCCCGGCGCCGAATCGAAAGAAACCACCGGCGACGGGGACGCCGCCGCTACATTTGGGTGGATCGCGCCCTCCGGGCGCGATGTCTTGGAACGATTATCGCGCTGGGACATCGCGATCCACCTGGAGGGCTGATGTGAAGCGCGCCTTGAGATCGTCCCACATTTCCGTTCCGACGGCGACGCGGAGGAGGTGGGGGTCGATGCCGCATTGCTTGGCCCACTCGAGTTCGTGGTAGTGGGCGAGTTGCACGTAGGGGGAGACGAGGGAGTATTTGGTGCCGAGGCTGATGCCGTGGCTGAGTTGGAGTTTTTCGAAAATAAGGGGCGTGTTTTGTGCGGCGCGATGAGGGAGAAAGGAGAGGACGGCGCCATAGCCTCCGTCCGGTTTGCGGAGTTGCTCGTAGACGGGCGACGGGTCGAGTCCGGGATACCAGACGTGTTCGATGGCGGGATGGGCCTGGAGGAAGCGCGCGAGTTCGAGTGCTGTGGTGTTGGCGATTTTCATGCGCTCGGGAAAATCGCGGGAGTTGCGCTCGAGGACCGCGAGATCGCGGGCGTAGATGCCGCCGGGGGAGGTGGAGGGTAGTTGGTCGGCGAAGAGGCCTTGCGGATTGACGGCGAGCGCGCCGGCCATGACATCGCCCTCGCCGGAGATGGCTTTGGTTAGACTGGTGGCGACGAAGTCGACGTGCGGAAGAACATCGACGTTGAAAAACGTCCCGATGGTGTCATCGGCAATGATCGGGACTCCGTATTGGGCCGCCATGCGGTGAAGGGCGGGTAAATCGGGTGTGCCGAGCAAGGGGTTGCTCGGGAACTCGCAGAAGAGACCGGCGATTTCCTCCTGCTGGAGAAGGGCAGCCAGCTCGGACAGGTCTGCCTTATCGGCCCGCGGAAAAAATTCCACACCGCAGCCGAATTTTGATAAAATTTTGAGGGTGTCGGTGTAGGGGAATCCGAACATGACAGTGCGGCGGCCAGGACGGCGCGCGGTAACAGTTTGAAAGGCGGTGTATATGGCGGCCATGCCGCTGGGGTGCAGGCTGATGTGGTCCGCAGGGGCGGCGCTCCACGTGGCGAGGCGGTCGAGAAAAGTTTTTTCGAGCGCCGGATTCGGTGCGCCCAGGCGACGGTGGGCGAGCCAGTCCTCGGCGGCACGGGAGGAAAGAATGCGCCCGGCGTGCTGCCAGAAGGCGCGGGCCGCGGGGAGATTCTCGAGCGAAAAGTAAGCGGCCCAAAGTCCGTCGACCGCAATGACCTTCCCCGAGGCGAGAGTGGCACATTGCGTGGCGGCGGCTTCATCGGGGAAGGGGAGCACGTCCCATCCGGGTTCCGCCTTGAGCAGGGCGCGGACTTCGTTGATGAGCGGATGAAAGAAGAAGCGCGGGTAGCCGGTGCGCATTTTGTCGACCACGCGTGGTTCTTTATCCTCGTAGCCGATGATGTCGGCCCACGTCGGGAGACAGACCGACACGGCATGGGGTGAGTCGGGAATCGGGGTGCCGAGATGCTCGGGCTGGCAGAGGGGATGAGTGTGGAGCGGGTGGGTCATCGCGACGGGAAAGGCAGGGGCTTGCGGCTGGCGTGCCTGCATTGAAGCGAGCGGACGAGTGGACCGCTTGTCCTTACCTGAGGGGAGGAAGTCATCGTGAATGCAGCGCCTGCGTCATGCGGTTCAACGCTTCCTCAAGCTGTGAGCGGGGGCAACCGAAGTTGAGGCGGAGGAAGCCGGCGGGGGCCGAGAAGGGGACACCGTCGGAGAGACCGACGCCATGGTCTTCGAAGAACTTGGCCGGGTTGGGCAGATGGAGTTCGCGCGCGTCGAGCCAGGCGAGGTAAGTCGCTTCGACGCGCCAAGTGCGGATGGCGGGGAGAGCCGTGGCCACGAAGTTTTCCACGAGGTCGCGGTTGGAGCGCAGCACGCCGAGGAGCTGGTCGCGCCACGGCCAACCGTGGCGGAGAGCGGCCTCGCAACCGGCGTAGCCGAAGGCGTTGATTTCGGTGATGAGGCCCCGTGCCGCGCGTTGGAAGATGCGCCGGGTGCCGTCATCGGGGATGACCAGAAAAGCGCAGGCGAGGCCGGCGAGATTGAAAGTCTTGCTCGGAGCAAACATGGCGACGGTTTTCGGTCCGGCAAAGCGGAGCCCGCTGACGTGCGGTGCGTCGTCGAGCACAATGTCACAGTGGATTTCGTCGGAGATGAAGACAAGGTCGTGCTTCTGGCAGAATTCCGCCAGGCGCGCGACGGTAGCCTCGGGAAAAACGCGTCCGACCGGATTGTGCGGGTTGCAGAAAATGAAAAGTTTTGTCCGTGGTGTGACGGCGTCTTCGAGGGCCTGGAAATCGACGTCCCAGAAACCGTTTTTCTCGACAAGATCGACTTTACGAAGTCCGACACCGGCGTTTTCCGGTGCGCTGAGAAATGGCGGATAGACCGGTGTGCAGGTCAGGACTTCCTCGCCCGGTTGGACAAAGGCTCGGCAGGCGACATTGAGCGCGGGGACGAGACCGGGGAACCAGACGATCTCCTCGGCGGTGGCGGCCACCCCGTGGCGGGTTTGCAGGTATTCGAGGACGGTTTCGACGGTGGAGCGCGGCGGTATGGTGTAACCGAAGACGCCGTGGGCGGCCCGTTGTTGCAGGGCGGCGACGATTTCCGGGGCGGACACGAAATCCATGTCCGCGACCCACATGGGAAGCACGTCGCGTCCCGAGTAGCGCTCCCACTTGAGCGAACCGGTTCCGCTGCGGTTGGGACAGTTGGTGAAGTCGTAAGTCACGGAGGTTCAGAGCATGGCACTCCCGTTAAACAGGGCAAGACGGATGCGCGTCAGACCGTGCCTTGGCGAAAATTTAGCCGGAGGAATCGGAGAGACGGGGGGCAGGGGAGGCTTGCGCGACGATGGAGTCAGGCGGTGGTGGATTTCATCAGGATGCCGTCGTCGAGGTCCTTGACGATGGTGCAGAGGTAGACGGGTTCGGCGTGGTGGGCGCGGTATTTGGTGATCTCTTTCTTTTCCACCACGCGGAATCCAAAGCGTTCGAAGACACGGGCGCCGCGGCGTTCTTCGAAGGTGACGACCTGGCCGAAGACAGCGGTCTCACCATGGGCGCGGAGATGCTGGAGAAATTGGAAGAGCAGTTCACGTGATCGGACGAGGCCCTGGACTTCGGGGAGCAGGTTGAAATGGAAATGCGGCAGGCGGCGCGGGGCGGCGGGGACTTCGCGCCAGGCATTGAGGATAATCCAGCGGACAAAGGCCTTCGAAGATTTGTTGTAGCGGGGGTAGCGGGCGAGGCCGCGGGCGAAGAGGGAAAAGTTGTGGAAAAAGTTGTGCAACTGGTGGAGGAGCGGGCGGCGGGAGCCCATGAGGTAGCCCTTCAGATCGCCATCATGCTCGAGGACAAAAGTCGATTCGGGCTCCCAGTCGGTGTAAAATTTCGTGAGATAATCGGCGAACAGTTCGCGGTCCTCGAAAACCGGATCAATGGCTTTGCCAAGATATCCTGTCTCGCAACAAAGACGGCGGACGTCCGCGCGGTCGGACGGCCGGAACGGCCTGATGACGGTATCGGTGGGCATAGCGTCAATGAAGCCTGAGCAGAATCAGGCCAAATCGCCAGCTTTCATCCGCGGTTAGGGAAGAGGATGGTGTCCGCTTGTCCGTCGGTCCAATGGTCCCGGCCGTGAACGGGCTGCGGAAGAAATGTGCCGCTGGCATCCTGCCGGTGATTGTGGATCGCCGCGGAGGAAGGCATCAAGCCCGCCCCGGGACAAGGAGGATTTGCATCAGCCGCGCGCCACCTCGGCGTAAACACCGAAAAGGCGCTCGAAAACGTGGTCCCACCCGTAAAACTGATGCACCCGGGCGGCGGCTTCCTGTCCTTCGTGCTTGAGATTGCGTCCGGCCATGGCGCGGATGGCTTCGGCCAGCCCCGCAGGAGAATTTTCCGCGGCCCAGTGTTTTTGGTCGGTGAAGATGATGCGGTCCATGTAGCTGCCGCGGATCCCAACCACGGGTGTGCCGGACGCTTGGCTCTCGAGCGCGACCAGACCGAAGGTTTCCTGCAAGCTGGGGTGCACGAAAAGATCGGCCGCCCGGTAGATACGGGCCAGTTGCTGTCCATCGCCCTGGTAGGGCAGCCAATGGACCCCGGGGTTGCGCTCGCGCAGGCGCGACAGGTGACGCCGCTCGGTGCCGTCGCCGACTACCACCAGAGCGAAACGCGGATCAGCCAGTTGCTCAAAAGCCTCGAAAAGCGTGGTGACATTTTTCTCCGGTGCGAGACGACCGACGTAGAGCAGCAGGATTTGGTCGTCGGCGATGTCGAGGGCTGCCCGCACTTGCCGACGTTCATCGGGGGTGTGCTGCGCGTGGAAAAGTGTCGTATCAACCCCCAACTCGCCAAGACGCGTGTTGCGGACGCCCCAGCCGGCCAAAAGGTGCGCGAGGGCCGGCGAGGGGACGATGGTCGCGGCGAAGCGGTTGTAAAGTTCGCGCACGTAACGCCGCGCAATATCGCGCGCGATGTCGACGGCGATGTGACCGAAAAATTTGTCCACGGTTCGCAGGTAAGCCTCGGGGAAATGCGAGTGGTAGAATCCCACCACGGGAATCCCCAGCGCGTGGCCCGAGGCTAGGGCCTTCCACGCCACCTGGTAGGGATCACCAGACTCGATGATGTCGGGCCGCTCTTTCTCGAGGACATCCTCGACGGCGGTGAGATTGAGCAGCATGCGATACCGCGCGGTGCGCGAAATGAGAGGTGACTTGATAGTGTAGACGCGCGACCGCCCATGCTCGCGGCAGGCCGTTTCGGCACCCGGAATGACCAGAACGTGGTGGTCATCCGGTCGGGCGCGGTGCATCCAGGCGATCTTTTCCGAGACGTAGCGCTTCACCCCTCCGCCGACCGGGGAGTAAAATTGGGTGAGGTCGCAGATTTTCATGCAGGCCCGTGAGAGCCGGCGGCGGGAGTACCGCCGCTAAAGGAGGATCATTCGCGTGCGGCGAGGTAGCGCTCGGCTTCAATGGCCGCCGCGCAGCCCTGACCGGCGGCGGTGATGGCCTGGCGGTAGACATGGTCGGCCACATCGCCGGCCGCGAAGACGCCCGGTACATTGGTCCGCACGGTGTCGTGCTGGATGAGGTAGCCGTTGTCATCCGTGTCGAGCTTGCCCCGGAATGGCGCGGTGTTCGGCGTGTGCCCGATGGCAACAAAGACGCATTTCACCGAGAGTTCCTCGCGAGTACCGGTGTGGATATCCTCGAGGACGATGCCGCGCACATGGCCTTCCTCGTCGGCCAGGTATTCGACCGGTTTGCGGTTCCAGAGCGGTTTGATTTTCGGGTTGGCCAGGGCACGATCGGCCATAATTTTCGAGGCCCGCAGGGTGTCGCGGCGGTGGATGAGGTAGACCACCGAGGCGAAGCGGGTGAGAAAACTCGCTTCCTCGCAGGCCGAGTCACCGCCCCCGATGACGCACACGGGGACGTTACGGTAAAAAGCGCCGTCGCACGTGGCGCAGGAAGTAAGGCCGTGGCCGATGAATTGTTTTTCCCCGGCCAGACCCGGCCATTTGGCCGCGGCACCGCTGGCCACGACGAGAGTCTCCGTTTCGAGCCACTGGCCGTCGACCTTGATCCGGTGATGGGGCCCGCCGGGGTCGAATTCCTCGAGGGTGCCGAATTGGAAACGGGCGCCGAATTTTTCGGCCTGCGCCTGCATCCGCATGATGAGGTCGGGTCCGTCGACGCCTTCGGGGAAGCCCGGGAAGTTTTCTACCTCGGTAGTCGTGGTCAGCTGGCCGCCGGGTTGAACCCCTTGCAGGACGAGGGGCGAGAGTGACGCGCGGCCCGCGTAAATAGCTGCAGTGAGTCCGGCACAACCGGTTCCGACGATGACAACTTTTTCCATGGGAGGCCGAGATTACCCGAGAGTCTGCGTTGGGGCCAAGCTCTGGAGAGTGGTGGGTTGGGCGGTATGAGGTGAGAGGGGTCAACCGAGGATGGCGCGCAATTGCTCTTCCAATTCGGCGAAGCGTTCGTCGCTCAGCACGGAGACCCGGGAGCAGGTCTCAAGGTCGGTGTCCATTTCGGCCCAAGAGCGGCAACCGCCAAAGGACTTCTGCCAAGCAACATGCTGCGGCGGGTCGAGGCGGTAAACGCGTAAAAGTGCGACCTGCACGCCGGGCGCGGGCTTCTGGACAAAGCGGGTCTCGACTTCTTCAGGCGTCAAAATGTGGAAGGCCTGCAAGCGGTCCAAGACCGCACGGTCCGTGACCAGCTTGTGCCAGACGAGCGTGGCAGCATGGCGGACTTCCACCGATTCGCGTTCGCCTTCGCGGCCGCCCTGCCGCGCCGCAAAGTCGGCTTCCGGCACAACACGCTCGGATTGTTGGTGGAAAAAAGTCGGCAGAAGGACAAACTCGTCGTGTTCGAAGCGCAGGCCGCCTGTCCCCTCGGCAATGCCGCCTTTGCGGATGACAATCACTTGGCGACCGGAACCGAGCGCTTCGCAGACAACGTCCCATTCTTTCAGTGCGGGCAACATGGCTTCCTTTATAGCCTTGCCAGCCCCCGCGGCCAAGCTGCGCCGTACGCAGGGATTCCGTCTTGACCTACCCCCCCGCTTCCACCACTAAAGGCGGATTCGCCCGATCCCATCGGTCCACCAAATCGCAACTTCATGAGAATCCGCCTCCTTTCCCTCCTTTTGTTGTTGTTTTCCTTCCTGCCCGAGGCCCCGGCCCAAGTGGCACCCCCTGCCGGTCCGGTTGTCCGCTCGATCGTGGTCCAATACGTCGGTCCCGAAACCATCAGCCGGCAACGGGTCATGGCCAACCTCAAAACGCAGGTCGGAGACCCCTATTCGGAGCGCGCGGCGGAGGACGATGTGAAGACTCTCTTCGCCACTGGCGATGTGGCCAACGTGCGGATCTTCGCCGAACCGCAGGGCGATGGCGTCAAGGTCATCATTCTGGTGCAGGGCCGCGCCGTGGTGACCGAGATCCTGGTTGAAGGCGCGATTGAAGTGGCGCCGAATCGCCTGCGCAAAGAGCTCACTTTCAAGGTCGGCGACCGCCTCAGCGAAGAGCAGGTTGAAAAGTCCCGCCAAGCCATGGTCGCGCTTTATCAAGACCGCAACTTCAGCGGCGTCGGCATCACCACCCGCATCGACACCAACGATCGCAACGGCGACTCGCGCGTCATATTTCAGATTGACGAGGGTTACAAACAGGTCGTGCAGCGCATCGACTTTGCCGGCAACGACTCGGTGCTGGCCAAGGACCTGCGCAAGGCGATGAAAACCAAGACAAAAAACCTCCTTTCTTTTCTCAACAAGAGCGGCCGTCTGGTGCCGGCGCAACTGCAGGAAGACAAGGACGCCATCCGCCTCGTTTACCAAAATGAAGGGTTTGCCGACGTGCAGGTGACCAACGTCGAAGTTGTCCCGCTCTCCGGGAACAACGTCGAACTCATCTTCAGCATCCGCGAGGGCATCCAGTACTCGGTCAACCTCCTCCGTCTCGACGGCGTCAATGTCACAACCGAGGACGAACTCAAGGGCCGCCTCAAGATGGTCGATGGGTCCCTCTACACGCCGGACGGTCTGAGCGCGGACCTCAAGGCTTTGCAGGAATTCTACGGATCGCAGGGCTACATTGATTCGCTTATCGTTCCCGAGATCTCACCCTCCGGTACAGGGCTGGTCAATGTAACCTACCGCATCGACGAGGGCGCCCAGTCCTACCTCAACCTCGTCAACATCCAGGGCAACACCCGGACCAAAGACCACGTCATCCGCCGCGAGTTGGCCGTCCTTCCCGGCGACGTCTACGATACGACCCTGGTCGACGTCAGTCGTCAGCGCCTCGAAAACCTCAACTACTTCTCGCAGGTGCAGGCCATCCCGACCGACACCATGGTTCCCGGCCGCAAGGACCTCAATGTCATCGTCGAGGAAAAGCGCACCGGTTCTTTCAATTTCGGTGCCGGCTTCAGCACGATCGACAGCCTCGTCGGTTTCGCCGAAATGCAGCAGACGAACTTCGACATTTTCGGCTGGCCCGGTTTCACGGGTGGCGGCCAGCGTCTGCGCATCCGTGGACAATACGGTATCGAGCGTGCCGATGCGGAGATATCGTTCACCGAGCCTTATTTCCTTGGCTACCGGGTCGCCTTCGGTGCGGAGGCCTTCTACCGCAATGCAACATTCCTCAGCCCTTACTACGACCAGTCGAATTACGGTGGTGCGCTCCAATTGCGCTATCCCGTGAACGATTTCATCGCAGCCAACATCGAGTACAAAATCGAGGGCGTGGATATCTATGACGTCACCACCAGCATCCCGGAGATCGCGGGCGGCGGCCCGAGCAATCTGCCCAACCAGCAAGGAGCCTACTTCCGCAATGCTTTGAGCGGCGGCTTCAGTTTCGACAATCGCGACAACCTCTTCCTCACCCGCAAAGGCACCTTCGTGAAACTCAACATGTTTCTCGCCAGCATCACCGGCCAGCAGGATGTGGATGACTATGGCATTTCGGTGGAGGGCTCCCAGCATTTCTCCCTTCCGTGGGATTTGATTTTGGTATCGAAAGGCCAAATGGCCACCGTTGATACGGTCGGTGGCAGCGGCGATGTGCCGATCTTTGACCGCCTATTCCTTGGCGGGGCAAACAACCTGAGAGGTTACCAATTCCGTGAAGTGGGTCCCAATAACGGCGGCGTTTATTACGGCGGCAACACCCTCGGTTATGGCACCTTGGAGATGACCTTCCCGGTCATCACCCGCGTCCGCGGAGCCTTCTTCGTCGATGCCGGTTACGTGAACCAGAACGCATGGGACTTCAACGGCAACGACTACAATTCCAACTACGGCTTCGGCGTCCGCCTCGACCTTCCCATCGGCCCGATCCGCATCGACTACGGCATCCCCTTGGTCAGTGACGAGTACAACGGGAGCTCCGGCCAGATCCAGTTCAACATCGGATACCAATTTTGAACGTTTTCCTGCCCCCAGCGTCTGATCAAAAGGCTTTACACAACCATCCATCAATCCAATATTCCTACTCCATTATGAAACAACTGCTTGTCACCCTCTCCGTCGTCGTCGCCCTTTGTTCCTTTGCGGCCACGCCCGCCTTGGCCCAAATGAAAGTGGGCATCGTGGACATGAACAAAGTCTTCACCAGCTACTACAAAACTAAGGATGCCGAAGCCCGTCTCAACGACGCCCGCGCGCAGGCCAAAACCGACCTTGACGGGCGCCTCGAGAGCCTGAAGGGCGACATGGAGGAAATCAACAAGCTCGAAGCTGACGCCAAAAAGCCCGAACTCACGGCAGACAAGCAGCAGGCTGCTGTCCGTGCCCGTGACGAGAAAATCAACGAGGTCCGCAACCTCGACCGCGAGATCGGCGAGTTCCGCCAGACCCGTGAGCGCCAGTTGCAGGAGCAATTCATGCGCATGCGTGGCGACATCGTGCAGGACATCATGAAGGTGGTTGACTCCAAAGTTAAAGCCGAAGGTTTTGAGCTGGTTTTTGATAAATCCGGCCAAGGCGTCAGCCAAGTCCCTGTTGTTCTCTACTCCGCCCCCTCCATGGATTTCAGCGACGGCATCATCACGCAGTTGAACGCCAGCGCGCCGAAGAAAGCTGATTAAAAAGAGGGCTTATCCCGCGCCGCTCTGCCGGCCCGAGCCATGCCGACTGTTGCCGAGTTGGCCGCCCTTGTAGGCGGCGAGCACCTTGCCGAATGCGGGGTCTTGGAGATATCCGGGCCTGCTGCGTTGGCTGAGGCCCGCCCCGGAGAAATTTCCTTTTTCGGCCATCCACGTTACGCCTCCGACCTCAAGACGACGAGGGCCTCGGCCGTTTTCGTCCCCCGCGACTTTGCCGGCGAGACTCCTGCGGCCTGCATCCGCGTCGAGGACCCCTCGGCAGCCTTCACCGCGGTGACTCACCGGTTTGTCCCCGTCCCCGTGGCCCCGCTCCCGGGCGTCCACCCTTCCGCCACAGTCGACCCTACCGCCAAGATTGCACCCGGTTCCTGCGTGCAGGCCCAAGCTGTGATCGAGGCTGGGGCCACGGTCGGCGAAGGCTCGGTGATTGGCGCCGGTTGTTATCTTGGCAAGAACGCGAGGATCGGCGCGGGGTGCTTGCTCCACGCCCACACCGTGGTACGGGAGGACTGCATTCTCGGTGACCGCGTCATCCTGCATTGCGGGGTGGTAGTCGGATCGGATGGATTCGGATACGACACGAACGACAGCCGTCACCATAAAATCCCCCAGATTGGTTGCGTGGTGATCGGCGATGATGTCGAGATTGGTGCCAACACAACCATCGACCGCGCGCGCTTTGGCCGGACGGTCATCGGCGAGGGGACCAAAATCGACAACCTTGTTATGATCGCGCATAACGTGGTCATCGGACGGCACTGCATCATCTGCGCCCAGGTCGGCATCTCCGGCAGCACGCAGATCGGCGACTACGTGGTCATTGCCGGCCAGGCTGGTTTGGTCGGACACATCAAGGTCGGCGATGGAGCCATCATCGGTGCACAGAGCGGCCTGAGCAATGACCTTGAACCCAAGGCCATCGTGGTGGGTAGTCCCCCGCGCCCGATCGGCGAGTGGAAGCGTGGCATTGTCCGGTTGGACCGGCTCGGTCAACTCTACGATCGTGTCAAGAAGCTCGAGCAGCGGCCCGGCTGACCCATGGTTCTGCTCGTTTTTTGCAGCTTCCCCGACGAAGCGGCGGCCGCTGCGGCGACGACCATTCTGGTCGAGGAGAGGTTGGTGGCCTGTGGCACGATTCTGCCCGGGGCCCGCTCCATTTACGTCTGGGAAGGAAAAATGGAGGACCTTGCCGAGGTCATGGTCATTTTCAAAACAACGGGCCCCGCCTACGCCCCGCTGGAAAAACGCCTGCGCAAACTGCACCCTTACGAAAACCCGGAGATTGTCGCCATCGAGGCGGGCGCCGCTTCGCGGCCCTATGCCGCATGGGTTGCCGCGGCCACGCAGGTCTCTTAGCCTCAAGCTATGACCATCCTCGACCGCATCCTCCCCGACGTGCGCCGCGAACTCGACGCGGCCCGCGAGGTTATGCCCCTCGATGAGCTGAAGCGGCGGGCCGCCGACGCGCCTGCGCCGCGTGATTTTGCCGGTGTGCTCACGGCGCAAGGCTTCGGCTTGATTGCCGAAATCAAGCGCCGTTCCCCGAGCATGGGCGATATGCGGGCAGAAAATGTTGTTGCGGCCGCCGCGGCTTATGAAGCGGAGCCCTTGGTCCGCGCGGTCTCCGTGCTGACCAACACAACACACTTCGGCATGGACATGGATGACTTGCGGCGGATTTCCGCCACCTCGACCAAACCCGTCTTGCGCAAGGATTTCATCCTCGATCCGTATCAGGTCTATGCGGCGCGTGCCGCCGGTGCCGATGCGGTGCTGCTTATGGCCAATGTTCTTTCGGCCGCTCAGATGCGCGAGTTGCACGGGACCGTGCTCGAACTCGGGATGGAGGCGCTTTTCGAGGTTCATGAGGCGGCGGAAATCGATGCCTTGCCCGGCACGGCCCGGATCGTGGGGATCAACAGCCGCAAATTCAAATCGCACCGTGGATTCGTTGGTGCGGGGGACAATGCCGAGGAGGACTTCAGCCTCGACTTCGCGGCCTTCGAATTGGCCGAAAGCCTCCCGGCCGGCTGCGTGCGGGTGGCCGAAAGCGGGGTGACGCCGGAGAGTGTGGCCCCACTGGCCGGGCACTTCGACGCGGTGCTGGTCGGCACCTCCTTGCTCCGCGAGCCGCGCGGGGTGGCTGCCGCTCTGGACGACTTTGCCCGCGCGCTTGCCGGAAGGCCCGCCTGAGGTTCATTCTGCGTGGCTATGGCGGGCAAAGACTTTCTGCGCGAGGCGGCCGAGGCCCCCGAGACACCGCTCGATGTTTCCTTGCGGCCGCCGATGTTTGCCGAATTCACCGGGCAGGCCCGCATTGTCGAACGGCTCGAGTTGATGGTCGATGCGGCCAAGGCACGCGGTGACGCGCTCCAGCACATTTTGCTTTCCGGCCCGCCGGGACTGGGCAAAACCACCCTTGCTCTCATTTTGGGCAATGCCATGGGTGCCGAAGTGAAGTGCACCAGCGGTCCGACCATTGAAAAAGCGGGCGACCTGGCCGGCTTGCTCACCACCCTGCCGCCGGGGGCCATTCTTTTCATCGACGAAATCCACCGCCTGCAGCCCGCCATCGAGGAATACCTTTATCCTGCGATGGAAGACTACAAGGTCGACATCATTATCGACCAAGGGCCCAATGCGCGCAGCGTGCGGCTCAATCTACCGAAGTTCACTTTGGTTGGCGCGACGACCCGCTCCGGCATGATCAGCGCCCCATTGCGTTCGCGCTTCGGGATGAGCTGCCGGCTCGACTACTACGAGGCTTCCGACTTGGTGCAAATTGTCGAACGCAGCGCCGGTCTCCTGGATGTGCCGATCGATTCCGGTGGTTCGCGCGAGATTGCCAACCGGGCGCGTGGCACCCCGCGCATTGCCAATAATCTGCTCCAGTGGTGTCGCGACTACGCGCAGGTTCGCGCAGGAGGGACGATCACCGAGGAATCGGCTTCCTCCGCGCTGGCCATGCTCGACATCGACGGTGACGGGCTGGATGAAATGGACAAGCGTATCCTCGAGACCATCGTGCACCGATTCGGTGGGGGTCCAGTCGGGCTCAACTCCCTTGCCGTGGCGGTGGGCGAAGAATCCGGCACCCTCGAGGAGGTGCATGAGCCGTTTCTCATTATGCGCGGTTATTTGCACCGCACCCCGCAGGGCCGGGCGGCCATGCCGGCCGCTTACACCAAGCTGGGACTCAGCGCGCCGGCGCGCGGGGGACAGCAGACTCTCTTCGATGCCTGAGTTGTAGGGTTGTCATGAGCATCTACCGCCGCACGCTCGCTTATTACCGTCCGTTCCTCGGCGAAACGCTCCTTGCCCTCGGTTTCGGTTTGGTCGTCACCGGACTCAACTTGCTCAAGCCGTGGCCCTTCAAATACATCGTCGACGGCATTCTCTCGCCGGCTACGGCCGGCACTGCGGCGACGCGGGCCCAATTGGAGCAATGGTTTGGGTCGGCCGCGG
>CAMBUL010000044.1 GCA_945871065.1 Chthoniobacter flavus | reverse complement strand
CTTATGAACATGCCCCGCATCATCTTTACCTTCGCAGTCATCTTTGTCCTCTTGGGCATCGGGGCTTATCTGATCACTGGGGCCCAATCTTGGACCGCGCTCATCCCGTCCATCTTTGGTCTTCTCCTCGCCATCGCCGGCGCGGTGTCGCTCAAGAGCCTGAAGCACGGTGGCCACATCGCGGCGCTGGTCGGACTGGTCGGCTTTCTCGGCACGGCAAAAAGTCTGGGGAAAGTTCCCGCCCTTTTCTCCGGGGAAGCCGTGGAGCGCGCCGCAGCCGTCGGCGTGCAGGCGGCCTTCGCCGTCCTGTCCCTCATTTTCGTCACCTTGTGCGTGAAGTCGTTTATTGACGCCCGCCGCGCACGCAACTCCAATCCTTCCTGACGATGAAACATTCCATCTCCGGATCCGCCGACGCCACGCAATTGGCCGGAAAATTCGCTCCGCTCCTCATTATTGTCATCCTGCTCCTCGTGGCCGCCGCCGGCGTCTTTGTCACCGTCGATGCCGGCACGGTCGGGGTGGTCAAACGCTTCGGCGCGGTCAAAGACGTGGCCCTACCCGAGGGTCTCCATTTCAAAATGCCTTTTGCCGAAGAGGTTGTGCCCATGACCACGCGCCTCACCGCGAGCGAAGCCAAGGCCACCGCCGCCTCGCGCGACTTGCAGATTGTCACCACCGACGTCACCACGACCTATGCCATCAACGGCGCCCTCGCCCCGCTCACTTTTCAGCGGGTGGGTACGCCGGAAAAGATCGCCGCGACGATCGTCAACCCCGCCGTCCAAGAATCAGTCAAAGCGGTCACCGCAAAATTCACTGCCGAACAGTTGGTGACCCAGCGGGAAGTGGTCAAACAGCAGATCCAGCAAGCCATCGAATCGTTCATCAACACCACCCTCGATGAGAAGGAGGTCCAAGGTGCCCTGAACATCGCCAACGTGGCCATCACGGACTTCAAATTCTCCGACGAATTCAACAAAGCGATCGAGTCCAAGGTGCAGGCCGAGCAAGCGGCCCTGCAGGCCAAGAACGAAAAGCTCCGCCGCGTGACCCAAGCCGAGGCCGCCGCTGAAGAAGTCAAACTGGCGGCCGCGGCCCAAGCTTTCACCATCGAGGCAGAATCGATCGCCCGGGCCGAAGCGATCACGCGCGAAGCGGAAGCCTTAAGCGGGCGCCCGGAAGTCCTCCGTCTTCGCACCATCGAACGTTGGGACGGCGTGATGCCCCGCATCACCAGCGGTGAAGGCGTGATGCAAATGCTGCAGCTCGATCCCCAGATGCTCGAGGGATCCGCGAAGAAGCCGTGAACCTGGCCGGCGAGTCCTGGCGCATCCGCGCCGAGGTCGACCACGGAGCCCTGCGCCACAACGCGGCGGCCATGCGCAAGCTGGTCGGTGACCAGACCGGCCTCATCGCGGTGGTCAAAGCCGATGGCTACGGGCATGGCGGACCCGAGGTGGCCCAGACCCTCGCACCCTTCGCCGAGCAATTCGGGGTGGCCACGGTCGGCGAGGCGCGCGCGGTACGCGCCGCCGTGCTGGACAAAGATATTCTCATTCTCAGTCCGTGCCTGCCGGATGAACGCAGGGTAGTGGTGGACGAAGGTTTCATTCCCGTCGTCTCCAGCACCGCCGAGGCCAAGGCTTATGCGCGCTTGGTGCAGGGAAAGCCTGCGCGAATCCATCTCTGTGTCGACACCGGCATGGGTCGCATCGGTGTCTGGCAAGACGATGCGCTGAAAACAGCGCAAGGGATCGCAGCGATTGAAGGTCTCGACATCGAAAGCGTCTCAACGCATTTGCCGGTGGCCGACAGCGATCCGGCTTTCACCGCGGAGGAATTGCGCGCGTGGGAAACACTGATCGGTCAACTCCGTGCCATTTTGCCCACGGCCAAATTTCACGCCTTGAACAGCGCGGGCTCGCTCCAGCGACCGGAACATGCCGCGGATCGCGTGCGCCCCGGTCTGGCGCTCTACGGCATCTCTCCCCTCCCCGACTTTCAACAACTTTTGCGACCGGCCATGACGCTCAAGACCCGTATCACCTTGGTCCGCGATGTCGGGCCCGGGCGCGGAATCAGTTACGGACGCGATTTCATCACGGCGCAACCGATGCGCATTGCCACGTTGGCCATGGGTTATGCTGACGGCTATCCGCGGCAGACTTCAAACCAAGGCGCGCAGGTGCTGATTCGAGGAAAGCGCTGCCCGATCCTTGGCCGCATCACCATGGATCACTTCATGGTCGATGTGACCGATCTGCCGCGCGACGTGGCCCCCGGTGAAGAGGTGGTGCTCTTTGGGAAACAGGGAGACGGGGAAATCACGGTCGGTGAGGTGGCGGGTTGGGCTGGGACGATTACTTGGGATGTTTTAACGAGGCTGGGGAAACGGGTGGTGGTGGAGCATTTGGCTTTTTTTAACAGAAGATAACGAAGGAAACGAAGGGGTCAGAGGGGCTGATTGGCGCCGGGGAGGTATAGACGGTGGACGCCTTGCTTGAGCATTGTTACGTGCCAATTGATGAGCAGACCGATCGGTACATCAAGCAGACGCATGTAGCTCAAAAGTTGCGCTTTGTTCACCGGATGTAACGTCTCGACGGCCTTGAGTTCCACGAGCAAGCAATCTTCGACCAGCAAGTCACAACGCAGGTTGTCTTCAAAAACCAGACCTTTGTATTCGACCGTGACCGACATTTGCTTGGCGACTTTAAGGCCGCGCAACTCGAGTTCGCGTTGCAGGCACTTTTCATACACCGATTCGATCAGTCCCGGGCCCATGACGCGGTGCACCTCAATGGCCGCCCCAATAACCTTTCCGCTCAAGGTATCAGCCTGCTCGTAGAGAATATGCATATCCGAACCCTTCGTTTCCTTCGTTACCTTCTGTTAAAAAAATCCCCACGTTCCCTCACCCCGCCCCGAGGTAGGCCTCGCGGACGCGGGGATTGGTCAGCAACTCGGACGCCGGGCCTTCCAGAACGAGGTCGCCGGTTTCGAGCAGGCAGGCGCGGTGGGCGAGGCGCAGGGCCATGTTGGCATTCTGTTCGACGAGGAGGATCGTTGTTCCCTTCTCGTTCAGTTGGCGGATAACGGAGAATATTTCCTGCACGAGCTTCGGGGCGAGGCCCATGGAAGGCTCGTCGAGAATGAGTATCTTTGCCTCGCTCATCAGCGCACGTCCCACCGCAAGCATCTGCTGTTCTCCCCCGCTCAGGGTGCCGGCCAATTGCGTGGCGCGCTCGCGCAGGCGGGGAAAAATATCCATGACCACCCCGAGGTCCCGCGTACGCGCAGCCTTGTCGCGGCGGATCCAAGCGCCGAGTTGCAGGTTTTCCATCACGGTGAGACCGCCGAAAATGCCGCGGCCCTCGGGCACATGAGACAAGCCAAGCCGCAGGATCTCGTCGGGCGAGAGGCCGCGAAGGTCGCGGCCTTCCAGCAGAACCGAGCCTTCGCAGGGCTGCATGCCGGAGAGCGCACGCAATGTGGTCGTCTTCCCCGCGCCGTTGGCCCCGATTAAGGCGAGAATTTCGCCGCGTTCGACCTGAAAGGAAATGCCTTTGACCGCCCGGATATCGCCGTAGCGAACAACAAGGTCCTCCACGCGCAGCATGGTTTCACTCATGGCCGTCCTCCTGGCCGAGGTAGGCCTCGATGACCTCCGGGTTTTTGCGCACTTCGTCCGCCGTGCCTTCGGCAATCGTCTTGCCGAAGTCGAGCACGGTGATGCGGTCACAGAAGGTCATGACCAGCTGCATGTGGTGCTCAATCAGGAGCATGGTCACGGAAAAATGGTCGCGCAGCCACCCGAGGAATTCGACGAGATTGAGCGTCTCGGCGGAGTTCATGCCCGCAGCCGGCTCGTCAAGGAGGAGAAGAGACGGTTGCAGGGCCATGGCCCGGGCAATTTCGAGCCGACGTTGCGAGCCGTAAGGCAGGTCGCCGGCCCGCTCGTGGATCTCGTTGCCGAGACCGAATTTTTCGAGCAGGTCGGTGCAGCGGCCGATGGTTTCCTTTTCGGCCTGCCGCGCGGACGGAAGCTGGATCATGGCGCCGGGCCACGAATAACGGGCGTGCGCATCGCAGGCGATACGGACGTTGTCGAGCACGGTGAGATCCCGGAAGAGGCGGATGTTTTGGAAGGTGCGGGCGATACCGCGATGCGCAATGGTGCTGGGACGGCAGCCGGTAATGGACTCACCGCGGAAAAGAACGTCGCCCTGGGTCGGGGCATAAATGCCGGTGATAACATTGAACGCGGTGGTCTTGCCCGCGCCGTTGGGCCCGATGATGCCGTGGGCGTGGCCCGGGGTGACATCGAAGGAAAGGTCGGAGAGGGCGACGAGGCCGCCGAAGCGCATGGTCACGCCGCGCACCTCGAGAAGCGGCTTCATTTCTTGTCCTCCTTCTTCGGGAATTCTCGCCGCGGGACGAACCAAGAGAATTCACGCATACCCATGATGCCGCGCGGGCGGAAGATCATGAGCAAAACAAGGATGAGGGGCAGGATGACCATTCTCCAGGTGCCGAGCGGTTGGAGGGCCTGGGAGAGAAAGGTGAAAGCCGTGGCGCCGAGGATCGAACCGGCCAACGAGCCGACGCCGCCGAGGTAAACCATGACGAGGATCTCGGTCGATTTGACGATGTCGAAGACCGACGGGTTGATGAACTGCAACTGGTGGGCGAAGAGGGCTCCGGCCACGCCGCCGAAGAACGAGGAGACGACAAAGGCGGTGAGCTTGGCTTTGCGCGTGTCGACGCCCATGGCGTTGGCGGCGATTTCGTCCTCGCGCACCGCGACAATGCCGCGGCCAAAACGCGAGTAGACAAGGTTGCGGATGGTCCAGAGGGTGAGAACCGTCCAAACCGCGGTCCAAAGCAGCGTAGTGTGGTTGCCGATCCCGAGAAAACCGCGCGGACCACCGACATACGGGATATTTTCAATCCCGGATTTCACGATCATGAGAAAAGCGAGTGTGATGATGGCGAGGTAGTCACCGCGTGTTTTGAAGGAGAGCAGACCAAGGAGAAATCCGACGGCGCCGGCCATCAGGCCGCCGCCAATGACAGCGAGCGGGAACATCCAGAGCGGGTCGCCCCAGCTAAGCCATTTGACCGAGACACAGGCCGAGAGGTAGGCACCGAGGGCCATGAAGCCGGCGTGGCCGACGGAAAATTCCCCCATCCATCCGTTGACCAGATTGAGGCTGACGCAAAGGATGATGTTGATTCCGAGCGTGATGAGGACGAAGCGCACATAGTCGTCGACCAGACCGAACTGTTCGATGGCGAAGCAGGCAGCCAGCCCGGCGGCGAGGAGGGCGAGGAGCACGCCTCGCGGGGGCGGATGCTGCAGCCAGCGTGTCATACTTTCTGCACGGCGGGACGGCCAAGCAGCCCGTAGGGTTTGAAGATGAGGATGACCAGGAGCAAGGTATAGACGATGAGGTCGCGATAGGTGGAGGGAAGGACGGTGACCGTGAAGACTTCAACCGCGCCGAGCACGTAGGCACCGAGGACCGCACCGCGCACGTTGCCGATGCCGCCGATCACCGCGGCAACAAATGCTTTCCAGCCGACGAGCACGCCCATCGTCGCGCTGATCACAGGATAGGCCGAAGCGTAGAGCACGCCTGCCGCGCCGCCCAGCGCGGCACCGATGGCGAAGGTCACGGCAATCACCTGGTTGACCGGAACACCCATGAGCGGGACGGTGATGCGGTCCTGCGCGATGGCCCGCATGGCCATACCGTAGCGCGTTTTGCGGATGAAGAAATCCAGGGCGAGCATGAGCCCGACCGAGGTCCCGACGATGAGGATCTGGAGGGAAGAAATGGTCAGCCCGGCAAAGTTCCAGGTCACCGGCGTGAATAATTCCGGCATGCGCTGGGAGTAGGGGCTGATGCTCAGCGTCGTGTTTTGGATGACGAGACCGCAACCAAGGGCGGTGATGATGGCCGAAACGCGCGGAGCATTGCGCAACGGGCGGTAAGCAAGACGCTCGATGCAGACGCCGAGGAGGGCGGTGGCGAGCATGACGAGAAGCAGCGCGACAACGAAGGGAACCGGCAGGACGAGAAGCAGGAGGAAACAGAAGAACGAACTGACCATGAAGACGTCGCCATGGGCGAAATTGATCATGACGAGCACGCCATAGACCATGCTGTAGCCCAGAGCAATGAGGGCGTAGATCGAGCCGAGTTGGATGGCGTTGATGGCCTGCTGCGCGAAGTAATCCATGCGCGCAGATCAGGCGATCAAGGCTGGGCGTTGGTCACCCACTGGAAGGCGCCGTCTTTGATCTGCAGGACGACAGCACTCTTGATCGGATCGCCCGAGCCGGGCTCGAAGCGGAAGGTACCGGTCACGCCTTTGTATTCGCGGATCTTGGACAGCGCCCCAAGGAGCGCCTCGCGGTCGTTTTTGCCGCCCGCTTTTAGCGCCTCGGTGATCAACCCGCAGGAGTCGAAGGTGAGTGCCGCCACATCATCGGGGGCCTGACCGTATTTCGCGGTGTAGTCGGCAATGAATTTTTTCGCCTCGTCGGTCGCGATCTGGGTGGAGAAGTGATTGCAGAAATACGAGCCGTCCACGTCGGCCCCGCCGAGCTTGATGATTTCCGGCGAGCTCCAGGCATCGCTGCCAACGAATTGCGCGGTGATGCCGAGGCGACGCGCCTGCTGGGCGATGAGCGGGACATCATTGTAGTAAGTCGGAAGGAAGATGATGTCCGGGGCGGCCTCGCGGATATTGGTCAGCTGTGCGGAAAAGTCCTTGTCACCGGTAGTGAACGTCTCGAAAGCGACAATTTCGCCTCCCTGGGCCGTGAAGGTATCCTTGAACAAGGTGGCCTGGCCGAGCGGCGCCTCGGAAGAAACGTCATAAAGGACGGCGGCTTTTTTTGCCCCAAGGTCGTTGAGGGCGAACTTGGCCAGTACGATGGCCTGAAAAGGATCGGTGAAGCATCCGCGGAAGACGTAGCGCTTCGGCTGGCCGGAAGCTTGGTCCAGGGTGGTCTTCGGGTTGGTTGACCATGGGGAGATCATGACGCATTTGAGGCTCTCCGCGATTTCCCCGGCGGGGATGGCGCAGGCGCTGGAATTGGGCCCGATCATGGCGACAACATCTTGGCTCGAAATGAGTTGCTGTGCGACGGAAGCCGCTTGGTCGGCCTTGCCGCCATTGTCACGGATGATCAGGGCGACTTTCTTGGGCCCTTCGGCCAAGGTAACGCCGCCTTGCTCGTTGAGGGCGTTGAAAAACAATTCGGCCGCATTTTTGCTCGAGGCGCCGACCGCGGGGATCTCGCCGGTCAGCTCGATGTTCATGCCGATCTTGACCGCATCGCGATTGGGGTCGGTGCAACCAGTCAGAAAAACGGCACACGTGGTGAGGAGAAGAAAGACGGACGCTTTAAGCATCCGATGTGTCTACGCGCCTGCCCTGCCGACGACAAGGGAATTAGCCTCAATCCCGGAACGGGACACCGCCGCAAAAGGCGGGTCATTTCCCCCTGGTAGGGCGGGGCCTCCGGACCCGCCGCGTGCAGAAGAGCAATGCTGACGGCGCGTCGGGACGCCGCGCCCTACCTTGGTGATGATGAGAGCGGTGCGGTGGCCTAAAGCGGCGGAACGAGCAGGCGGACCTTAGGGTCGAGCGCGCTGCGGTCGCGGTAAATAAAGGGCGGGGTGGTCGAACGAACCTCGATGCCGGTCAGGACGAACTCGGGATAAAAGGAATTGCTGGCCGGCTCGTAGACTTTGCCGCCGGTGAAGCGGCCCTGCAGGCGGTATTCGGTGTTGTGGTCGATGCCGAGCGTTCCCGCCGCGCGATCGGGCGCCAGCTTGGTATTTTCGTTCAACATCACCAAACGGGCTGTTTTCCAAGGCTGGCCGGGTTCGCGCACCCAACCCCACATTTTGTAGTCCTTTTTGTAGTAGCGGCGGCCGATGAAATAATTGCCGGGCGCTTCAGCCGCAATCGAGGCGGCCACCGCGGGGTCGACCCGGGTGACCATGGTGGTTTCGCAGCCGGCCAACAGGGCCGCGCCAAGGGTGGCAAGAAGGAGGCGTCGGACGAGCATGGGCGCCAAGGTAGATTCCTCCCGCCGAGGGTCAAGGTATCCCGCAGTGGATTCGGCCGCCCGGCCATGGCATGATGGGTCCATGATTTCTTTGTTGGGAGAGACCCTCGGCTCGCTGACCGAAAAGCTCGGCGCGTTGGGACACAAACCTTACCGCGCACGGCAGATTGCGGATTGGGTGCACGAGAAACGGGTCGATGACTTTGCCGGCATGACCGACCTTCCGGCGGAATTGCGGGAACAGTTGGCAGGGATGTTTCCGGCGCAGCAGCTCGAACAAGTGCGCCTGAGCGGATCAAAGGATACCACGCGCAAGTTTTTGTTCCGCCTCCCGGACGGGCAATTCATCGAAAGTGTTTTCATCCCGGCCTCGCCGGCGCTTTACGGCCAGACATCCGACCGCCGGACACTTTGTGTTTCGACCCAAGTGGGCTGCGCTTACGGGTGCAAATTCTGCGCGAGCGGATTGCGGGGCTGGAAGCGTAACCTGACGGCGGGCGAGATCACCGCGCAGGTCATGGCCGCGGAAAAGACCACCGGCGAGCGGGTGGACAACATCGTCTTCATGGGGATGGGCGAACCGCTGGCCAATTGGAAAAATTTGTCCGTCGCGATTGAAATCCTCAATGCCCCGTGGGGCTTCGAGATCGGGGCACGCCATATCACCGTGTCGACCAGCGGCCTCGTGCCGCAGATCCGTGAATTGGCCGAGCACCCCGTCCCCGTGCGCCTGGCCATCTCGCTGCATGGCGCGACGGACGAGGTGCGCGAGCAGATCATGCCGGTGAACAAGAAGTATCCGTTGCAGGAACTTTTCGAGGCCTGCGCTTACTTTTCCTCCCGCCGCAAACAAAAGCTGGGCTTCGAATATATCCTTATCGCCGGAGTCAACGACGCCCCGGAACAGGCCCGGCTGCTCGCCGCACACGCGCGCCGGCTCGACGCCAAGGTCAATCTTATCCCCTACAACACGGTCGAAGGCCTGAGCTGGGAACGCCCGAGCGAGGCGCGCCAGCAGGAATTTGTCAGGGCGGTCCGCGCCGGCGGCGTAGTCGCCACCATCCGCCGCGAAAAAGGACACGATATTGATGCCGCTTGCGGGCAGTTGCGCCTCCGCGCCGAGGACGAACTCGCCGGGACGCCCGCATGAGCGATCCGGTCGAGACCTCGCGTGCGCAATTCGACCGCCAAGCCGCGTGCTACGGCCGCGCTCACATCCTGCGCGATGTGTCTGACGTGGCGGCGGCGCTGGACGGATTTGATGCCGCCCGCCTTTCGCCTGCACTCGACGTGGCGACGGGCGCGGGACATACCGCTGCCTATTTGGCGGAACGCGGAGTGGCGGTGACGGCGGCGGACATTTCGGAGGGAATGCTCGAAGAGGTGCGCAAGCTGGCCGTGGAGCGCGGGCTGGACATTTCCACGCGGCAACACGCGGCGGAATCGCTGCCCTATGCCGACACTTCGTTCCGGCTCGTCACCTGCCGGGTGGCGGCGCATCACTTTGCCAGCGTGGAGGGTTTTCTGCGCGAAGCTTTCCGGGTGCTGCGTCCGGGTGGCCTGCTGCTGGTCATCGACGGAGCTTCGCCCGAGGGAGCGCCCGTGGCGGAAAAGTGGCTGCAAGGTGTGGAAAAATTGCGTGATCCGAGCCACGGGCGGTTCCTCCGATCGTCCGAGTGGCGCAAGTTGGCGGAGCAAATCGGCTTCGAGGTCCTGCGCGGCGACTGTCTTCCCTTTAAGCAACCGGACCTCGAGTGGTATTTCCATACAGCGGGAACGCCGGAAGCAACCCGATCCGAGGTGCGGCAAATGGTGGTGCAAGCGCCCGCCGAAGTGCGCCGCGTGCTCGGACTCGCCGAGGAGGAGGGAAAAGTCGTCTGGTGGTGGCCGCGGCTGACCTTCCTGGGCCAGCGTCCGGAAGTTGCCAAGACGGCTTCTCAAACGTAAGAATGATTGCAATGTCCACCGTTATCGAGTCACCCGATCCCGCCGCCCGCACCCTCGCGGCGGAGAACGAAGCACGCCGCCAAGGCGAACTGCTCGGGGAGACCCTGACCATCAACATGGGTCCATCCCACCCGTCGACTCACGGCGTGCTGCGCATCGTGCTCGAACTCGACGGTGAGATCATCACCAAGGCGGACGCCGATATCGGCTACCTGCACCGTGGGGACGAGAAGATCGCGGAGAACATGCAGTACAACCAGTTCGTGCCCTACACGGACCGGCTTGATTACCTTGCCCCTCTGGCCAACAACGTGGCCTATGCCCTGGCGGTGGAAAAACTCATGGGGTGGGAGTTGCCGCCGCGCGGCCAGGCCATCCGGGTTGTTTGTTGCGAGTTGGCCCGTATTTCGTCGCACCTCCTCGGCATCGGGGCCTACGCCATGGACATCGGGGCCATGACCGTCTTCCTCTACACCTTCAAGCACCGCGAAGTGGTTTACAATTTGACCGAACAACTGACCGGTGCGCGGTTCACCACGTCCTACACCCGGATCGGCGGGATGACGCGGGACATGCCTCCAGGTTTCGCGCAGCAGGTGCGTGCCTTCATCGACGGCTTGCTACCCAGCCTCGATGAGGTCGACAGCCTGCTGACTCGGAATCCGATCTGGCTCGACCGCACGAAAAACGTGGGCGTGATTTCGGGGGAAGATGCCATCGCTTACGGTTTGACCGGCCCGAACCTCCGCGGATCAGGGGTGGACTACGATTTGCGCAAGGCGCACCCCTACCTCGGCTACGAGCAATACGAATTTGACGTGCCGGTCGGCTCGGTCGGTGATTGTTACGACCGCTATCTGGTCCGCATGGCCGAGATGCGGCAGAGTGCCCGCATCCTCATCCAGGCACTGGACAAAATGCCTTCCGGCCCGATCCACGTCGACGATCCGAAGAATATCCTCCCACCCAAGACCGATGTGATGACCAAGATGGAGGAACTTATCCACCAGTTCATCATCACCACGCAGGGTATCGATGCGCCCGCCGGGGAGGTTTACTTCGGTGCAGAAAATCCGAAAGGCGAGCTCGGTTTTTACATCCACAGCAAGGGTGGCGGAGTGCCCTACCGTCTGAAAATCCGCGCCCCTAGCTTTGCTAATCTGAGCATTGTTCCGACCCTCCTTCCCGGCCACTACGTCAGCGACGTCCCCGCCATCCTCGGCAGCATCGACTTCGTGATGGGTGAATGCGACCGGTAACAACCCCTCGCCACTAGCTGGGGGGCAAGGCCGCCTCGTCCGTGGTCACCTCTCGCGGTAGGTGATCCGCGCCTTGGTCAGGTCGTAGGGCGAAATTTGGATCTGCACTTTGTCACCGGGAACGATGCGGACAAAGTGCTTGCGCATTTTGCCGCCGATGTGAGCGAGGACAATTCGGTCGTTCGCCAATTTCACGCGGAACATCGTGCCGGGGAGCACCTCAACAACGACGCCTTGGGCGGCTATAGCTTCTTCTTTGGGCATGCGATCAGACAGTCAAGCCGCTCGACGGCTCGAAATCAACCCACTTGACCAAAGAAGCCAAACGCGGCACCCCGCCGTTGTGCCAAGTCCACGGCGGATCCTGCATGTTTCCGACGGGGCAAAACCGCGAGGGACCCAACGCCGCGAAGCGGTCGGCTAATTCCTCCGTGCATGGCCACAAGCCGACCGCGCCGACGTAATCGACGGCCGGTCCCATCGCTCTGGCGAGGTCCTGCGGCAATGGTTTGACGAAAACCACGCGGTTGAGGGGCGAAGCAGTGAACCATGCGTCTTCCTCGTAAATGACGGTCCAATCCAGATGGGCCCCGCCCTCCCAGAGCGCCACGCGCAAATCGCCTGCCGCGCGGAACCGGTAAGCGGCGCGCAAATTGGCGATCGCAGCTTTCTCCTCGATAGCCAGCGGGCCTCGCGGATGGGTGCCACTGAATTGGTCCATGGCCGACGCAAGTTTTTCCGCATACTGGCGGGCGGAGCCCGGATACTCCTCCCGCACGTAAAAGACCTGCGGTGACAGGCAACCCTGCTGGTCGAAGAGCGAGGCGTCGCGCGCCGCACCGGGGCACGACTCGAAAAGCGGGTCGTGCCAAATGACACCGAGACTCGATTTGTGACCATGCCCGAGAAAAGTTTTGCCGGGCACGACGCGGGCACGCAAAGCGGCGACTGTTTGCTCGGAGCCGTAGACCACGACTGCATCCGCCGAGGAGAGCCACCCGTCGGGGAGTTCGACCGAAACTTCCACCATGGCGCGTAATTCCGCCGGCAAGCGCGAGAGGAAGGCATCGACTTCGTCGAGGCCGCTGCCCGGAAGCTTGACCAAATTGCAGCTGCCGAGCAGCAGACCACCGATGAGACTCTGCAGCGCAGCATGCGGCGTGTTGCCGCTGACCACATGCAGGATCACGTCCGGCGCAAGCGCCTTTGTGCGGGCCCCGCCATGGGTGAACCATCGATCCAGAGCGCAAGCGTCACCCAATTCCGCCGCAACCCAAGCAAGCAGATCTTGGCCAGACGTCGGCCCGAGCAGCGGATGGAAGGGCTCCGCGGCGCAGGCGATGGATTCGGCCCGATGCGCCGTGCTCATGAGGTCAGCCATTCGTCCGCCGCGCGCGAGCATCCGCGCGGAAGGACGGAAGGATCGCGGCCCAGCAATTCGAAAGCATTGCCGCGCTTGACCGCGAGATCCTGCGTGCGGATACCGACAACCGAACCGACATTGGCCCCGTCGTAGATGAGCAAGATACCAGTTTCACCATCGGCCACGTCTTGCAAAGTGACCGGATCAACGACCACAGCACGCACCCACGGAGGGCTTTCATGCAGACCCCGCGGGCCCTTGGCGTAAAATTGCGAACTAAGCTCGGTCATGCCGTATTCATTGCTGATGTTCCCGGGAGCGATACCGAGCTTCTCATCGATCATGGTGTAGAGATCGGTGCGCTCAATATAACGACCACTGCCTTTGTATCCCCCTGTTTCCATAGCGGTCGAGCCAGCAGGAAGAACAATGCACTCCGCACCCAGACGTTCGACCACGTGCAGAAATCCGAGGGCGGTGCCGAGCAGGCAAACCGGCACGGACAAATCACGCAGACGGTTCAGATCGATCACTCCCCGCGGGGCAATAAAATCCTCCTTAGCGGCAAGCGTGGCCAGCATGTGGCTGAGCGAGGAATGTGGCGCTTCTTCGGGATGCGGAGCGATGACCAGAAATGGACCGGAGGACAGGCCGGCACGACGCCACCCTTCCCTCACTGCGGTCTCGTAAACCTTAAGCGTGCGGAAGTGGTGTTGACCAAAGCCTTCCCCGGTCGTCCCGCTGGTGCGGAATGTTTGAACCGTTTCCGTGGCAGGAAAGCTGCGCAGGTCGGCATGTTTGAAAGCCGACTGCGGAACGCAGGGGATATCCCGCCACCGGACGACAGAAGAATCCACCCCGAGACTTTGGCAAAAAGCACGGTAGGCTGAGTTATGAAAGTAGTGAAAATCGTGCAGCTGCGGCACGATCTCGTCGAAAGAATGGCTTTCCGGTTGGCGGATCCAAGCTTGGACCATTGTCTCGGGCGGCGAATCGTCAGGCATTTCCTGCATCTTGCCACCGGGTGGCCCGGCGGAAACGTAATTTTGGCCTCGCGCGGCACCGCTTGGCGGGGTCAATTTCGGCGGGTGAGGATCGCGATGACTAGATGGTGGATGGCTGTATCCATGGCACTCGCCGCCCTCACCGCGCCCCTGCCCGCGCAAAACAACTCGGAGCCCGCCCCGGAGACCGGCACCGCTCGCGACGTGATCATCAAGGCCGACAAGGCCTACAACGAGAAGCGCTACGACGAGGCAGTCGCCGGTTACGAGGGATTCTTGCGCGACTTCGGGAGCGCCAAGGAAGCCGCGCCGGATCTGCCGCATGTGCGCTACAATTTGGCGGCCGCGTTGATGCAGACCCAGAAGTTTGAGGAGGCGATCGAGGCCGTCGAGGAGGCGCAAAAACTGGGGAAACCCACCCCGGAAAAACAGGAAAACCTCGCGTTCTGGCTCGGCGTCGCACTCCTGCAAACGGGCCATAACACGGAAGCACGGGAGGCCCTCGGCGGATTCACCGCGCAATTTCCCCACTCGCGGCGGGTCGGCGATGCGGCCCTGCTCTCGGCCACCGCCCTGATTGTCGAGGGGAAGAAAAAAGAAGCAGCCATCGCCCTTGCTCTAATCCGTGGCAACGAGCAAAGCCCCCACCGCGGTCGCGCTGCCGTGCTTGAGTTGCACAGCTTGGTCGAGACGGGTCAGGATGAAGCTGCTCTCGAGTTGATCGCGGAGGAGGCTCCGCGGCAGGACCGCATCACCCAAATCGCAACCTTCCAGACGTTGGCCATGGCCTTAGGCGAACAATTTCTCGAGCAGGGCCAACCGCGCGAAGCAATCCGTGCCCTCCAAGCCATCTGGCCGCGCGAACGGCTCACGGCACACCAACAACGCCGTTTGGAGGACATCAAGGCCCGTCTCAAGGACCTCGATACCACCTCGGCCCCCGACATTTTTGAATACGCCCAAGCCCGTCAGGTGGCTCGCGAGATCGGTGAAGAATTGAAGAACTTGGAAAAACTCCCCTCCTTCGACGCTTCGGTGCGCTTCCGTTTGGCCAGCGCTTTCCACCAGCAGGACCGCTTCCGCGAGTGCGCCCTGCTTCTCGATGACATGCTGCGCGAGATGGATCCGGATCCGGTGGTCGAGCAGGCGTCGCTCACCACCCTGCAGAGTTGGATCGCGATCGAGCGCTATGACAAAGCGATCGAGACGGCACTTCTTTTTACCGGACGCTTTCCGCAGTCGAAACAACTTCCGCTTGTTCTTTATCTGCAGGGAATGTCCCAACAGCAGGCCGGGGATCACGCTTCCGCCGTGGAGACTTTTCGCGGGCTCGTTGAGAAGTTCCCCGACACCGACCAGGCCCCGCGTGCTTTTTTTATGCAGGGATTCACCCAGCTTCTGGCCGAGCGCAACGATGAAGCTGCCGAATTGTTCGGCCAATTTCCCGCAAAATACCCGGATCACGAACTCGGCGAGCCAGCCGCTTATTGGCACGGGTCGGCTTTGGCCTTCGCGAAAAAGTTCCCCGAGGCACGCGAGGTTCTGGCCGCCCTTCCCGGCAAATACCCCAAAGGCGTGCTCCACGGCCCCGCCGCCTTCCGTCACGCTTACAGCGCGCAATCGATGCGCGACTACGAAACAGCCGAAAAGGAACTCAAGGCCTACCTAAAAGAATATCCCGACGGCACAGAAAACGCCGAAGCGCGCATCCTCCTCGGCGACGCGCTGCTGGCCCAGGCCAAGTCGGACGAGGGCAAAGAGGTCTATACCGGGGTACCCGCCGAGGCCGGACGCTTCCACGAAGACGCGCAGTTCAAACTGGCCAAGGTTCTCAAGCTGGAGGAGGACCACGAAGGCCTGCGCGAGTTGATGCGGGATTTTCTCGCCAAATACCCGAACAGTCCGCGCTCCGCAGAAGCCCTTTTCCTCATCGGCACAGCATGGCGGCAGGAGGACCAACCGGACAAAGCGAAAGAGGAATACTGGGCGGCGATCAAAAAATTCGGAAATGACCCCACAGCCTACGCGGTCGAGGACCTGTTCCTTGGCTTGGGGCGCCTATACAAAGGCGACTCGGAAAAACTCGATCACCTGGCCGAACTCCGGGCCCTGCGCGCGCTGGCCGAAGAGGAAAAGCAGCAAGTGCTCACCGTGCGAACCATCTGGGCACTGGCGCAGGCCGTGAAGAAATCCGACCCCGCTCTCTCGCAAGCACTGCTCCGCGAAGCCTCGGTTCTGGCCGACGCGCCAACCACCAGTTCGGCGATTATGGCTGATTGCGCGCAAGCCCAGATGCTCGCGGCGGCGGAGCAAACAGATCCGTCCGAGGCCTCCCGGCGGCAGGAACTGGCCTCCAGCCTCTACCGCGACATGCTCAAGTGGCACCCGCGCGCACCGCAGAAAGACAAAGCGCTTGGCGCCTTGGCCAAAATAGCGTTGGAGCAGAATGACACGCAGACGGCGCTCGACTACTATGCGCGCCTCGAGCGCGACACGCCATGGTCGCCGCTCATGGGCGATGTGCTCCTGACACGAGCCCGCCTCGAAGTTGAAGGGGATCGTCTCGATGAGGCCGCGGACTCCTACACGCGGTTGCTCGCGGTGGAAAATGTCTCCGGAAAGCTCAAGGCCCAAGCCCTCCTTGCCCTCGGCGAACTCGAAATGCAGCGCAATCAACCGGCCAAAGCCATTCCCTACTACCAGCGCATCTACATTCTTTATGGCAAATGGCGCGAGGCCGTGGCCAAGGCTTACCTGCGCAGCGGCGATGCTTTCGAGCAGATCAACGATCTCGAGGCCGCCCGCAAGACCTACGAGGAACTGGCCAACAGCGAGGACCTCGCCTCGTTGCCCGAGGCGGAGAGAGCAAGAGAGAAGCTGAAAAAACTTCCTGCCGCACCGGAGGGTTCATCGTGAAGAACCAATTCGCCACAGCCATCGCAACAGTGCTCATGCTGTCCTTCGCGGCCGCGCAGGACACGGTCGAATACGTTGACGGAAACAAACGCACCGGGCGCCTTGCCGGGGCTGACGATAAAGTGTTTAAGCTGCGCATTCCCGCGCCAGTTGCCGGGCAACAAGCCGCCGTCATTTCGATCAATCGCAACGAGGTGGCAAAAATCATTTTTGGTCCGGATCCCGACCTCGAAACGGTGATCAAGGACCCCGTGATCGGCCGCACGGCCTTTGCCCGTTTGCTCTGGCAGCGCCTCGAGCCTTTTCTCTCCGTGCCCGAGTCGCCGGCCGCCAAAGCGGGCATCGCCTACGGTGACATTCTCCTGCTTTCCGCCGACGCGAACCGCCACAACGAGGCCTTGGATCTGTTCCGGCGGATCGAAACCGAGGCATGGAACGAGCAGGATCGCGGGCGTGCCCTGCGCGGAAGGCTCCAGGCCCTGCTTCGTTTGGGTCGCGTGGATGAAGCTTCTCGCGAGGTCGAAGAGATGGCCGCGCGCACCGAGGATCCGGAGTTGCTCCTGGAGACCAAGTTGCTCCTCGCGGAGACGCGCCTTGCCGCATTGCGTGCCCTGCTCGAGGAGAATCCGCGCTGGAGCGAAGATCCGCCGGTGCAGGCCGAGCGCAACCGCCTGCTCAACGAGACACTCGACCTGGCGCTTTACCCTTTCCTTTTTCACGGAACTTCCCGGGAACAGGCGGCGAAAGGCCTCTGGTTGGCCCGCGATGCCCACCTGCTGGCCGGCGATACCGACGCCGCGCGCGAAGTTGCCACCGACATCATCGTCCTATATCCCCAAACCCGTCACGCCGCTCCCGCCCGGGAGGCGTTGCAGAAAAAACCGCCCGAATCATGAAAACCCATAAACTCCGTCCCCTCTTCCGCCTGCTTCTGCCCTTCCTGCTGGCCGCTATCGCGCCTTTTACCGCCCTGGCCCAGGAAACCCCCGCAGGCGAAACCTCACCTCAACCCGGAGCGTCGCCTGCCGTGGAAAAAAGCCTGCTTGATCTCTTCAACGCGGGCGGCGCGCTCATGTGGCCGATCCTACTTTGTTCGGTCGGCACCATCGCGGTCGGCGTCTACTGCTTCCTGCAGATCAACCAGAAAAAAATGATGCCCAAGACACAGGAGTCTGCGGTGTCGCAATACATGCAGCACCGTGATCCGAACAGTGCTTACCAGCTCTGTCAGGCATCGCCCAACGTCTTTGCCAACACAATGAGCGCGGCCCTTCTCAAAGTGAATTTCGAGCGCGACATGGCCAACAAGCCTTCGATGGAACAGGCCGCCGCGGAGACCCTGATGCAGGAGGAGCAACGCCTCATGATCTGGGTCAATTACCTCAATATATTCGCCACCATTGCGCCGATGCTCGGGCTCCTCGGCACGGTGACCGGCATGATCCAGAGCTTCGACCAGCTGGCCGCCGGCCGCAGCGAACCTTCCGACCTGGCCGGTGGTATCGGCGAGGCCATGCTCACGACGGCCGGCGGGCTGATCGTCGGCATCCCGGCCATGTTCCTCTTTTTCTATTTCCGCAACATGCTGCAAGTCGTCATCGGCAATATCCAGAAGTCGGTCACCTTCATGATCGACGTGCTTTCGGGCGAGCTGAAACTCGAGGCCGGCGTGCACACGCACGATGCGGTGCAGGAAGATGAAGCCGCGCAGTAGCGGTACCGGAAACCATGAAGATCATACGGCGTCCCGACGAGGAGTTGGCCTTCCAACTCACTCCCATGATCGACATGACCTTCCTCCTCCTCATCTTTTTTATGGTGACGACCAAAATTTCCAAAGAACAGATCAAGCAGGAAATCAAGCTGCCGGTCGCCAGCAATGCCAGCATCCCGCCCGAAGTCAGCAACCGCGACGTCATTAGCATCGACGATCAGGGCCGTTACTTCATCGCCCAAACCCCGGCCGACAAAAAGCAGTTGGCCAACCATCTCAAGCAACGCTTCGAAAACACGCCGCCCTTGCGCCTTTACATCCGCGCCGACAAAAACACCCCCGGCAAACAAATCAAAGAGGTCATGAAAATGGCCGCCGATGCCGGGGCCCTGGACGTCATCTTCGGCAGTTATCAACCCTAAGCGATGCGCATCCGGCGACAAGACACGCAACTCGTCGAGATGCAAATGGGACCCATGATCGACATGGTCTTTCTCCTGCTCGTCTTCTTCATGGTCACGGCAAAGCCGATCAAGCAGGAAAGCGACATCAGCCTCGGCCTGCCCGGGACGGTGGCCGCGGAGGAGGCAGTCGACCTACCTGACGAGCAACGCATCCGCATCGAGGACGACGGCAGCATCGTGCTTAACGACTCCGTATTGGCACCGGCTGCCGACACCAATCTCAAGGAGTTGGTCGCGATCCTCCAGCGCTTCAAAGAATCATCTGAAGCCAACAAGAGCGAGGCGCTGGTCACGCTCGACGCGGCCGACGGCACCAACCACCAACGTATCGTCGACGTACTCAATGCCTGCGCACGGGCCGATATCACCGGAGTGACTTTTTCCGACAGTGCGGACGAGGAAGAAATGTAAGGTCCATGAGCAAAGCCGTCCTCGATCCCCAGCAAGCAGCCAAGCTGCGGCGCCGCAAGATCATCATTTCGGTCATCGTGGCCAGCATCGGCGTGCATTTCCTCGGCGCCATTCTCGCCGGCGTCTGGATTGTCGCGCGTTATCTCCTGCCGACGCCGGCGACGTTCGAAGTGAAGAAAGAAATCCGTATCGCTGCCGAAGAGCGTCAGCACCGGATGAACATGGACCAGTTCGACGCGCTCAAACCCAAGCCGACCTTCCAGGACAAGATGTCCACCGCACGTCCGACCGAGTTCTCCCTACCCGACCTTCCGGCCATGCCGCTTGATGCACTGGCCAGCGTCGACCCGAGCGATATTGTCTCCGACCAACTCGACAGCCTTTCCGCCGCGGCCGGTGAAGGGTCCGGCTCGGGAGCGGGTGGCGGAAAAGGCTCGGCGGTCAGCTTTTTCGGCATTTCCGACATGGCCACCCGTGTGGTCATCGTGATCGACGTGTCGGACACCATGTTCGATCGCCAGCCCGGAAAGTTCACTGCGGTCAAACAGGAGGCGGCAAAATTGGTCCAGGGTCTCGGGATTAATACCCTCTTCAATATCGTTATTTACGAGGGCGGATCCGTCGCCATGTTCCCCGAGATGCAGCCGGCGACGGAGGCGAACAAACAGAAAGCAGCCCGGTGGATCGAGAGCGTCAATGGCGGCCGCGACAAAGCCGGCATGTCCTACAAAGGGGCTTACATTAAAATGGGTACAGGTCTCTACGAGGGCGGTGGCACCCGCACCGACACCGCGCTCAAGCAGGCACTGTCGTTGCAGCCGTCCACTATCTTTCTCATCAGTGACGGCGAGATGAGTCGTAATATGGAAACCAGCCGGGAATTCGGGTTCGAAAGCGCCAAGATCGAGGAACGGGAACTGATCAACCTAGTCAAGGACCTGCAAAAAGACGCGGAACAAACGGCACGTATCCACGTCATTCACTTCCTGACCCAGCAGGCCAAGCAGGAGGAAGAAGATGTCTTGCGCAGCCTGGCCCGGCGCAACGAGGGACGTTTCAAACAGGTCAAAGCCGAGGACTACTGAGAGCCATCGTCCTGCAGGGAACAGACTTTTTCCCAGGATTGGGCGGTACGAGCCTGCAGTCGCTTGCCAACCGCAGACGAAATGACCCCAAGGACAAGTTCCTGCTGGCCGGGCGCGCCCGGCGCGCTTAGAACTTCCTCAATGGTGGAAATTCTGGAGAAACTTCTCCTCCTGCAGGAGCGAGACCAACGGCTGCAAACCTTTCTCCACGAAATTCATGCCGTGCCAGGCGAAAAATCTTTTTTAGAGAAGGAACTCGCCAGCGCGCAGCATAAGCTGGAAAGCGACAAAACCCGCGCCAAAGAAATCGAGGTGGAGCGCAAGCGCCTTGAGGTCGAGGCGGATGCCAAACGCGCGCAAATCGCCAAATACCGCACCCAGCAATTGCAGACCCGCAAGAACGAGGAATACACCGCGCTGAAGCACGAGATCGAGCGGGCCGAGCAAGACATTGTTGTCATTGAAGATCGTGAACTCGAACTGATGCAGGAGACCGAAGACCTCAAGCCGGCCATCACCGCGGCCGAGGCCAAATTCAATGCGGAAAAAAACCGCGTCGCCGCCCTGATGAAAACCGCCGATGACAAAGTTGGTGTGCTGCAGGGCCGGGCCGACGAACTGAAAGTGGAGCGCGAAGCGATCGCCGCGGAAGTGAAAGCCGGCGACGAGGACTTGCTCGACCTCTACGAAAAGTTGTTCCTGACCAAGGCCGGCCGCGCCATCGTGCCGCTTGAGGGCAACCACTGCTCCGGCTGCCACATGACCGTTACTCCGGCGACCCTACGTGATGCCAAACTCGGCACCACGGTCGTCTCCTGCGAGCAGTGCGGGCGGATTGTTTACGTGCTTCCGGAGTATCAACTTTAAAGCGGTTTAAGTTTTTTTCAGTCCGTTTTGTGTCCGTTGACGCCGTTGCCATTCGCCCCGGCGGGACGCGGCTCGAATTCCTCGCGGAACTTGCCGATGAAACTCTGGGTCGGCCAGGCGCAGGCTTCGCCGAAGGCGCAGACCGTACGGCCGGCAATGTGGTCGGCGATGCCGACGAGTTGGGTCGCATCGGTCGGTTTAACGTCGCCGTTGAGCATGCGGGTGGTGACTTTCGACATCCAAAGACTGCCTTCTCGGCACGGGGTGCATTGGCCGCAGCTTTCGTGAGCGTAGAAATCGTTGATGTTGTTCAGCACCCAGAGCATGTCGCGCGAGTCGTCGAGAATCATCACGCCGGCACTCCCGATCATCGAACCGGCGGCGGCAAGCGTGCTGGCGTCGAGCACGAGATCCATCAGGTCGACCTGCACCGTCTGCTCGGAGCCGTCCGGCCCCTTGCGCTTCATCGGGAATTTCTCTCCGGCCCGCAGGACCTTGGCCGAGCTGCCACCGGGAATGATCGCCTTGAGTTTTCGGCCGGGTTTCAGACCGCCGCAAATCTCATTGATCAGCTGGCCGACCGTGACCTGCCCGCAACCCAGTTCATAGTAGCCGGGACTTTGCACGTCCCCGCTCACGCACAGGGTGCGCGTACCGCCATCGCCGGGCGAGCCAAGTTTGGCGAACGCCTCGCCGCCCATGGCCAGGATGTGCTTCACATGACAAAGCGACTCGACGTTGTTGACGATGGTCGGGCAATTGTAGAGACCGAAGACCGCAGGAAAAAAGGGCGGCTTGATCCGCGGGTAAGGGCGCTTGCCTTCCAACGATTCGAGCAGGCTCGTTTCCTCGCCGCAAATGTAAGCTCCGGCACCTTGATGGACGAAAATATCGCAGTCAAAACCTGTCCCGCAGACGTCCCGGCCGATGAAGCCGGCGGCTTTGGCTTCGGCAATGGCTTTTTCCACGATGCGGGCGGCTTCGGGAAATTCGCAGCGGATGTAAACGTACGCAAGGTGCACGTTGAGCGTCCAAGCGGCGATCATCATGCCCTCGAGAAGTTGATGCGGGTCCTCGTGCAGGATGTAACGGTCTTTGAATGTGCCGGGTTCTGATTCGTCTCCATTGACCACGAGATAATGCGGCTTGCCATCCTCGCGCTTGATGAAGCTCCATTTCACCCCGACCGGAAAACCGGCCCCGCCACGACCGCGCAGGTTGGAAGTTTTGACTTCAGCCACGATTTCCTCGGGCTTCATCTTGAGTGCTTTTCTCAGCGACTCGTATCCTCCGTGGCGGAGGTAGCAGTCGAGAGAAGTGTCATAGTCCCCGCGCGCGACATTTTTCAGGATCATGCGCTTTTCCGCGGGGTGAGGAGCGCGAAGCGTTTTGCGGTAGGTCCGGTCGCTGTCCTCCATGATGCTCCAGGCGTCGGCCGGCCGGATGCGCTCGGCCAGCTGGTCACCGACCAGCGCCACCGGTGCCGTGCCGCAGCTGGCGAGGCATTCGACGAACTCGATGGTGTATTTGCCGTCGGGGCTGGTCACGCCGTGGCCGTGGTCCGGCACGTCCAAGGCACCGGCGCAGCGCAGCAGTTCATCGCGGACTTCATGGGATCCGGCCATGGCGCAGGACAAGGTACGGCAGACTCGGATTGTGGTCTGGCCGGGCGGAGTCTGGCGGAACCAGGGATAGAACGTGACCAGCTCTAGAATATTGATCGGTTCGAGGTCGAGTTGCCGCGCGATCCAGTCCACCCCGCTGCCGTCAACATACCCGAAATGGTTCTGCCACAGGTGAAGGAGCGGCACCGCGGCGCTACGCTTGGAGACCGGGTAATGGGTGATGATTTCATCAACCCGCGCCCGGAGATCAGGCGGCAGGTGGTCGGTTTGGCGGGTCTCGGCGGCGGTCATGTGCGGCAATTTGTCCGCCAAGGATACGTTTGCTTCAAGAAAAACGATGCTCCGGCACTTGCCAGCACCGGACTCGTCTGCGATAATTACCTCTTCAAAGCGAAAGAAAAATCATGAGCGAAAA
>CAMBUL010000043.1 GCA_945871065.1 Chthoniobacter flavus | reverse complement strand
CCATCTTCCCCAACCCCGAAAGTTGCCTGCGCCTGGTCTCAGCCATCCTCATGGAAATCTCCGAGGCTTGGGAAACCTCCAAAGCTTACCTCAACCCCACACTCCTCAAATAACCAGCACCACTCTCAACCAATCACATCACCCAATTTAACTTTTACAGAAAAACTGTTGCTTAACCTTTGTCTACGAAATGGAACGCGCCGAGCGCCGTGTGCGTTGGAGCGGTGACACGGGCGATGCGGGCGAGCAACTCGCTCTGTGGGCCGCCAGCTCGGACGCCGATGACGAGGAGGTGGCGTCATGACGTTCAAGATCGTGGCCAGCCAGGGCGACCGCATCGTGTTCGACCAGCGGGTGGAGGCGGCAAGCCCCCGCGAAGCAAGGGAGGTCATGAAGTGTGGTCTTCGACTGGAGAGCCTGACCGGACTCGTTTACGCGATCACGGAAATCCCCGCCGCGCTGATCGAGGAAATCGTGTCGGCCAAGATGGCGCGGGTGGCCGTGGGCAGTGGGCGGATTGATCCGGCCAAGCTCATGCGGGAGGCGGCCGAGGCGGCGGTGAAGCAGGAGCTTGCCGCGATCAAGAACCGGCTGACCGCGCTCGAGGGCCGCAAGGGCAATGCGGGGGAGGCGGCTTCGGTGGACGAGGAGGGCAGCAAGCTTCCCCAGCGCTTCGACCCCACCGCGAAGCTTGGGGCATCCCCACCATCCAAGGCAGAGCGGCGTGAGCCCACAAAGCCTATTCCCGCGAAACTCCGTGCCATCCTCGGACCGGACTGGAAGGCCATCCGGCGACATTACGCGAAGACCAAGAGCATCAAGCAGACCGCGGCCAACTTCGATGTGCCGATCAACACGCTCAAGGCGCGCATCCGCAGAGAGGGCTGGAGCAAATGAACACGCTCCACCCGCCTGAGGTTGTGCCCGCGCCAGGACACGGCTGGACCGTGGTGCGAGGGGGACGCGACGAGCGCGGCGGCTTCGAATGCTGGATCGGTCGGAGCTTTGCCGACCACCGGCAAGCCGAGGAGGCCGCGCGCGGATGGGAAGAACGCGAGCCCTCCACACCGGAGGACGCCCGATGACTTCCCACTCCTTCATCCACATCAGCCGCTACGGCACGTCGCGCTACTGGGCCGTGTGGCGCGGGGCCGAACTCATCGCCGTCACCGTCTACCGCAAGGGCGCCCAGTCAGTGGCCGATCAACTTCAAAGACTCCAAGACTATGAAAACCAAACGATACAGCACCACAGTCACACCCGCCTCGTTCCGTCCGCGTAAGCCGGAGGATCTGATCGGGCACGCGCGCAAAGTTGCCTCGGCATTGGTCGCAAAAGCTCATCGCGTGCGGCTCTTGGGCGGCGGGCCGATGAAGGTGCTGCTCTACGGGCCGCCGGGGGTTGGCAAGACGAGCGTAGCCGACATGGTGGCCATGGCGCTGTGCGATGAGCAGGCGTTGGCCATTGAAGATTTCAACGGCCGCGAGATCACGCTGGATTCGGTGCGGCGATGGATGGACAGCCTCGCCTACCACGGCCTGTTTGGCGGCTACGAGGTGCGCGTGGTCAACGAGCTGGACCGTGCCAGCAAGGAATCGCAGGACCTGCTACTCACGTATTTGGACAAGCTGCGTCCGGGGCGCGCGTTCATTGGCACGAGCAACCTGCAGCTTGATCTGCTCACCGAGCGGTTCCAGACGCGGTTCCAAGCCTGGAAGATCGCCGCGCCCGACTCCGATGAAATCGCCGCATGGCTGGTTCGCCGGTGGAAAGCGCCTAAGTCGCTTGCCCATGAAATTGCTCTGGGCTGCGGCGGATGTGTGCGGGCCGCCCTGGCCGATCTGGAGAGCGCCTACGACATGGGGGCTGTGGCATGATGGGCGAGGGCGATTGCTACGAGGCTGCGGCCAAGCTGCTCTATATGCACCGGTCGTGTCCGGGCATCGTGCTCGTCCACGGCACAGTGACCGGGCAGGGGCCGATTGCCGGAATCCGCTACGGGCATGCCTGGATTGAGGCCGGCGATGTGGTGCTTGATCCGAGCAACGGACGTTTGGTCTGCGCAAGGAAGTCCACGTATTACGCCGCCGGAGAAATCCGCGAGCCCGTGGCTCGCTACGATTTTGAAGCGGCCGCTCGGCAGATGCTGGAAACGCGCCACTACGGGCCATGGAAAAAGCGGTTCAATCCTCACCCTCCGAGCGGGGAAAAACGATCTCCTAAGCCTGATAAACGAGGCTTTTCGGGGCCTTCTTCTCCTTCACTCCAACCCACTCCGAGTGGACCCGAAAAATGGTGAAAAAATCGGATGGACTCAGCGCGGCTGACTGCGAGAGGCCAAGGACTATGAATGAACCCAACTACCAAGCCGGTGACCGCGTGCGCATTGCCCCCGAATGGGATGGTGACGACACGCTCTATGTGATCGTGGAATGGAACATCGACCGCGGAGTGATCACGCCGCTGTATTGGCCGCACGGTGTGCTGCGCCCGCAGGAACTGACGACCGCCGCCATGATTGTGCCTGAGCATTTTTCGCGTCCCAAGACACGCAAGTCGCGTAGCACTGGGCCGCGCCAACGCAAAGAGAAAGGAAACTAGAGATATGCCTGACAACGAAATGATGGGCGACGAGCAGTTGCCCCAAGACGACCACCGCAACCCCCGCCGCCGTGCGCGGGAGACCCAGACGCCCGAAGTGGGGCTGCTGGTAATGCCGGAGCCGCGGCACGAACTGGAAAGGCTCGTGCTCCACGAGGAGGCGAGGGGCGACATCGCCACGGCCCTGCGCAGCCTGGCCATGGCCGAGCAGATGGAGAAGGTGTGGAAGCTGAGCACGATCCGCCCGATGAGCGGCCGCTGCATCCTCAACTTCTACGGACCGCCGGGGACGGGGAAGACCCGTGCCGCGCTTGGACTGGCGCTCCAACTGGGCAAGCCGCTGTATCAGGTGGACTACAGCGCGATCGTGAGCAAATACCTCGGCGACACGGCCAAGCACATCGTGCTGGCTTTCCGTCAGGCGAGGGAGGCCGAGGCGGTGTTGTTCTTCGACGAGGCCGACTCGCTTTTATCCAAGCGCGTCTCCACTGGAGAATCCTGCTCCACGTCGATCAACCAGAACCGCAACACGCTGATGCAGGAGCTGGATCGGTTCGGGGGCGTGGTCGTGATGACGACCAACCTGTTTGGCAACTACGACGAGGCCATGCTTCGCCGGATCGCCCGCCACATCGAGTTCCGGTTGCCCGACACGGCCATGCGGGAGCAACTCCTGCGGCTCCATCTGCCCAACGCCGATCGCGTGCCGCAGACGCTGCGCGGCATTGCCATGGCGGCGCACGGACTTTCCGGCGGCGACCTGCTCAACGTGTGCCTCAATGCGATTGAGGCGGCGTCCGTTAATCCCGATCCGCAGAACTGGCGCGTCACCGAGGAAATACTCATGGCCCAAGTGCGCAAGGTGCAATCGACCAAGCTGGTTCACTCGGGCCGCGACGACTCCAAGCTCAACCTCAGCTTGAACTGACTCACGAGCTGAATCCTACGAAGCCGATTGCGTGTCAGAAGAAGCTGGGGCTATCTCCACACTCGGTGCGAGGGAAATGGGGCAAAACAGGACGATAAACGTGCAAAATGTGCTTCTGTGGCCATCTCATCCCCCGCGTCCGAGGAAGCTGGCGCCTTGGGCGGCGACGAATTGGCGGACGGTGCGGCGGGATCCGGTGAGGGTGGGTTGGGTGGCGCGTTGCGGGGAGCGTTTTTCGCTTTATCCGCGAAACCGGTAAACCGCCGCGGCTTTGTCGCCCTGCCGTGACAATGTCCCGGCGTCCACGCCGGCCTTCAAATCGCGGCTGGCGGTGGCGGTGGAGAGCGTTTTGTGCAGCTTCATGTAGTCCTTGCGCGAGAATCGCACTTGGCCGAACTCGGTCCGAGCCCGCTCCAGCCGGGTTTTCGCGGTGGAGGGTTCGGGGCGGATGGCATCAACCAGGCCGTCCAGCGCCTGATGAACCATCTCCAGCGAAAAGTCGACGAAGGCCGTCGAATGGCCTGCGCGGTCCGAAGTGCCGAGCACCTTATAGTATCGGCGCTGATGTTCTTTGATCAGCGATTCGACCGGCGTGAACTCGAAGATCGGATGGTAGTGCGTGAGCAGCAAGCTGTGCCAAAACCGCCCGATCCGGCCGTTGCCGTCGGCAAAGGGATGGATGAACTCCAGCTCGTAATGACAGACGGCGCTCTTGATCAGGGGGTGGCTGGGGTCCGTGCGCAGAAACTTGAAGAGGTTCTCCATCAGGTGCGGCACGCGGTCCGCCGGCGGCGCGACGTGGGAGACTTTCGAGCCTTGGATGATGCCGACATGGCCCGCGCGCCATCGGCCCGCCGAGGGCAACAGGCCGCCCATCATGATGCGGTGCGCCTTGAGCAGGGACCGGCCAGACAAGGGCTTGAATTCGTGCATCCGCCGGTAGACTTCGACGGCGTTGAGGACTTCTTTGATCTCGTTTTTCCGGCCGATCACCCTCCGGCCTTCGAGCAGGGCAGTGACTTGATCCAGACTCAAAGTATTCCCCTCAATGGCGAGACTGCCTTGGACAGTGCGGACCCGGTTCGATTTTCTGAGGTGGGGCTGCGGTCTGGGTTGATCCAGGCTGTCAACCCGCCCGATCAAGCGCTCGATTTTGGCGATCCGATCGAGGATTTCACCAGTGATATGAAAAGGCGGCTTCAATGTTTCGATAGTATCATATGATACTATGACTGGTCAAGCACCCGCTGGCGGGACGTGGTGTTGCCTCCGAAACACGCCGAGGTGTTCCTCTTGGACTGACCGTCCCCGCATTGTTCCCGCAGTGACTTGGTGTCAGCCGCCGTGCTTTTTGCGGAAGTGGTGGGAGGCTTCGACGAGGCGGCCGAGTTTGGCGTGGGTGATGTCGAGCGGGACGTGGCCGAAGCCGCATTCGCTGGTCAGCACGAGGCGCTCGGGCGGGAAATGCTTCAGCGCGGGCTGGACGCGGCGCCAGACTTCATCGACCGATTCCAATGCGTCGCTGCGTTGGTCGATGACCCCGAGTGCCAAGTCGCCCTGGAATTTCCAGTCCTTCCACAAATCCATGAGGTCGTAGGAGAGCGTGCAGTGCTCCAGTGACACCTCGTCGATTTTCACCGTGGAGAAAGCCGGGACAAGATCCGTGTATTTGGTGAAGTAGACGCGCTTGCGGCGCGGGTTACCGCCGCAAACATGGAGGCCGTAGCGGACGTGGTGGCCGAGTTCGTCCATCATTTCGTTGAGGATCTCTGCCGACCACACGCTGTCCTGCGGCGACTCGGTCCACATCGGCTCGTCGAACTGGATAAAGCGGCAACCGGCATCGACGACTTCTTTGAGTTCCTCGACAAGCACCTTGGCCCAAGCGCGGCACACGGCTTGCGCGTCGGGGTAGAGGTCGGGGCGTTCGTTGACCGTGAAGCGTGTGATGACGTGCGGGCCGGTGACCGTCTGCTTCACCTCCACGCCGTCCGGTGCTGTCTCGCGGGCCAATTTCCAATTGTGCGCGAGATTGAAGCGCGGGTTGGTGATTTCACCGACGAGGCGCGGACACTCGATGGCGAAACCTGCGCCGCCAAAGGTCTGTTGCACCATGTTCTCGAAGGTCACACCGTCGACGCGCTTCTGGTAGAAGTAATACATGTTTTCGCGGTAGCCTTCACCGTCGGTGATCATGTCGAGTCCGAGGTCGGATTGGTCCTTCGCCGCCCAGCGGATGTAGTCGTCCACTTCCTTCTCGCCCCACGTGGGACGCTTCATGGTGTCTTCGACGGATTCCGGCCGGGGATAGCTCCCGACCACGGTGTTACGGAATGGTGTTTTCATGGATGTGTTGATGGGTGTTGGGGTTTGTTGGAAGGTCAGTCTCGGAAAACGACGGTGCGCTCGCCGTGCACGAAGACGCGCTCTTCGATGTGGTAACGCAGGCCGCGGAAGAGGGCCAAGCGCTCGCAGTCCTGTCCGAGGCGCACGAGATCGGGCAACGAATGGAAATGCTCCACGCGCGTGACCTCCTGATCGATGATCGGACCAGCATCGAGCTCGGCTGTGACGTAGTGGCAGGTCGCGCCGATGAGTTTGACCCCGCGCAGGTGCGCCTGCCGGTAAGGTTGCGCCCCGGCGAAGGCGGGTAGGAACGAGTGGTGGATGTTGATCATGCGTCCGGACCAGCGGGCGCAGAGGTCGGGAGGAACGATCTGCATGAAGCGGGCCAGCACGGCGACTTCGGTGCGCCACTCGTCGAGTTGCCGTTCGATGGCGGCGAAAGCGGCGGCACGGTCGCCGGGTTCCACCGGAAGGTGGACGAAGGGCACGCCCTCGCGGCGGGCCACGGGTTCGAGATCGCGGTGGTTGCCTATGACCCCGACGAGGTCCATGTCGAGATCACCCGACCGCCAGCGCCAAAGCAAGTCGGCGAGACAGTGACCTTCGCGGCTGACGAGAACCGCGGCACGCGGACGCGTGGTTCGTTCGCGCAGGGTCCATTCCGCTTCGAGCTTGGAGGCAAAGGAGGCAAGATTTTCACGCAAAGTTTTCATCCCGGCAAAGTCGCCGACCGGCTGGAGGCGCAAGCGCGTGAAGAACCATCCGGCTTCGTTGTCGGTGAATTGGTGGGCTTCGAGCAGGTTGAGCGATCGTGCGGCGCAGAATCCCGTGACCTCGGCCAGAAGCCCGACGCGGTCGGGGCAGGAAAGTTTGAGGAGGATTTCCGGATGATCCATGGAGACTGTGCTAAGGGCGCAGGAGCACTTTCGAGACATTGCCCGGCTCGGAGAGCAGGCGTTCGAACCATACACCGCCTTCCTCGAGCGGCGCTTCTTCGATCCACGGGTCGAGTCGCATCGCGCCGGTCTCGAGATGGCCGAGGGTGTTTTGGAAATCCTCGTCGGAGTAGCAGTAGGAACCGCGCACGATGATTTCGCGGCGGATAATGTCCGCGGCGGGGAAGGGTCCGGTTTCGTCGTGCAAGCCGGACAGCACGACCGTGCCGGCAATGCGGGTGGCTTTCACGCACTGCTCGCGGGTGGCCTCTATGCCGACCGCATCGACGGCGGCGGCCACGCCGCGGCCTCCGGTGGCTTCGCGGATCAGTGCGATGACGTCGGTGGACCGTGGATCGACGGGGATGCCGCCGAGCGCTTCTCCCATGGCCAATCGTGCCGGGTGCGTGTCGGAAATGAAAAGACGCGCGGCGCCGCGCAGGCGCAATGCCTGCATGGCGAACAGACCGATCGGTCCCGCCCCGGCGACGAAGACATCTTCGTTCATCACTTCGCCGCAAAGTTCGCCGATGCGGAAGCCGACGGAGGCGGGTTCGGTCAGGGCGCCGGTGCGTGCGGTCATGCGCAGCGGCAGGGGAATAGCATTGGCCGCGGGCACAACGGCGTATTCGGCGTAGCCGCCGGGAAAGTGTGCGCCGATCAATTTGCGCGTAGCGCAGCGGTTGCGTTGGCGCTCAACGCAGTGCGGGCAATGTCCGCAACCGGCGAGCGGATTGACGGTCACCGGCCGCCCCTCGAGCAGGTGGGGAAAGTCCGCGCCGACGCGCGAACCGAGGGCGGCGATGACCCCGGAAAACTCGTGGCCGAAGACGAGCGGGGGAACGAGCAGTGAGTTGTGTCCGAGGTAGCCGTTGAGTTCCGAACCGCAGATGCCGGCGTAGGTCACCCGGACGAGGACCTCGTCCGGACCCGGGTCCGGCACCGGACGTTCGTCCAGGGCCATGACCCGCGGCGCGGTCCAGACGAGTGTTTTCACGGACGGGGCGTTTCGAGGACGACGGGGTTGGTCAGCTGGCCGATGCGTTCGATGTCGATCGTCACGGTGTCGCCGGGTTTGAGCCAGCGCGGCGGCTTGGACGCCATGCCCACGCCGTGGGGAGTGCCGGTGAGGATGACCGTGCCGGGCGGCAGGGTGTTGCTCGCGCTGAGGAACTCGATGATTTGCGCGACGCTGAAGATCATGTCATTTGTATTCCAATCCTGCACGGCGGTGCCGTTCAGGAGGGTGCGGATTTTCAGCGTCTGGGGATCGGGGATTTCGTCGGTGGTGACGAGGCACGGTCCGAGCGGACAGAACGTGTCGAAGGTTTTGCCGCGACACCACTGTCCGCCGCCCCACTTCAATTGCCAGTCGCGCGCGGAGACGTCGTTGCCGCAGGTGTAGCCGAGCACGTAAGACAGCGCGTCGGCGGCTTTGGCGTTGCGGCAGGGTTTGCCGATGACCACGGCCAGCTCGCACTCGTAATCGACCTCGCTGCTCGCGGCGGTGACGGGAATCTCGATGGGGTCACCGGGGTTCTGCACGGTGTTGATGCCTTTGGTGAAGAGGATCGGACGCTCGGGCGGTTGCAGGCCGGACTCGGCGGCGTGGTGGCGGTAGTTGAGACCGATGCAGAGGATCTGGCTGGGCTCAAGAGGGGCGAGCAGCTTGGCGATGTCGGCCTTCTCGTTGGTCTCGCGCAAGCCGGAGTAAAGGTCGCCGGTGCAGCGAAGAGAGGTGCCGTCAGATTTTTGCGAGCCGAAGTGGATGGCTCCTGCGGTGTCTTGGTATCGGATGATGTGCATAGTGTTGTTGGTCAGTAAGTGGCGCGGCCGCCGGTCAGGTCGAAGGTGAAGGCGGTGACGAAGGAGTTTTCCGGCGAGACGATGAACTCGGCCATGGCGGCGATTTCATCCTTGGTGCCGCAGCGGCCCATGGGGATGCGGTCGGTCATGTATTTGACCTGTTCGGGCGGCATTTTGGCCACCATCTCCGTGAAGATAACGGCGGGGGCCAGCGCGTTCACTGTGATGCCGGTCTGCGCGTATTCCTTGCCCTGGACTTTGGTCATGCCGATGACCGCGGCCTTCGAAGTGGAATAGGCGAGCATGCCGGCATTGCCTTCCTTTCCGGAGACGGAAGCAAAATGAAGCACACGACCGTAGTTGCGCTTGAGCATGTGGGGGATGGCGGCCTGGAAGGTGTTGAGGCAGCCGTTGACATTGACGCGCATGACGCGGTCGAAATCGGCCGGATCGACTTCGTGGCTCTTGAGGTTGGTCTGGCCCGTGATGCCCGCGCAATTGACGAGGATGTCGATACGTCCGGTCTGCTCGGCAGCCTCATCGATCGCCCGCCGCACCGCGGTGTGGTCGGTCACATCGACGCACGCCGTGATCGTGCCGGATCCGAATATCGTGCGGGCTTTGTTCAGCGCGTCCTGATTGAAGTCGAGAAGGACCAAGCGCACGCCGCGTTCGGCCAGACGCTTCGCCACGGCCAAGCCGAGTCCGTCGGCTCCGCCGCTGATCACGGCGGTTTGCTCTTTCCAATCGGGGTGTGGTGGAGATGACGACATGAATCAGGCAGTTTGGTTGCGGCCGTTGGCCGGGTGGGTGCGGAGTAGGTCGCGAAGAAGAATGGTTTCCGAAACATTGTCCGTCCGGTTGCAGCCTTCCCAATCGACCCAGACATACTCGAGGCACATCCAGCCGGGGTAGTTGCGCTTTTGCAGGGCGTCGTGGATGGCAATGAAATCGATGATGTTATCCTTCATCGTGCTTTGCAGTTGTCCCTTCGCGCCGCCGCGAGCGTGGAAGTGCGAGGTGTGCGGTAAAAGGACATCAGCCGTATCGGGCGCCATGCCTTGGTAAACAAAGTGGCCGTAGTCGAGTGTCAGTGTGGCTCCTGTCTCCTGTGCGAAGCGCAGAGCCGAAGCAGGATCGGGGGTGAGGGATCCGACGTGGGGCTCCACCGCGTATTCCAAGCCGGCGCCGGCGGCTTCGGCTTTGCGCCAGCGGGCCTCGTCAATGGCGAGGGTCCAGTCGGCGCTTTGGTCGATGCCTTCATGCCAGACACCGGGAAGACCCGTGAGATGCTTTGCGCCGAGACGGACGGTAAAATCGAGGATGCCGAGGAAGGTTTCGCGGTTGGCTTGGCGGATCGATGTATCGGGATCGTTGGCAGCGCGCAGGGGTGGTTCGGCTCCCGTTTGCAGAAAAACGTCGGACGCGACCAGATCGTGACGATCGAGTGAGGCTTTCAAACGCTGCGCTGCCGCGGGCACGTCCGGCAAAATCATTTCCGGCGTCCAATGCGATCTTCCGCTGAAGATGCCGAGATCCACGCCGTCGAGCCCGAGCAGGCGAACGAGTGCGAGCACGTCCTCGTGCGGGAGCAGGGGAAAGGTGAAATCGGCGCAGGAAAGTTTCACGGCGGGGACTGTCGCAAATTGCAAACTCCCAGATTTGAGCCGCCGGGCTGCTGTGTCAAACCGAATTGCCGGTGCGGAGGCTTCCTGGGGTGGTGCCGCGCACACGCCGGAAGTCGTAGATCATCCGTTGCGGACTGCCGAAGCCGCTGGCATAGGCGACCTCTTTTATTTGCATCCCGGTCTCGGCCAGCAACTGCTCGGCCCGGGCGATGCGCTGGAGGATGATGCTGCGTCCGACCGGGGGCAGACCCGCGCTACGGAACCGGCGTTCGAGGGTGCGGCGCTCCAATCCGCACTCTGCCGCCACCTCCCGCACTCCGATGGGGCGGTGGGCGTTTTCGCGGATGAAGCGCATGGCTGCTTCCGCGCCGCCAGAGCGGCCTGCCGGTGCCTCTGCAGGAGCTTCGGATTGGAAGCACTCGAGCATGACGGTCAAAGCGCGCAGCCCCCACGAGGGTCTGTTCAGTCCGGGGCTGGCCGCAACATCGCGCAGCAGGCGGTCGATGCGCGGGACCATCCCATCTCTTGATCCTTCTCGCAGGTGCAGGCACTGACCCGGCAGCAATCCCGTGGCGACGAGGCTGTGCACTGACGCGCCTTGCACGCAGATCCACTTCTCCGTCCATCCGGCCGCTGATTCGGGCCGGTAGCGGTGCCAACCGCCGGGCACGAGGAAGAACGCGTCCCCGGGCGCCACGCGCTGTCGTCCGCCGGTCTCCGCTTCCCATTGACCGCGCCCCGCAGTGATCACCACGAGGGCGAAGTCGGAGAGTTTTCGCCCGCGTTGCCAACGGAAGTCGAAATCGCGCGGGTGCCCACCCTGCGGGTAGCGTTCGCCCGGTTGGTAGGTAAGCGCACCGATGGAAGTGAGGCAGCAGCCCGCACGAAGCGCCGTGGCGTCGAGCGGTGGGTAGTGGAACGAGTCGGCTGGCATGCGAGCAGGCGGGTTGTCGGAATCCAAGCATAGTTTGTCGCAAAATCAAAACCCGAATCCTTCGTCAGATGAACTTCGCGGCTCCATTTTAGCTCCACGATGAAAATCACCGGAATCAAGCTCTACACCATCAGCAGCGGGGACACGGGGGCGCGCGGCGCGGCCCAAGGCGAATCGCAATACTGGGGAGGGGGATGGCAGGCGCGTACGCTCATTTCCAACCCGATGTCCGTTCACCCGGCATACTCCCGCATCCGTTCGCTGTGGATGGGTCCGGGTCAGGATCCATACGCCATTGAAATCGAAACCGACGAGGGCGTGACCGGATCGTGCGTGAACTACGGCGGCGGTGCGTTCTCCTGCGCGGTCATCGATCAGCATTTCCGGCGCTTCCTCATCGGACAGGATCCGTTCAACATTGAACTGATCTGGGATCAGATGAACCGCTCGACCATGCCCTACGGTCTGGGCGGCATCACCAACATGGCCATGGCTGGGGTAGATCTGGCGCTCTACGATCTCGTGGCGCGTTCCCTCGGGATCCCCGTCTACAAGCTGCTCGGAGGGCAGACGAAGGACTCGATCCCGTGCTATGCAACGATCCACCCGGATTACGCGGAGCATTGGAAAGACCGCGGATTTTTCGGCGTGAAGATCGCCGCCCCTTGGGGCGTGGAGAGCGGGCGCGAGGGGCTGAAGAACATGGAGAACCTTATCGCCAAGCTACGCTCCGACCTCGGTGACGACATGGAGATCATGATCGACTGCTACCTCTCGTGGGATGTCGAGTTTTCCTCCCGACTTGCCGAGCGGATCCGTCCTTATGACGTGAAGTGGTTCGAAGATCCGTTACAGAACGGCTGGGCCACCGAACAAAACGCCTATCTGCGCGAGCGCATCGCGCCGATCCAGCTGGCCACAGGCAACCTCGAGTATCACTACAAAGCGTTCCACGAGATCATCGCCCGGCGCGCCACGGATATCATCCAACCGGAGATTCAGTGGTGCGGCGGCCTCACCCCGACGCGCCGCATCGCGGCCATGGCGAAACCTTACGATATGCCGGTCATCCCGCACGGAGCGTCGGTCTACAACTACCACTTCGTCCTGAGCAATTCGAACAGCCCCTATGCCGAGTTCCTCTCGACGGGCGAAGGACGCGAGCTGCATCCGATCTTTGACACGATCATCGGCGAACCATTGCCGGTGAACGGGCACGTCACCCTCGATCCGAACAAGCCTGGCTTCGGCGTCGAGTTGAACCGGGACAAGCTCAAGCCCTACCAGACCCTGGCATGAAGGATGCCTCCCCCCTGCGCATCGGCGTTATCGGGGCCGGTTGGTGGGCGACCTTCGCCCACATCCCCGCGATCCTCGCTCACCCGCGTGCCGAATTGCTCGCCGTGCAATCCCGCTCGCAGTCCAAAGCCGACAAAGTGGCGAAGGATTTCGGTGCCAAACATGCGCTGACTGATCCGGTTGCGTTGCTCGACTTGCCGGGACTCGATGCGGTGGTCATCGCCACCACGCCGAACATGCATTACGCGCAGGCCAAGACCGCGCTGGAACGCGGCAAGCATGTCCTCATCGAAAAGCCGATGACTTTTACCGCCTCCGAAGCCAAGGAGCTTTGCGAATTGGCTGAGGCCAAGGGCGTGCAGTTGCTCATCAGTTGCCCGTGGCATTTCACGCCCCACGGCATCGAGGTGCGCGAGATGATCCGTCGCGGGGATCTCGGCGAGATCCGCATGATTTCCCTCCTCATGACCAACCCGATCGACAAATTGCTCATGGGGATCAACACCACGCCGACGCACGGGCAGGCGGACGTCTATATCGAGCCGTGCCACGGCTCCTACAACGACCCGGCCATCGCGGGCGGAGGCCAGATCTATTGCCAGATTTCCCACGCCGCGGCTTACCTGACCTTTCTCACGGGTCTGCGCCCGAGCGAGGTCTACGCGCGCTTCGACTACGCGGGATCAATCAACGATATCTACGACGCCCTGACCGTCACGATGGAAAACGGCGCGCTGGTTTCCATCGCCAGCACCGGGGCTACGCCTCTCTCCGAACGCAATTACGAGGTGCGCGTCTTCGGGACCAAAGGCATCGTGCTCCTCGAATTGTGGAAGGGTGAGGCGGTCTTTGTTCCCTCCGAGGGCGAGCGCCGCGTGCTGCCGCCGATTCCCGCCGAACGCACCTATCCGGACCGTGGCCCGCTGGACAATTTTGTCGATGCGGCGCTCGGGCTGGTCCCCAACGGGTCCGACGGACGACTCGGCTTCGCCGCCATGCAAGTAATCGAAGCGGCCGTCGAATCGTCCAAGACCAATCTTCCGGTCAAGGTTTTTACGTGAGGTCGTATTGCGCGTGCTTGAACTGACCGGCATCACGTGGAACCACAGCCGCGCCTTGCCGCCGCTGGTGGCGACCGCCCAGCGCTACGAGGAACTGCATACCGGCGTTCGCATTCTTTGGGAGAAGCGTTCGCTGCACGAATTCGGTCATCTGCCCATCGATGCTCTCGCGCAAAGTTTCGACCTCATCGTCATCGATCATCCGTGGGCCGGCTTCTGTTTTGCCCGCGATCTGGTCCATGACTTGGCACCATTGCTCTCCTCCGCGCAGTGTGCCGATCTCGAGCAGAATTCCATCGGGCCGAGCTTCACAAGCTATCTCTACGGAGGAAAACTGCTGGGCATTCCCATCGACGCGGCCACACCGACGCCGAGTTGCCGTCCGGACTTGCTCGAGGCGCACGGTCAGAAATTTCCGGAAACGTGGAGCGAGCTGCTGGCGCTGGCCGATGCGGGCCAGGCCGTCATGCCCGGTTTTCCGGCGGACCTTTTCCTCAACTGGTCCATGCTCGTCGCCGCGCTCGGCGGGGAAATTGCCGCCGAGCCCGAGCTCATTTGCGACGAAACCTGCGGCCGCGGCGCCATGGAGCTCCTGCGGCGCCTCGCCGAAAAAATGCCGGCGCAGATCTACGACTGGAATCCCATCGCCATCGCCGAACTCATGACGCGCACGGACGACATCGCGCATTGCGCCTTTGCCTACAGCTACGGGAATTATTGTCGTCCATCGTTTACCGACCGTCCGTTGCGCTACGGCCCGTTGCCGCGTCTCGATGACGGACGTCCGTTGCGCAGCATCGTCGGCGGCACGGGCATCGCGTTGTCGAAGCGGTGCCCGGACGTAGCTCGCGCGCTCGATTATGCGCTCTTCACCGGGAGTGCTGCCATCCAGGCCGGCATTTACACACTATCCGGCGGACAACCCTCTCGCCGCGAAGCTTGGACTGATACCGCACTCGATTCGGTTGCTGGCGGCTTTTTCCGGGAGGCGAGGCACGATCAGGAAGACTGTCTCATACGGCCGCGCTACGACGGCTATGTACCATTGCAGGAGGAGGCTGGAGTTCCCCTGCAACAATACTTGCGCGGAGAGTTGTCCGCCGATCGTTGCTGGGAGGAAATCAATGCTCGCTACCGGGTCAGCCGCGGCGATATTCGGCGATGGACCTGATATTCTGGGACGATGCAATAAGCGCTTAATCCAACACCGTTCTCAGTCGTGCGAAGAGGCGCGGCTGTGTGCTGAGAGAGAAGGGCAGGGTGACGGCGACCGAGTCCGGCGCGGAACCGTTTTCCTCGATGGCGACGACAATGCCATTGCTGCCGAGGACGGAGCTCGTGGCGCCGACCGCCACCTCGCTCCATATTTCCCAGTGCGTGCCGCATTCGACGCGGCGCGGTGCGGACACTTCGGAGTCGTCGTTGCGGGAGAAGGTGATGACGAGCTTGTTGCCGACCACGGAGGCTTGTGGCGAACAAATGGCAGAGTCCGATGTCAGAGGGTTTCCGCCGAGGATCCGCTCAAGTGCATTGGCCAGCATGTCGTTGTCCGGATCACTGTCCGGTGCGCCGCGGCCCGCGGTCGCGTCGCCTAAGCCGGCCTGCCAGGCCCCAACCCGCTTAGCCCGGCTAGGAACCTGCTGTCACCGTCAATGTTCCTGCTCCGGAGATCGTGGAGGTCTCGTAAGCTGCGCCCGAACCGGGAGTTCCCCAAGTGCCTTTCCATTTCGGCACGCCGTCGAGTCACAGTTCGCCGATACCGTCTATCCCCTGATGTAGTTTGACTCATGTTCTGCACTTGCGCATCCGGAAACTGTGCAGAGTTTCCGCTGGTGATCAGTGGCTCGAGGCACTTCCCCCAAGGTAATTTCCGTAGCCGACGACAATGGTCGATGCGATGAGCACGAAGAGGCCGAGCGCCACGAGGGTCATCGTCCGGCGGCTCGAACCGCGCCATTCGTGGAGCGCCAGTCCCCACAGCGTGCTGAAAATGATGATGGAGGCCATGTGCAGCGTCCAACTGGAGAAGGCATAAGTTCCCATCTTGGTCTCGCCCATGCTGTAGAAGAAGAACTGCAAATACCACGTCAGCCCGGCGAGGGCGCAGAGGAGGTAATTGCGCACGAGCGGTGCGGGTCCCTCCGGACGCACTGGGCCGGTCGAGGAGCCGTGGGCGGCGGCTTCGCGGTTGGCTGCGATCTCCGGGGCGTCCGACATCATCACCGCCTCCGCCGCGCCCATTTCGGCGAGATGCGAGGGACTCGTGTTGAGGTATTGGTGGGTGGAGCGGTTGCGGACATTGAGCGCCACGCACCAAAGAAAATTGGTGGTGAATCCGCCCCAGAGCACCACGACGAGCACGGGAAGGTTTTGCCAGAGAGGGCTGCCGCCGGACGCCTCAAGCGCTTGCAGTGTGATTTCACCGATCGGTCTTCCGGCCGCGAGACCGTAAGCGAAGCACGCGCTCATCACGCCGGAGAACGCGGCAACGAGCATGCCTCTCTTGAAATTGAACTCTTTGACCGCGGCGAGTTTCTCTTCGTCTGAAAGCTCCGATTCCTTCGACATGCCCGCCGCGCCGCTGACGCCGATGCCGAGCAGGCACGCGGCCACGCCGGCCAGGACAGTGAGGCCCGAGGTCGAGGCAAGCAATGTTCCGAATTCCCCCGCGAAGATCGGCGGCATGAGCGTGCCGAAGGCGGCGCAGAACCCGAGCACGACGGCCATGCCGAGCGCGATGCCGAGGTAACGCATGGTGAGGCCGAAGGTGATGCCTCCGATGCCCCAGAAAACGCCGAAGAAATAAGCCCAGAAGATCGCAGAGCGTGGTGCCGCGGCGATGTGACCGTAAAGATCGGGGACGAGCAGTGCTCCGATGAGCGAAGGCGCAACGATCCAGCTGAAAAATCCGCCAACCAGCCAATACGTTTCCCAGGACCAGCGCTGCACCGCGCGGTAGGGAATGTAAAAACTTGCGGCGGCCAAACCGCCGATCCAGTGCAGGATGACTCCGAGGGCGAGGTTCACGGCTGGGGGAGTTTTAGCAGCGCGCGTATCCTGATCAGCACACGCGGACTACGTCCATCGAGAGGAGTGCGCCGAGCTTGGTTATACGATCTGCAAGATGACCGACGCCGACCGCGCAGTGGTGCGCGGGGCCTTGGGCGTTCCAGCGTTCGACGAAAGCACGTGCACCGATGGGGAAACGGTAACGGCTGTTGGTGTTGCCGATTTCGAGGATCGGGCCGGCCACGGACTCGCCTTCGGCCACGAGCAGTTTGAGTGAACCATCGGCATACTCGACGACGGAGAGGAGTGTGACTGGTCCGTGCTGCACGCTCATCTCGACGGAAAGTCCTTTGCCAACCTTGCCGTGATAGACTTCCAGTGGGCGCACTTTGGTTTGGCCCGAGGCGATCTTGATGTGGCCCGGTCCATCGTGGCCCATGAGCACGACGTCGTCGTCGAAATCCATTGCGTAGTATTCGGTGAACGAACCGCCCGCGCCGAAGCTGTCCATGATCTTCATGGCCTGCGCATTTTTCACTTCGTATTCGCCGGCCACGGGGATGCCGCGGGCGGTGAGCAGCGAGTTGCCGAGGATGACCGAACTCATCACGTCCTCGTGCTCCTCGTTGCCCGTGCCCATGTGGTAGTAGGCGAGGGAACCGAGATTTTTCGCGGCGACGAGTTTGTCCAACGCTACCGAAGTGCGCGCCGCACGTTCGAGTTCGACCGGGGCGCAGTCGGGTTGGATGTCGAAGGTTTGGCGGAATTCGGCGAGCCTAGCTTGCGTTTCTGCGGCGGTGACTCCGCGGCGCATTGCGGCAAGTTCTTCGACTTCGACGATCTCGAGGTGTCCACCGAAATAGGCGATCTGGCGCGTGGTATCCGTGTGGATATCGAGCATGCCGTTGTAGTAGTGGCCCATGAGCCCGAGTCGGTTGTGGGCCATGGTGTTCGCCACACGCGCGGCTTCGATCCAATCGTCGATCTCCTGCCAAGCCGGATCGCCGGGTTGCAGGGTGCCGGTGACCTGATGGAACCCGATGCGCGCGCGGTTGAAGGCGTTCGCGATCTCCGGCACGGGACAGGCGCCGCAATGGGCCAGCCATTCGCCGGTCATTTTCGTGCGGTCGCCCATTTTGTTGAACGCCTTGTAGTCGAGCGCGGCGACCGGTTGCAGGTTGAGGATGATGACGGGGACTTTGGCCCGTTGCACGACGGGCAAGACCGTCGAACTTAGCGCGTAGGTCGTGACGTGCAGGAAAATGACATCCATATCGGCGCGACGGAAAGCATGTCCGGCTTCCATCGCTTTTTCCGGCGAATCGACGAGGCCGAGATTGCAGACTTCGACGCCGGGCCGCCCGATCTTTTTCGCCACTTGCTGGAGGTAGCCTTCGAGTTTCGGCTTCAGACCTTCGAATTGCGGCCAATAAGCCTCGAGGCCGATGCCGAACAAGCCGACGCGGAGGGGATGCTTTTCCATATTCTTGGTATGAGCCGCGGGGTGCAGAGCCTGCGGATCACTTCCTCTTCTCTCGGTTGCGCTGTTTCAACGTCAAGTCTTTCCCGAATTTGGGTGCGACATTCGAGTCATCCGCGCTGCAGCGTGGCGACGCGGGCTACCCAATCCTTCCGGAAAATGGTGGAAGCACTTGGGCGCCGCTGCTCCCGCCTGGAAGGTCGGCCGGACTGGTGCCTTGGCAGGATTGTGCTGTTGTTTGTCCGTTTTAGCCGGGCGGAGTTCAGGAGAGTGTGCTCAACTCTTTGCGGTTAGTTGCCGGGTAGTCTTCACTCGTCCGCATGGTCTTCACGTTGAGAGCTTCCTGGTTAACCCACGATAGATTCCCCCACATGGACCAACCGCCATCAAGCCGCTCCGCTCGTCTGCCGGTGCGGGAGAAGATTGCCTGGGGCATGGGTGGGTTCAGCGACCAAGTTGCGACCAACGGGCTGAACAGTCTGTTTGTCCCGATCTACAATATCGGTTTCGGGATGAGTTCCGTCCTCATCGGGTGGGCGGCCGCCATCCCGCGGTTGATCGACACGCTTTCCGATCCGGTGATGGGCAATATTTCGGACAACAGCCGGAGCCGCTTCGGACGGCGCCGTCCGTTTGTCTTCGCCGGTGCATTCCTCATGGCGCTTGGTTTCGGGATCTCCTACATGGCTTCGCCGTATTGGGGGAGCGCCGCGCTCTTCGCCTTTGCCGTCGCGACGGGGACGTTCTTCTATCTGATGTATACGATTTTTTCCGTGCCCTACAACGCGCTGGGGCTGGAACTGACCTCGGATTACGACGAGCGGGCCGATGTGCAGAAATACCGGATGATCCTTGCCTCGGCCGCAAGCTTCGGCGTTCCGTGGCTCTACAAAATCTGTTTGAGCACGGGGGAGTTCGTCCGCGGCTACGTCGAGTCCGGGAAATCGGCATGGTATGGTTTTCTCTTCCAGCCCATGGCGCAGATGGCGGCCGACGACAGCGTCAAAATCGAGGTGCTCGGCATCCGCTACGTGGCGTGGGCCCTCGCGGTCGTCGTGCTCCTCACGGCTCTCCCCGCGGCGTTGTTCACCCGCGAAAGACTCAAGGTGCACGATCAGGCGCAGCTCCACTTGTTGCACTCGGGCAGGCTGGCCCTGCAGAACCGCTCGTTCCGCATTCTTTGCCTGATGATTTTCTTTGTCATTGCCGGCATGTCCTTCATCGGCGTGTTGGCGACTTATGCCAATATTTTTTACCTCTTCGGCGGGGACAAAAGCGCCGGCGCGACGTGGACCGGCTTTTACGGCACCGCCCAGGGTATCGCCTCGCTGGCCGGCACGTTTGCCGTCCCCTTGCTCGTGCGCCGTTTTGACAAAAAGACCGTGATCATGTCGGGCATGGCGCTGGCGGCCGTGACCATCGTGTGCTCGTGGTTTCTTTTTCGCCCCGGCTGGCCGGCCCTGCAATTGATCCTCGCACTCTTTGTCGGTGCCGGCATGAGCGCGGTCTGGCTGCTCGGCGGTTCATTTCTCGCCGACATTTGCGACGAGGACGACTTGCAGCACGGCTACCGGCGCGAGGGAATCTTTTCCGCTTTCTACGGTTTCATCATCAAGCTGGCCTTCACCGGGATTGCTTTCACTTTCGGCTATGTGCTGGCCTTCATCGGCTACGATGCGGGGTCGGACTCGATGACGCCGCAAGCGTTGACGCGGTTGCGGCTGTTCATCGCTCTTTTCCCCAGCGCCTGCATCGTCGCGGCGATGATCGCCTTCAGCCGCTACGGGCTGAGTCGGGCGCGGGTGCGGGAAATCCAAGTGGCTTTGGACGCACGGCGGGCTGCCGGGCCAGGCGCGGATGGCAGCGGGAGTTAGCCCGCTTAGGGCGCGACGATGCGATCGCGGAAATCGGGTTCGGCGATGGATCGAAAGTGCGCGGTGTTGAAGGTATAAAACCGGTCTACGCCTTCCCTCACAGCGACGCAAAGGTGGAAGAAGTCGTAGATGATGCCGCCGATCAGTCCTTTTTCGCCCGCGCGCCTTTCCACCGAGACCAAGTCTTTGGCCGGGAGCGCCACCAAGCGAACGCAAACCAGAACGCCCTGCTGTAGCAGGTCCGGCACCTGCGAGGGAGGCACAGCCAAGCCTTTGGGAAGCTGGGTGATGGCCGAATGAAATTCGAGGAGGCTGTGCGTGTGGACGATGCCTTCGTCTTTTTTGGCCACGCAGCGTTGCATGACCTCATCCGCCCTTGAAAAATGGGGATGCTGGCGCACGCAGGCCGCCAGCAAGACGTTGGTGTCCAAGAAGACTCTCACAAAACCCTCACAGTCCTGCCGACCGGGCGTCGCGCTCGGAGCGTCCGCGGCCGATCGCCTCTTCGATTTCGGCGATCGATACCGTCGCCCCGGGAGCATCCCAAACAAGGCGTCCTCCCGCTTTCCGCAGGCCGGCCAAGGCCGCGTGGCGGGTGCGCAAGCGAACTTCATCAACGCCGACCTCCGCGTCCAGGATGTCGCCGGCCTTCAAATGCAACCTCGTCCTGACCTCCTTGGGAAGGACCACGCGGCCGACTTTGTCGATGGAGAGCGCGATGCTCATGGCAAATCTATTGCCATTTGGCAAAGACTGTGTCAATTAGGTTTTCGCCGTGCAGTCTTGCCGGGATTTTTGCACGCGGTCGCATCCGCATGGCGCGGAGGGGCGGTAGGCTTATGCCTTCAGCAGCGAGGGCGACTCGGCCAGCCCGACGGGAATGAGTTGGTAGTCGTCCGACCATTGCTCGCCTTCGCTGCGGAATTGCGTCGGTCCCACCCAAGCCGGATCCATCGGAACGAGGTGAAGGGGGCCGAAGGTGTTCCGGCGGGTCAGGACCCATTCGACATCGACCAGGCCCTGCGCATCGGCCAGTCCGTCCAGATCACAGGCGAAGGGAGCCCAGGGCAGGATTTGCGATTTTCCATTGGCGGGGTTTTTTACCACCAGCGTGGCGGCGCCGAGCGGAGAAAGGGCAAGATGCCGCGCGGATCCGACTGGAATCTTCAGACGAATCCGACCTGAGTAGAAGGGCAAGCCGGATTGCGTCCAGTCTCCTAACCCGAGGCGGGCTGGCAGAGTTGTCAGCGCTACGTGCGAGCCCGGTCCGGGGCGCACGCCGAAGGCGCCGAGCAGAAAGACCGCTTCGAGTTCGATGCCTTCGCGGTAGTGGCAGCGCAGTTCGAGAACATTCGGGCCTTTTTGCAAAACGCCTGGCGGCAATGTGACGACGCGAAGAGACGGATCGATGAACCACTCGTCGCTGGAAGTTGACGGAAGATTTGTCCCATTGATGCGAATGGTGAATTCCTCCGGTTGTTCCAGAGCCAACTTGACGGGGCCTTGGGGAAGGCTCTCCACGTCGAAGCGGAAGCGCAAAGACAACGGAGTTCCTTGGGCGTCGAGCGATTCCTCGCGGGCCCACGGTTGGACCATTTCGCCGCCGCGCAGCGGAATGCCGAGGCGTTCGCTGAGGGCTTTTTCGACGCGGAGAACTTCCCGCGCGTCCTCCCAGGGTCCGCCGTCGAGCGAAAACTCGGCCGTATCGAGCACGGCGACGTTCGGTTCGTCCAGTTCGTAGGCGAAATCTCCCGCGACGGTCTCGCTGCGGGTGAATTCCTCCGATCGCGCGGGTTTGGCCCCGGGTATCGCGGCGCCGCAGAGGAAGATCCGTTCCTGCAAGGGGCGGAACGAGGTCTCCCAGCGCAAGAAGCTGCCCTCGTCGGCCGTCTCGATCGCCGTGGCGCGTCCGGTCAAGGCGTCGAGTTCGGTCACGGGACCGGCATGGTGCAAACGGACCATGACGGCCTCAACGGCGCGCGTCTCAGAGGGATTGAGCAGCACCATGGTGCAGGTCTCATCTTCGGTGCGGACTTGGGCAAAAAGGCCGGCGACGTTGTCACTGAGTGCGAGTTTTTGCGCGGCCGGACTGTGCTGGCGAATCGTTTGCACCAGCGCGGGGCCGGGTTCGGGAACGTTCGGTCCGGCCGCGGCGAATGCCGCGGGCTCGGAGGACGGGAGCGCATCGACGTGTGTGGGCGGCCTTCCGGCAAAGACCACCGTGCCGCCCGCTTTGCGGAAATCGCGCAACAGTTGCATGGTTGTGTCGCGCAGGGTTTCCGCGCCGGCCACGACGACGACGCGGTAGCGCATGGCCCCGAGATGAAGGGTGGCGTCTTCAGCATCGACGGATCCGTGTTCCGCGAGGTGCGCTTCGTCGCCGTAATCGAAATCGATCTGCGCCTCGGCCAGTGCGGCGAAGACCCGGCGATAAAATTCCTCCAGCTTTTCGACATCGGGGTCGGTGGTTTGCAACCAGGTCGCGCCGTCGACACGGATTTGCGCCCAGACGCTTTCCACCGGATTGAGGACCAGCACATCGCAGACTGGGTGTCCGGCCTTGAGCACGACGTGCAGGCGGCTGAAGTAGGTTTCGATGGCATTGTATTCCGGATACCACGCCGATTGGAACGAGATGCTGGCCGGGAAATCGCGCTTTGATTCGCCGGTCATGGAATACCAGGTAGTGCAACAATCTGTCTGTAAAAGTGGTTCTGCCTGACTGACGCACTCCGGGTGTTCCGGAGGCGCAGCGAAGCGGAGCCGTAGGAACACCCGGAGTGCGTCTTGGCCCTTTTTGTGGGGGTCGTGACAAAGTCCGGCCACGGGTGGTTTGATCTGGTTTTAACCCAAACAAAACCGAACACACCCATGACCGAACAAAACCAAATTAGCCTGCCCGATGAAGTTCTCAACACCATCCTCACCGGAGGCCTCGACGGCCTTCCCGAGGCTGTCTCGCTCCTGATCAACCACGCCATGCTCATCGAGCGCCATCGACACTTGGGCGCCGCTCCCTACCAGCGTGTCCCCACCCGCAACGGCCACGCCAACGGCTTCAAAAGACGCTCTCTCGACACCCGGCTCGGCTCGCTCGAACTGCACGTGCCCCAAGTCCGCGACAGCGATCAGCCCTTCTATCCCAGCGCCCTCCAACGCGGCCAACGCAGCGAGCGCGCTCTGATCGTGGCCATCGCCGAACCGACCGAAGGGAGGTGGCCTGCCGTAGGCAGCCCGAAGGGCGAAGCGCAGCGACGGCAAATGTATCTCCAAGGCGTTTGATTCGCTATGCTCACCTCTACGGGGCTGCCTGCGGCAGTCTATCTCCGCTCCGCTCCGGTTCCACCCGCAGAGTGACCAAGATCCTCCAGGAGCTCTGCGGGCTGGAAATCACCTCCACCCAAGTCAGCCGCGCCGCCGCCGAGATGGATGCCATGCTCGAGCCTTGGCGCCAACGACCCATTCCGCCCATCAGCCATCTCATCCTCGA
>CAMBUL010000042.1 GCA_945871065.1 Chthoniobacter flavus | reverse complement strand
TTTTTTGCCACAATTTGCCACCAACTTCCGCCAACTTGGCCCAACTACACTCGCCGCGTTAACAAGCTCATGGCCGCCGCGGTCGGGGAGTAGGATGCGAAATCTTTGCGCGAGGTTGGCCTGTGGCGGGCTTTCCACCTCACCACAGGAAAAGGCAAAGAACCAAAGATCAAAGAGAAGCCTTCCGGCGCTTCCACAACAGCCATCCTGCTCCGGTCATGAGAAGCAAGGCGTAGGTAGAGGGCTCAGGGACACTCGCGACACGAAAACCGATGTCGGCGGTCTCGAACGACGGGACGTCGAAGTCCCGGAACGAGGAGCGCAAGAAGTCCCCGGCGTCGCCCCAGAAGCCACCGCGGATCGCGCGAAACTCGGACGCCGAGCTGTTTGCGCAAGATAGATTCGCCGAAGACATGGACGTCACGCGCGAGACCCTGTGGAGGTGGCGGCGGGACGGATTGCTCAGAACAATCAATATCCGGGGTCGGATCTACGTTACGGCAGAAGAGGCTGCTGATTTTAAGCGGCGTGCGCTGGCGGGCCAATTCGCCAAGCCCGCGAGGCGCCCATCCCGCACAATTCACGCAGTGAGGCCCCCGGCCGCTAAAGCCCCGGGGTCATCAGTTGAGGCAGGAAACCAACAGTTGGAGGTAGGAAATGAAAAAGAATGAAGAATCCGTGCAGGCCAAGGGCACGAAACCAAAACGGCTCAGCAATCGACAACTCGAAGCGGCATACGCCTGCGGTGGCGACTGGGCCATGCACTCGGCAGTCAAGGCGAGCTTCCGGGCAAAGCCATGTCCGAATCCACAAACGGAAAAAGACAAGCAACGACTCGTGCGATGGATGGTGCTTCAGAAGTTCTTTGGTAGCTACGCAGCGGTCCAAATCGCGGTTGCTAACGGCCTGCTCAAGGGGGCTGCGGAAGCCAAGTTGGAGTCCGGCATTGCCGCCGCTGATGAGTTCAAGCTGGACCACAATGCGCTCCTGAAAGACGCCGTCAAACTCGTCAAAAGTCGTTGGTGGTTCGTTAACCACGTGGTCGAGGCCATTAAGGCGGACCCCCGGTTGCGGCCAGACTCAAAATCGGGCGGCTTACGCTTAAACATACTTTGGACATGAGCGACAAGACTGCAGACCACAGTATGCCGGACAGCGCATTCTTGACCCAAGAGGAGGTCGCCAAGGTGCTGCGCGTTTCGCAGCGGCATGTGGCCAACCTGCAGCGCAAGGGGCTGCTTCCATACATACGGCTGGGGCGAAGGATAATCTTTGAGCGCTCGCGGCTGATGAAAGCGATCGACAACATCAGCACTAGGACAGCTGCGGAGGTGCTGGGATGATCAAGACGCTCCGACAAGCACCCACGCGGGAGGACCGCTCTGCGGCGCTTAACCCAAGCTTGCGGCAGCATGTAGCCGAATTCGTGCTCGGGCCGATCAACTGGGCGGCGGAGGACCAAGGTTATTGCCGCTGTCCGGGGCAACATCTGCATACCAGCTCCGACGGTAGGAGGGACTGCGCGGTCTTTCTCTCGGGGGCGCCGACAATCAAATGTCTGCACACGAGCTGCGCGGCGGCTGTCGAAAACGCCAACCGGCAACTGCGCAGCGACATTGGCAGAGCAGAGAGGAGCGATGGCTGGACGCCGACACCGCAGGAGATGAGGCACACCAAGGCAGCGATAGGGCAACGGAGGACCGCCGAGGCATCTAAGGCGTTACTGGCAGTAAAGGCCAACCAGGCGCGCACCAAGATTCTGGAGCGCTTCGCATGGGCCGAGGTGGACGCATGGGAGGCCAGCCCGGTGCGACTCGATGGCCGGCCGGAGGACGATCATCGCCTCTTCCTGCGTATTTTCCCCGACGATGCGGTGATTTGGATCGGAGAGAGGCACCAATCGGGCAAGCCGGAGCATACTGCCAACTTCCAGACAGCGCGCCAATGGAGCCAAAGCCCAAAGCCAGCCGGTCCACTGGTCTGTCCCGCCGTCTTCAAGAACGGGGCCGTCTCTCGGTCGGCTGACAATGTGATCACGGCGCCCTTTCTTGTCGTCGAGGGCGACGCGGTCGACCCCGACTTGCACGAGAAACTGACGAAAACGGCAGCAATCAAACAGGACCTTGCCGCCGGGAGGATGGCCGAGGCTGAGGCGCAGATTCTGTCGCAGCAGTACGAGGTGAACGATGAAGACCGGCGCCGGAACCGCGAGGGTTGCTTGGCGATCATCCGGTGGCTCAGCGAGGGCTGCGGGCTGACGCTCAGGGCGGTTGTCGATGCCGGCAACAAGTCTTGCCACGGATGGTTCGACAGACCGCCGGAGGCGTTCCTGGGCGAGCTGGTGACAATGGCGAGCGGTCTGGGTCTTGACCCCGCGACATTCCGGCCAAGCCAACCCGTGAGGCTGCCTGGGTGGAAACGAGAGACCGACAGGCATCAACGCCTGCTTTATTTGAACTGGGGGACAAAACAATGACGACGACATCAATACTACGACTGCCAAGCGAGGTGTTCGACGGATGGGAGCGGGAGGAGGAAATGGCGGAACTGCAGTCACCATTTGTGGACATCTCGGTGTATCTCGACGGCGATTGTGAGCTGGTCAAGCCAACGGTGGCCGAGGTGCTTCCCGGGCGGTGCCTGTTCTACGACGGCGCCATCAATGAGGTGCATGGGGAGCCTTCGGTGGGCAAAACCAACATCCTGCTGGCGGCGGCCGGTGCCGTGCTGGAGAAGGGCGGCAAGGTCTTCTACCTCGACCCCGAGGACTCCCCCGCCCGGATCATCCCTCGCGCCCTGTCGCTGGGCATCAGCCGCGAGGCCATGCGCACGGGCTTTTTCTACCTGCAGGACCCAACGCCGGAGGTGTACGCCGAAGCGCATCGCTGGGCCGAGCGCGAGCGGCCCGAGCTGGTCATCCTCGACGGCTTCGCTGAGGCGCTGGCGCGGGAGGGTCACGACGAGAACACGCCGGCCGACGTGCTGGCATTCTTCCACGACCGAATGCGGCCATTCACCGATGCGGGAAGCGCGGTCGTTATCGCCGACCACGTCACCAAGTCTGCCGAGACGAGGGGACGCTGGGCAAGAGGCTCTGGCGCCAAGATGGGGAGATACAACGGTGCGTGCTATGAGATCGTGCTCGGGGAATCCTACACGCCGACCAAGCCGGGCAACGTGCGGCTGAAGATCTCCAAGGACCGAAATGGCGGAGTCGGGGCAATCGGGGCGACGGCCTTTGAACTGCACTTTGCGCCTAAAGACTTCGGCGGCACGGAGGTAACGTGGGCGCTGCCGACTGCGCCGGAGGACTGGAAGCCGACGGTGATCATGGCGAAGATCATGGAGCACCTGAAACTCTACGGCGAGGCCGGCAAGAATGAGCTCAGAGGCTTGGGGGGGAGACATAGCGTAGCCGACATGGCCATTAAGATGTTGTTGGAGGAGGGCAAGCTGGAGAGGCAGATCTCCGGCAAAAAACACATCTTTAAACTCGCACATGGACAAGAGGAATGAGCAATCGCGCCCATGCGCCCAATCGCGCCCAATCGCGCCCACGGGCGCACCTAAACCGCGCCCATGCGCCCTCTCCCCTAGGGAGGGCGCTGGGCGCATAGGTCTTGGGTAAAGAAATCCCCCCCTTGGTGCTTTGAAATGAATAGTGACGCCCCGCCGCGCACGTCGAAGCGCACAGCGGAAATAAAGCGAACTGAAACGAATGCCAATGACTGACACAATCCCACCCGTGAAGATCCGCCGCGCCACCGGCCTGAACATCCCGCGGCGCAAGGCTAACGCCATCCTGCGCGAACTGGCTAATGGCCGCTCGGTGCGCTCAATCTGCCGAGAGCACAAGACGAGCCACCACCTAGTGAATGCTCTGCGCATCAATCGTGCCGCAGACTATGAGAAGGTGAGGAAACAGCTAAGGGATGAGTGGGCAACGCTCGCTGCGGTTGGAACCGCCGAATTGCTCAGTCGTCTGGAGGGAATGGACACCCGGACGCTTGTGGCCGCAGCTGGCGTGTCCGCAGAGAAGGCCCTGATGCTTGAGGGCACATTGCAGCCGACGGAAATGCCGAAGATGGAGCCGGCGGCAGATGCCTGGAATGCGTTTGTGGCGGGGTTGAAGGCGGGCCAGCCGGCGCAGGGCCAATAGATAGGTCAGGCCAGCCGCGCGCGGAGCGAAAAAGGGCTCAGGATACTTGTCAAATACTTGTCAGATTCGCGGACTTTCCGTGCGTTTCCATTCCGTTATGTTCCGCTGCCTGCAGAGAGGACTCGCAGTCTGGGAAGCCGCATAAACACTAGCCTCGCGGGGATTTACAGGTTCAGAAAAGCGAGTGGGTCGGGTGGGACTCGAACCCACAACCAACGCCTTAAAAGGGCGCTGCTCTACCATTGAGCTACCAACCCTCGCATGGTGAACGCACACTGTAACGCGCGCGGATGCAGGCTCAAGATTTTTCCCCGGAACCAAGCGACTGCAAGGCCTGCCGCACTTCCGCGGCATGGTCCCCGGTCTTCGCACTCTCCACCATCCAAGCAATCTTGCCGTCCTTGACCAAAAAGGACTGCCGCTTGGGCACTCCGAGCACGGGAATGGTCGGCACCCCGAAGGCCTTGGCCACCGACAGGTCCGTGTCGGCCAACAAAATGAACGGGATCTGCTGCGCGTCGGCGAATTTTTTCTGCGCCTCCACCGTATCCGCACTCACCCCGATAATTTGGATGCCGTCCGCGGAGAAATCGGGAAAAGCGTCACGCAACGAGCAAGCCTGCGCCGTGCAGCCTGGCGTTCCCGCTTTGGGATAAAAATAAACGAGCGTCGGGCCTTGTCCGTAGACGTCCGCCAACTGAACTTCCGCGCCATTCTGGTCAAGCGAGGAGACGCGCGGTGCCTCGTCGCCGACGGACAGGGCGCCCGCCTCGCGGGTCAGGCCGAGAAATGAAAGCATGAAAACAAAAATGAAGGAAAAACCGTGCATGGACGAGAACTTATCGCGTCCACGGCCTGATGCAAGACGCCGACCCCCGCCCGCTTCTCCTTGCCAAGGTCGCGCCCCGTCCGAATGATCCAGACCCGATGGCCGACCAGGAGAACCGCAGCAACTGGCGCCGCTTTGTCGCGCTCGCCGTTTGCGCCTTGTTTGTCCTCGGCGCGCTAATCGCCCTGCGTGGCCCCGATGCGATCAGCGCCGCAGCGGCCGAAGAGTCCGGCCTCTGGCTGCTGTCCGGTCCCTCGTTCTGGAATCCGCTCACCCTCTCGGCCGCGCCAGCCACCACCGCCTTTGCCTTGGCCGGTCCGCGCGGCTGGCAAAACCTCCACGTCTTCGTCGCCTGGTTGGCCGTGCTGATTTGGTTTTGGCCGCTGCCTCTCCGGGCGTGGCGGGGTCTCGGCCCGCTGGTGCCCGCTCTGCTTGCCGTGGTCCTCTCGGGACCGGCCAGCGGCTGGAGCGGCTTCGGGCTCGCGGTGCTCCTCATGTCTGCCTGGCGCACTGTAACCTTCCACTGGTCGCCGCGCCTTGTCGCCCTCACCCTCCCCGTCGCCGTGTGGCTTTCGGTCTGGCTCTCACCCGGCGGACTGCTCTTGGCCGCGGCCTTTACCATCGATGCCTGGCCACGACTGCCTCGTCGCTGGGCCCTGGGCGCCATCGCCCTTTCCGTCACGGCAACACCATTCACCCCGCGAGGCTTTGGCATCTGGTCGGAAGCGAACATTTTTCTCTTCTGGTCCCCGCAAAGCGAACTCTCCGCCGCCGCCGTACTCGCCCTGCTCGCCGCTCTCGCCATCCTCGCCTTCGCCGCAGCTGATGCGTGGCGCCACAACTCCAAGGGCGCGGTTCTTGCCCCCACCCTGTTGCTGCTCGTTGCGTCCTTCGGCCAGACCGCTCTCCTCTGGCCCTTCGCGCTCTGGCTCATTCCCGCTTGGCCGGCGGCCGTCGACCAATGGCGGCATACCGGTTTTGCCTTCCGCTGGTGGATGCAGGCCGCGGCGATCCTTGCCGCGGCCGCACTCGTCGTGCCCCCCGCACTGGAGGCGGCGCCGCGCTGGTACGCTTTGGCCATGACCCCGGCTGCGATCCAGCCGACAATCACCCGCCCTTCTCTCCCGGCAGACGGACTCGTCTATATCAACCCGCGGGGCTTGCCTTTGGCCCGCCTGGCCGGCCCGCTCCCCGCGTCGGCCGATGCCGGCGCCGGAAAGCCGCTCGGACGAGAACCTTCCCTCTGGCGCGCCCGCGACCGCCAAACCCGCTTTGCAGCAGTCTGGCTCCTCGGCGAAAAGTCCGACTATGCAGCCCTCGCCCGCCACCTCGGTGAATCACCCGACTGGCGGTTGGAGGCCGTAGATGCGGCGGGCGTGCTTTTTCTCCGTGCCCGGCAAGCCGCAGAATTCGCCACCGAGCCGGCCCAACAACTGGCGCGCGAAATGTGGGGCGGAGCCAACCGTTCCGCCTTCCTCGCCGGCGCCGCCCTCTCCGCGCTGGCCGCCAACGCGCTTCCCGAGTCGGGGGAACTGTCCGCGGCGGCCGTGCGCAACTCGGACCTCTCCGCGCCCGCGGCGGCGGTCCGGGCCCGCACCTTGGTCTCGCTCGGCGACGTGCGCGGCGCACTGGAAGAAAGCTTGCGGGCCGTGGACCTCGACCCGTCGCTCCCGCTCGCCTGGGAGGTCCACACCGAGGCATGCCTGCATGCCGGACTGACTGACAATGCCTACGCCGCCGCGCAAAAAGCCGCTGCTCTGGCTCCCGGAGACACCGGCACGCTGTGGCTCGCCGCCCGCGCCGCCAATGCGGCCCACGCTTTCCAGACCGAAGCGGAATTGCTCGAGCGCCTTGTCGCCCTCACGGCCGCGCGCGGCGGGGACACTGGATTTTACCGGCTTTATCTCGGCCAATCCTACGCCAAACAAGGATTGGCCCGCCCCGCCCTGCGCGAACTGGGCCTCGCTGCGGAATCGCCAAGCCTGACCGCGAAGCAGCGGAGCGAACTCGAAGAGGAAATTGCGCTGATCCGCTCCTCGCCCGGTGCACGCTGATCCGGTTTCTGCTTAACGCGGAGCGCGATGCGGTGTAAAACCTCCGTGTGAGCAAAAAATCCGCCCGCGCCAAAAAAGCACCCCTACGCCGTTATTCCTCGCAGGTCCTGGACGGACCCGAACGCGCCCCGAGCCGCGCCATGCTCTATGCGGTCGGTTTCCAAGCCAAAGATTTCGCCAAGCCGCAGGTGGCGATCGCCTCCACTTGGAGCATGGTCACCCCCTGCAACCTGCACCTCGACGTGCTCGCGCGCGAGGCCGCCGGCGGCGCCAACGCGGCGGGAGGAAAAGCCACCATCTTCAACACTATCACCATTTCGGACGGCATTTCCATGGGGACCGAAGGGATGAAATACTCGCTCGTCTCGCGCGAAGTGATTGCCGACTCGATCGAAACCGTCATCGGCTGCGAAGGTTTCGACGGCTTTGTCGCCATCGGCGGATGCGATAAAAATATGCCCGGCTGCATGCTGGCCATCTCCCGCCTCAACCGCCCCGCGGTCTTTGTCTACGGCGGCACCATTCTTCCCGGCTGCCTCAACGGAAAAAACCTCGACGTGGTCTCCGTTTTCGAGGCCGTGGGCCAACGCGCGGCTGGCACGATCAACGACAAACAACTGCAGAAGATCGAATCGTGCGCCATCCCCGGCGCCGGATCGTGCGGCGGCATGTACACGGCCAACACCATGGCCTCGGCGATCGAAGCCATGGGCATGAGCCTGCCCAACAGCTCGGCGCAAGCCGCCGTCTCCGTCCATAAAAAGGCCGATGCGCGCGATGCCGGTGCCGCGGTGGTGAACCTGCTCAAGCGTGGCATCGTTCCCTCGGACATCCTGACCCGTGAGTCCTTCGAAAATGCCATCACCCTGATCATCGCGCTGGGCGGCTCGACCAATGCCGTGCTCCACCTCCTCGCCATGGCCCACGCCGCCAACGTCAAATTACACATCGACGACTTCACCAAGATCGGCCGCCGCGTCCCCGTGCTGGCCGACCTCAAACCGAGCGGAAAATATCTCATGTCCGAACTTGTCGCCATCGGCGGTATCGTTCCGCTCATGAAGCAACTCCTCTCGGCCGGCCTGCTCCACGGCGACTGCCTCACCGTGACCGGTAAGACCCTCAAGCAAAACCTTGCGCCTTTCAAACCCTACCCCAAAGGCCAGCAAGTCATCCGGCCGCTCAAAGATCCGGTCAAGAAAGACAGCCACCTCGTCATCCTCTACGGCAACCTGGCACCCGGCGGGGCCGTGGCGAAAATCTCCGGCAAAGAAGGTGAGAAATTCCGCGGCAAAGCCCGGGTCTTCGACTCGGAAGAAACCGCCCTCGAAGACATCCTCAAAGGCTCGGTGAAAAAGGGTGACGTCATTGTCATCCGTTACGAGGGACCCAAGGGCGGGCCCGGCATGCGCGAAATGCTCGGACCCACCTCCGCGGTGATGGGCAAAGGGCTGGGCAAAGATGTGGCCCTCGTCACCGACGGACGTTTCTCCGGCGGCACCCACGGTTTCGTCGTCGGCCACATCACCCCGGAGGCGTTCGAAGGCGGACTGCTGGCGCTGGTCAAAAACGGCGACACCATCGAGATCGACGCGATCAAGCACCGCCTCACGCTCGACATTCCGGCCGCCGAGATAAAGCGGCGCAAGGCCAAGTGGAAGAAACCGGCCCCACGCTACCGCCGCGGGGTGCTGGCCAAATTTGCGGCCAGTACGACCAGCGCTTCGACCGGGGCCGTGACCGATGCCGGGCTCTAATGCTCTCCGCCGTCATCTTCGATTGGGACGGGGTCGTGGTTGACTCCTCGGCCCACCACGAGCGCAGTTGGGAAATCGTGGCCAGCCGCCGCGGACTCCCGCTGCCGGCCGACCATTTCAAACGCGGCTTCGGCAAGAAGAACGACGTAATCATCCCCGACCTCGGTTGGGCCCGGGCTCCCCGCGAAGTGGCCGAACTCGCCCAGGAAAAGGAAGAAACCTATCGCGCACTGGTGCGCGAGAAAGGCATACAACCGCTGCCCGGGGTGCGCGAACTCCTCGCGGCCCTGCGGTCCCGGGAAATCCCCTGCGCCATCGGATCGTCGACCGAGCGCGCCAATCTGGATCTTCCCCTCGACCTAATGGGCCTGCGTGACTTTTTCCGCGTGATCGTTTCCGGCGAAGAAGTCGTGCACGGCAAACCGGATCCCTCTGTCTTTCTCCTCGCCGCGGAAAGACTCGGTCTCGCCCCGGCCGAATGCGTCGTCATCGAGGATGCGTTGGTCGGCATCGAAGCCGCCCGGCAAGCCGGTATGCCGGTCGTGGCCGTGGCCACGACCAACCCGCTCGACGTCCTCGGGGCAGCCAATGCCGCCGTGTCCAGCCTGGCGGAGGTCACCCCCGAACTCCTCGCCTCCCTGGCCGAAGGCTGAAAAAGTTTGTCCTGCGGCTTGCGCGGCCGCGGGTTCGGTGGAAGATTGTGTCCTATGCCGAAGACGACGAAAGTCTCGCACCGTCTCGAACTGCACCTCCCCTACCATGGCCCCGCCTTGCGGACCATTGCGTGCTTGATCGAGGAAAACCTCGCCTGCCATCCCTCACCCAACGCCAAACTCGAAGGCCTCGAGGGGGAATGGGGGGCGGACATCGCAGAGTCCTGGGCCGCCCTGCACGACCTGAAGGAGCAGCTGGAGGTCGCGGCCGATCGCGTCGATTCCGCGCTGGAAAGCGCGGATTGCTAGCCGCCCGAGTCCGCTCGGCCTGATCGAAGGCTTTCTGGAAAAGCTCGTCGGCAAACCCTGATCGGCGGATCGTCCTTCAGCGGTTGATAGTGAGAGGCATGCTGCGCGGCCCGCGCACCGTGCCTTCCGACCAGGTGGTTTTCTTGCCGGGCGTCTCGTGGAAATCCGGAAAGCGCTTCAGCCATTCGTCGACCGCGACGGTCATTTCCATACGCGCCAGGTTGGACCCCAGACAGCGGTGCCGTCCCAGGCCAAAAGCCACGTGCGGATTCTCGGCGCGGTCGATCAGGACACGGTCCGCCTCGGCGAATTTGGACGGGTCGCGATTGGCCGCCGGGAACGAAAGCAGCACCTGCCCACCCGGCTGGAATGGGCAGCCCGATAGGGTTTTCTCTTTCACCACTTCGCGTGCCATGGTCACCGGCGAATAGGCGCGCAGGAATTCCTCTATCGCCGTCGGCAGCAGGCCCGGGTCGGCCACCAGGCGCTTGCGATCTTCCGGATGCGTGGCCAGATGCCAGATCGACGAGCCGATGCCGCTCCAGATGCTGTCAATGCCGGCGATCATCAGCAGGCGCAGCGTGCCCAGAATATGCGGTTCGGAAAGCGGCTTGCCGTCGAGTTCCGCATTGATCAGGAAGCTCACGAGGTCATCGCCCGGTTGCTTGCGGCGCAATTCCACCTGTTCCTTGAAGAACGCGTCCTGTTCCTGCATCGCGCCCATCGCGGCTGCCGGGTTGCTCACGCCTTCGCTCAGGATGCGGTAGATCCAGTCGCGGAACAGGTCGCCGTTATCTTCAGATACCCCCAGCATGTGGGCGATGACCCGCACCGGGATTTGCCGCGCGTAATCCCCCGCCCCGTCGCAGGTGGGCGAATCGCCGATGGCGTCGAGCAACGAGCGACAGATCGCGCGCGCCCTGTCTTCGAGCTTGGCGATTTCCTTGGGCGCGAAGGCGGGCAGGAGCAGCTTGCGCGCGGGCTTGTGTTCCGGCGGGTCGGAGGTAATCGGCGGCGAGAAAATCAGCGGCAGCTTGCGCTCGCGCACAATCACGCGGCGCGACGAGAAATGCTCGGCGTCACAGGCGATCTCGCGCACGTCGTCGTAGCGCGTCGCGAAATAGGCGCCATCCTGAAAGCGCTGCGAGGTGGCAACCGGGCAGCGCTGACGCAGGTCATTCCAGAGCAGATACGGATTTTCGGTCCATTGCGGGTCGAAATGGTCGAAATCGATGGCCCAGTCTTCCACTGGCGGTCTGCTCTCCATGGTGTTTCTCCCTTTCAGCCGCTGGTGAGGCGAACCGCTTGCTCGGGGCAATTGGCCACGGCAAGCCTGGCCTTTGCTTCAAGCCCGGCGGGCACAATGCCGTCGCCATGCACATGCGCATTGCCCTCGTCATCGGCCTCGAACAATTCGGGCGCCACCAGGCAGCAGCGGTTGTGGCCCTGGCAGCGATCGGTGGCAATCGCTACGCGCATGACCTTTCTCATGGGAAATTCCTTTCGGCCCTCCAGGGCCTTGGCCCGGAGTTTGTGGCTGGAAGTGGTGATTTCTATGCCCGGACGCTGCCAAATCGGGGTTTGAGAGTCAAGCGTCCGCCATTTCGTGCCGGGATTTTGTCATAAGACGGTAGTTTCCGGACACGAGGTGCGGTTCGCCCCCCCCTCCTCCGACTTTTTGAGTCTACCAAGCAGGGCAATGTTCGAAAGAGAGCAGAGAGCACCTTTCAAAAAAGCACTCTTTTAGGGAATCTAACAACCAGACCCTGGCATGAGAACAACAGGGATTAGGTGATCTGTTTTTATCATGTACGTTTTATTCGGTACAACATCGACCCAGTTCGTAACCAAATCCGGCTCTCCTGAGCTTTTTGTCCACACTATAATCCTCAAATGCTCGGCATCCTTAGGGATTTTTAAAGTAACATTTCCGGATTTGTCAATTATTTGTAGCTGGCTCATATCCAGCGGCTTTCCACTCATCATGGCTTTGTTAGCATCGTCAACGACTTGCGCCGATGACGCCCATTGCACGGCCATCCGGGATTGTCGTTCTTTGCTGGGATGGGAAGTCTGGTTGTCAATCGCCACATTGTCGGCAAACCCCGTGGCTGAAAGGATCAACGTTGCCAGCAAAAACAGTGTTTTTGTCATATTATTATCTTTGGTTATTCAACAATTATCCCGACTTGTGGGACGCAGGGTGCGTCATCTTTTACTTTTGGACCTTGCAGAGGGAAGGTGCCGCCTGAGCAAAGCGACAAAGGCTTACCCGTCCCCTTGAATACGGACTTCGGGATATGCACTGTTACGTTTTTGATCACGTTGACAGCTTCTGCAATCTCGAAGTCGCCGACCATGCTGAGGAATTGGTAGCTCTCTTCCGCTGTCAGGCCTTGAGTGCGGACGAGGAAGTCGATGGCGTTTCTTGAGGCGAGCTTCATCGCTTCAAGAAGATCGGTGTCGAGTCCTACAATCATCCAATGGGTCGCATTTTCGATGATGGGCCAGCTAAAGGCGTTTCCACCCTTTCGTTTTGTTTTATCAAGAACCCCTTCCGCTCTTAAATCCTTTCTCACAATAAATTGCATGGTGATCCCTTCATAAGCAGTCTCCAAAGCGGTTATATCGATTTCTCCATTGCTCTGCATGGCATGAGAATCTCCCGTCCAGACAAGGGCTCCTTTCTGGAATACAGGAAGGAAGATGACGGAGCCTGCCTGCAGCTCTGGCTGGTCTAAATTCCCGCCAAAAGGCCCGGGCGGCACGGAATTAAACTCACCAGCGACCGGCTGTGCAGCTGTCTCAGGCTCAATGTTGACCGGCCAGCCTTGCGGCCAGTCGAGGGGAGGAGCTACGGCCAGCACGCCTGGGAAGGGCTTTAGCTGCAGGCATATCCCTTTGGTGAACTCAATGGTATTGTTTACCTTGTCGAATTTGAAATACTTGATGATGGGTTTTGTGAAATCGTCCAAAATCCCCTGTGTCGGGCTTAAGAAATTATATCCCCAGTCGGTGAGTTTTATATCGAGAATGCGGATCTCGATGACATCGCCAGGTTCGGCCCCTTCAACGTACACCGGTCCAGTGACCGAATGCATTCCGCGTCTTTTTTGGATGTCATTGGCCGTATAAAACTTGGCGATATCTGCAGGTGACGTCTTATTAAATTGCATGACTTGAAGACAGCTATTCCATGTTTCCAAGGTCACAGTGTCTCCTGATTTTACTTTGACGACAGGGGGCTTGCTTAAATTAAAAAGCCCGAGCGTGACGGTGTCAGATGTTGCCGGAACTTTGAAATCATCCGCCATAAGTGGTGATGCTGGCAAAGCAGCGACAATTAATAAGAAAACTTTTTTTAGCATTTTTGCCTTTTGGTGAATTAAGGCCATGTGTGGGGCTTGCGAAAATGAAAGGCAATAAGTTCCTTTAGGGGCATCTATCGCTGGGGCAGGACACCTTTCTTCGGGGAATTCCCCGAAGGGGATAAAATCTCTCAGCCCGGAGTTGTCCCGCGGCTGCGGAACTCCCCTCGATATCGGATCAACCGACCTCAACCCCGGCCGGGGTGGTATCCCGTTTCCATAGCGCAACCTTTGCCCGGAGTCTTTCTGCCCATCGTCTTTTCGACCAAAGGGCGATTTCCGTTTTTATCCGACGAGGAGGTCCGCCGGGAAGTTCACGCTGTTTCCCGCCGGCATCGCCAAAAAACTCGCCAAGGGCGACACCGCGCTCTCCGTCACCCTGACTGCCAGCTCCAGTCTAGTGTGCGTTTTCACCATTCCCTGGATTGTCGCCTTCTCCATGGACTGGTTTCTCGGCAGCGGCGCCGCGGGACAATTGCCTTTCTGGAAAACGCTCGGACAACTAATCCTTGTCACCATCGTGCCCATCGTCTGAGGGGGCAACGAACTAGTACCCGCCAAACGAAGCGTTCTCTCGGCGGGTTTGTTTCAGCCTTTTCTCACGTCTTCCCGCACTTCCTGGACGTAGTTCACGGCAATCAGCGCCGAGTTCACCGTGGTCTGATCAAGCAGGTGCCTCATGTCGACAAACTCACCCTCCTCGACCACCCGACGCATCTCGACATCCATGTCCTGCGTCTCGCCGGGCGATGGGGCATGGCGGAAAAAGACGGCGTGGTTGTGCAGCACTTCACTCTGCGAGGCTTTATTCGCAAGATTGATGTAAAACATCCGCCGCAGCAGGTCTTGATCGATCGGGGAAAGATCCGCCGTCAGGTCCTCGCCCGCCCCGCAGATGAGCGCGGTTGATCCCTGGTGGCGCGGAGTTTTGTCCGACTCGAACCACGTGTCATAATTCGACACATCGGTGATCATTTTGCCATTGGGCGGACGATTGGTCAGCAACGGCGACTTGGTAAGGCCGGCCCCGAAGGCCTCGTGGATCTCGGCCCGCATGGCCAGACCGAGCACGCCCCGGTAATCCGGACGCCGCTCCTTGGCCAAGTCGAAGAGCGCGCGGTAAATCTCGCGGACACTGGCCGGACGCCCGGACGCAGCGGTGAATGCGACAAACTCGTTGAAGCCGCCGCGGAGGCTCGCATTGAAACCCGTGTGCAGCACGACCGCGGTCGAGGCTTTGCGCGGAATCATGTAGTCCGGCGTGTCGTTCCCGTCGGTCGGCAACCAGACCATCGTGCCCGCCGCCATCATGGCCTCGCCCATGACCGGCAAATAATCCTCCGGCGTACCGCCCAGCGCCCCGAGCCCGAGCGAATACTCCGTTTCAAAGAACGGTTTGCCCGTGACCAGTTCCGAGGTGATCGCGCATTCGATCACGTTGGCGATATCGCCGAGAATATCGATGGTCCCCGCCGCGCTCCCTACCGTGTGGAAAACAAACGTCCCCGCCGCCGTGGCGTAAAGCTCGCCGCCTTCCGCCGCCGCACTTCCCCCGCGCAAAGCACGCACCGCCTCGCCGGGCGAGCTATAGACCGGGATCACGCCGGCCAACTCGGACATCTCCAGCACCGCAGCGCAATAGGGTTGCACGGCCGAAAGAGCCACGACCGCACCCTCCGCGGTGGCGGCCTTGTGCGCCGTGAATAGAACTCTGACCCCCGCGCTGCTGAGATAGGACAACTCTGAACAATCGAAAATTAGAGCGGACCCCGGAGCGAACGAGGCAATGAGATGCTGTGCTTTCTTGGCACCGAAACCGTCGAGACGCCCGATCAGCTTGGCCACATTGATCCCCTGCTCGCTGCGCAGCTCGATTTTCACCGGGAAAGTTTTTTGCGCAAGGTCAGCGCATTGCATCCGTCACGACGCTCGTATTCCTGCGCATCGGTCAGCTTCTTGCAGAAGTGCACGCCGAGTCCGCCAATCGGTCTTTGCTCGGCAGGTAGGGTGACGTCAGGATCCTCGCGCAGGAGCGGATTGTATTCCGCGCCCCGGTCGGTGATCCGGATGAGGAGTTCGCCGTCCTCCGCGGACAGATCCACGCGCACGGCGTGCTCGCCGGCGGGAACGCCTCCGTAATCGATGACGTTTGTGACCAACTCCTCCACAATGATCTGCAAAGCGAAGAGATCTTTGTCGGACAGTCCGGCGCTCTGCGCGAAATCCGCGGTGAACCCCTCGAGCTTGGTCAACTCGGAGCGGGCGGAGACAAAATCGGCGGTCACAGTCACGGGAAGCAGAGTTCCACCAGCGAAACGTCGTCGTCAAACACCGATTGGCTGTTGAGCGCGCGCAGCTGCTCCATGGTCCAGGCCGCCGCGTTCTCATGAGGCGCACGGGAGAGCAGTTGCCGCAGATCATCATGCGACATCATCGAGCCGTCGTGCCGCACGATCTCGTAAGCCCCGTCGCTGAACACGAAAAGGCGCGCGGCCGGCGGGATGACCGCTTCGGCGGAGGCGAACTTCATTCCCGGCATGGCGCCGATGACAGGTCCCTTGGCCGCAAGGATCTCCGTGGTGCCGTCGGCTCGCACGAGAATGGACGGCGGATGGCCCCCGCCCGCGAAGCGCATGCGGCGCGCGGACGGGTCGTAAATGCCGCACCACGCGGTGAAGAACATCTCGCCGTGTTTCTCCATGGGGAACGCGTTGTTCAGCCCGGTGAGCACCTCGCCCGGATCGGAAAAATTCACTCCGGGCAGGGATTCGGCGCGGATGACGTTGAGCACACTGATCGAGAGCAACGCGGCGCCGACACCGTGTCCGCAGACGTCGAGCAGACAGATGCCGAACTTGCCGTCCTTTTCGGGTCCGTAGCCGAAGGCATCGCCTCCGAGCGAGGAGGACGGCAGGAATTGCCATGAGGCGCTGACCGGTCCGTCCTTGATCGGCGCAGGCAGCACGCTCTGCACGTAAGCCGCCGCCTCGGAAAGTTCCGTGGCCAACTTGGCCTGGCTTTCTTGCAGCGCGGCATAGGCGGCCTGTTCGGCATCGCGCAGGCGTTTGCGGTCGAGGGAGGACCCGATGCGGGCCCGAAGGAGCACGGGATTGAACGGTTTGGGCAGAAAATCCTCCGCCCCCTGCTCGATGCACGCGACCACACTTTCGATCTGATCGAGCGCGGAAATCATGATGACCGGCACGTGGCGGAGCTTTTCGTCCGTCTTGATCCGCCGCAGGACCTCACGGCCGTCGATCCCCGGCATCATGATGTCGAGCAGCACAAGATCGAAATCCTCCACGGCCAGCCGCTCCAAGGCCGTGGCTCCGTCATAAACCGCCGCGCATTGATGGCCCTCTTTTTCCAACCGACGCTGCAGTACCACGCAATTTTCCTCCTGATCGTCAACAATGAGAATCTTCGCCGTCTCGCCGGCTAGCGGAGCAGCTTCCACCGGTTCGGCTGCGGGGATAACCGCGTGATCTTTCGCTCCGACGGCAGCGCCCTTTCCATCGGCGGTTTCAGCACGGGCCCCGACCAAGGTAATCCGCCCCGGCTGGATCTCCCGAGTGATCAAGTCGGCCAACCCGCGGGCCGCCAGCCCGATCTTTGCCAGATCTTCCCGCGTCCGCGCATTCTCCTCGCCCTCCAGGTCCTCCGCGACCAATTCGGAATATCCGATGATCTGGTTGAGCGGCGTGCGCAGATCGTGGCGCAAAGCGGCCACCCCTTCCTCGCCGGATGCTCCGGGATCAGACATCGGGCAGAAACTTGCCGATTTTCTCGAGCAGGCGCGGCAACTCGATCGGCTTGGTATCGTAGTCGTCGCAACCCGCAGCCATTGCCTTCTCCCGGTCGCCTGCCATGGCGTGCGCGGTCAGCGCGATGACCGGAATCTTCGCCAGTTCCGCATCGGCCTTGATGGCCTGCGTGGCCGCCCACCCGTCCATGACCGGCAGGCTCATATCCATGAGGATAAGATCGGGCCTTTCCGCCCGCGCCTGGTCGACGCCCTGCTGGCCATCCACCGCCATAACAATGGTGAAGCCGCGCCGTTCCAGACGGCGCGAAAGCATATCGCGGTTCATTTCGTTGTCTTCGACGATGAGAATTTTGGCCATAAGATCAAAGAGGATTCAGATTGCGCCGGATTGTTTCGAGCAGATTCTCGCGCTGCCCCGCCCCCTTGCGCAAGGTCTCTTGCACGCGGCCGGACAACAATCCGCGCTCCTCCGCCGTAAGATCTTTGGCTGTCAGCACCACGACGGGAATGGCGGCAAAATCCGGCCCCTCCGCCCGCAGGGCGTCAAGGAAGGCAAAGCCATCCATCTCCGGCATCATCAAATCGAGGACGATAAGCGCGGGACGCGACTGGTGAACTAGGCGCAGGGCCTCAAGGCCGTTGCGGGCATGGCGCGACGGGCGTCCGTCCGCCTCGAGCGTGCGCCGCACGATATCCGCGGCCATCGGGTCATCTTCGACCACGAGCACATCCTCGCTACGGCTTCCGATCCGGCGCGCCACGGTACCGAGCACACGCGCTTTGTCGATCGGCTTGGTCAGATAATCTGAAGCACCAAGGGCAAAGCCCATCGGCTTGTCCTCGACCATGGTCATCATCACGACCGGAATATCCGCCGTCGCCTCGTCACCCTTCAGGGCGGAGAGCACCGCCCATCCGTCCATGCTCGGCATCATGACATCGAGCGTGATGAGATCCGGACGACGCTCGCGGGCCAGACTGACACCCTCGGACCCGCCCGCAGCGGTGAGGACGGCGTACCCTTCTTTTTCCAGCATGCGTTTGAGCAGGTCGCGTGAACTCGGGTCGTCATCGATGACGAGCAATGTGCCGCGCGCGCCCACCGTCAGGGTCTCCTCCGTTTTAGCTGCGGCCGGTGCGGGGGACTCTTCGGGTTCGGGCGCCGGTTCTTTCCCCTCCACCGGGAGAAGGGCGGTGAAGGTGCTGCCTCGGCCGGGCTCGCTCTCGACCGTGATGTCCCCGCCGAGTAGACGACAAAACTTGCGGCTGATGGCCAGGCCGAGCCCGGTGCCTCCGTATTTGCGCGTGGTCGAAGCGTCGGCCTGCACGAACTCGCCGAAAAGTTTGTCCTTTTGCCCGGGTGTCATGCCGATCCCGCTGTCGGTCACAGCGAAGGACACCAAGTGGTCGGCCCGGCGCGTGATCTCCAGCCTGATGCGTCCTTTCTCGGTGAACTTGCAGGCATTGCTCAGGAGGTTGAAAAGGGTCTGCCGCAATTTGGTCAGGTCGGTACGCATCGTGCCAATGTCTTCGGGGCAGCGAAGTTCGAAGCTGTTCGCATTCTTGGCCACGAGCGGCTCGATCGTGGCAGACACATCGCGGGCGGCCTGCGCGATGTCGACCGGCTCGAGGTAGACGGTCATCCGTCCCGCCTCGATTTTCGAAAGATCGAGAATGTCATTGATCAACTGAAGCAGGTGCTTGGCCGAGGAAAGGATCTTCTTCAAGTCGGGCTCCATCCATTTGTCCCCCGTATCCTCCGCCTCCTCGAGCAGCATTTCGCTGTAGCCGATGATCGCATTCATCGGCGTGCGCAATTCATGGCTCATGTTGGCTAGGAAAGCGCTTTTGGTTTTGCTCGCCTCCTGGGCCTGAGCCCGCGCCTCTTCCGCATCCTCGACCGCGTCCTTGAGGTCGGAGGTGCGTTCGGCCACCGTCTTTTCCAAGTTGGCATTCCAAGCGGCGAGGCTGGCCTCGCGCTGCCGGATCTCGTCGGCCATGCGGGTGAAGGCCCGCCCGAGGTCACCCACCTCATCGCCGCGCTGCAGCAAGGGCGTGAGCTTCCCTCCGGTCATTTGCCCCGCCTCCAGTTCCGCCGCAGCGACGGTGAGATGCCGCAGCGGACCCGCCACGCGGTGGGCAATGAGGCCGACCGCCCCGAGGAGGAGAAGCAAGCCGATCCCGCCCACCGTGCCGAGCCGCCAAGCCAGCGCGCGCACCGGAATAAGAAGGGTGGCATAGGGCACATCGAGCACGACCTTCCAGCCGGACCGCGGTGCGGTAACCCAGTAGACGATGCGCTCGGCCCCGTCCGGTCCGCGGTAGGTCGTTTGGCCGGAGGGTGTCGCCTGAATGGATACCCCGGCCGGAAGTTGCAAAATATTTGCTCCCGGATTTCCCTCGCCGATCATGAGGCTGCCATCGGGGTGCGCGATGATCTTTCCCGCCGGGCTGACCAGGTAGGCAAAGTCCGACTCGTGCCCGGCCATTTCTCCAGCCATGGCAATGTCGACCTTCTTGATCAATTCCTGCATGTCGGCCAGCGAGATATCGACACCCGAAATGCCGTAGAATTGCCCCGCTGGACCGAAGACCGGGGCATTGACGCTGAGCATGGTGACGTCCGAGCCGCCGCCGTCGAAATACGGTTCACTGATTGTCAGCTGGCCGGATGTCTTCGGGCCCCAGTACCAGAGGGTCGACGGTTGGTCGATGTGGAAGTCGTTCTTGTTGATCGTGGCGGCCGGATAGGAATTCCGGTCGATCCAAGGCATGGACATCGGGTCGCGGAAATCCGTCTTCTCGAAAGTGTAATAGGCTCCGAAAACTTCGTTGGCCGGAAAGCTGTCCATGATCCGGCGAAGTTCGAGCATCACATCCGGGTCCGGATCCGGGCCGCGTAACCCCTGCACGGCCGCCATGGTGGTGACGAGTGACTCCACCCGCCCGACCATCGCGTCGATTTCGACCGCATGGACCCCGACCTCGGCCAAGGCGCTTTGCTTGGTGCTTTCGATTAGCTCGGCCCGCGCCGCGCGGTAGGCGAAAAGGATGAGCACGGACATAATGGCGCCCGCGGCCAGAGCAGTCCACAGAGTGAGCTTGCCCGCCAAAGTGTTGAGTCCGAAGAGACGCCGCATAAATGTCGTCCCATCCATAACCCGCCCCCCACCCGATCGGCAACGCCGCAACGGCCAAAGCGGAAATTTCTTGCCGGGCTTCGGTCCGGAGGGGCATCTTCCACTTCATGCAATGCTCCTTCCTCACCGACGACAACGTCCTTGTCGCGTGCCCCTCCGGCCGCATCGACACCATCACCTACAACGATTTCAAAACCGCCCTCAACGCCGAACTGGACCGGACGCAAGCCAAGCACTTGGTGATCGACCTCACCGATCTCGAATATGTGAGCAGTGCGGGCTTCCGTGAATTCTTCCTCGCCGGACGCCGAATGGGGCGCGACGGCGGCAGTCTCTCGGTGTGCAGCTTCCAGCCGCAAGTGAAGGAGCTTTTCGAAATCGCGCAGTTCATGACCGCTTATGCGGTCCACGATAGCCGCGAGGCCGCCGTCACCGCAGCCAAAGCCTCCTGATGGAAATCGTCCGCCGCAGCGAAAACGGCATCCCCATCCTTGTCCTGACCGGCCGTCTCAATCAGGCCAGCGCCGATGCCCTGCACGCCGCGGCCATGGAGATCGCGGGCGGGGACACCGACCGCGCCCTCATCATCGACATGGGTGGCGTCGATTTCGTGGCCAGCGTCGGTATCCGTTCGCTCATCCGCCCCTCGCAAGCTTTGTCGATGCGCGGCGGGAAACTCGCAGTGGCCAATCTTAGCCCGAAAATCAGCGAATTTTTCAAGCTGACCGGACTCGACCAAATGTTCCGCGTCTACGAAACGGTCGCCGACGCCACCGCCGCCGTCGCCTGAAGTTCCCCCACGTGCAGCGGCGGTCTCGAGACCGCCGCGACAAGCAGCACCCTCAAGTTTCACGCTAAAGTCTCATCCCTCGCCAATCGTCCTGCCGACTTCCGCCCGAAACCGCTCGATCATCCCGTCGACATACTTCCTCGGATCCAATGCGGCATCCTTGATTAATGGCGTCAGATCCATCCCGAAAATCACCTGTGCCGCGCGGTCTGGGGAGTGCGGATCTGAAAACGTGGCATGCGCCGCCCGCCGCCCCTCCACCGCCAAGTCGTAACGTTTCCCGCCGCCAATCTGCGAAGCAAAGCACGCCGCCAACTTCGCCGCCAGCGCCTCGTGACCCGTGACGTCCATCACCACCTTCTCGTCGTCCGGCAGCCAATCCAAATCCCGCCATCCTTCGCAGCCGATCACACGTTGCGGACGGATTTCAGGAGGCAGCGAACGCAACGCCTCGATGGTGGCCCGAGCCACGGCGACATGCGTCGCATGCTTGTCGGCCAGGTTGTGGGTGTAGACCACCTCGGGTTTGGTCGCCTCGAGCATCCCGCGCAAATCCTCCCGTAGCTGCGTATCCCTCGGGTCCCTCGCCTCCGGGCTCGTGTAGGCAAGTTGGGCCATCGCGCCATAATCACCCGCCACCGCCGCCGCCCGTTGCTCCGCCCGACGCAAATCCGCCATTTCTGCATCGCCTAATCCCGCGTACACGCCGCTCCGCGAACTGCCCGCCCCGTCCGTGCAGGTCACCCCGCAAAACCAGTGCTTGGTTTTGCCTAAGCACTCCGCGACCCCGTGGAAGGCCATGAATTCAAGATCGTCTTGATGCGCCCCGATCCCCAAGTGGGTGGTGCGCGCGAGGGCCGCGGCGGTCGGACAACCATCCGGCACAAATACCTCCGCTGCGGCTTGGAAAAGTTTCACCGTGAAAATTTGCCGGCGGAGGGGGTCGAACCCACACTCCCTTGCGGGAAACGGATTTTGAGTCCGTCGCGTCTGCCAGTTCCGCCACGCCGGCTGAAGAGAAACTTTGTAAGTCCAAATGTGCGAGAGGTAAAGCGTCGTCATAGCGTCCACCGGACGACTCCCGCGCCGCTCCGCCCCCTCAACCGGCCGCCGCCGTCGCCCCCTCGCACCGGTAAAAAGGCACTCCTACCCGGGCAATATGCGCGGCCACCTGGACATCGGTTCGGATGTCGTGGTGAAGCAAGCTGAAGGTGTAAGGCAGGAGCAGGTCATCTAATTCGTCCTCAATCCGACCGAGCACACGCCAATCGAGCCCTTCGCCGTAAAGCGCCAGGTCGATGTCGGAGCCATCTTTGGCCAAGCCCTTGGCCCGCGACCCGAAAAGCGTGGCTTTTCCGACCTCGGGAAAATGGGCCAGCACGTCTTGAATCTGCTGCACTGTCTGCCGGCTCAATCCGTGCCCGTTCATGACCCCGCCTCCTGAAGCCGGGCAAACCGCATCTGCAGCTGCGAAAATTGCGCGCAGTACCGCGTGAGGATAGCCTCGGTGATCTCATTCGCCGTTTTTTCGTTGTAGGTGTGGGTCGTCTGATTGCGGCTCTTAATCATGTCCATCCAGACTTCGCCCTCGGAAATAAGGTTGTTCTTGAAGGCCTCGCGCGTGGCCCCTTTAGACCCGACCACCCCTTGGATGCCTTGATTTTCGAGGTAATCTTTGAGCACGTTCCAAGCCAGTTCGTGAGTGCACTCAAACGCCTGGATCAATCCCTGCTTTTCCAACGGAGAAAGCTCCCGCTCCCCGGCCAGCCGGGCGCCGTCCGAAAGACGGTCGAACGCCCGGCCAAAACTCTGCAAACGCTGGTGCCAGCGGACGTCAGGGTCATTGGGCATTCAATTATCGTAGCGGGGGACGCAACCGATGGCAGCCTCAAATTCCGAGATCGCGTCCGGCCCCCGCACCCACCGCCCCATGATGCTTCTGCACGGTAAGGGAACAAATGAGGGCCGCATCTCGGACTTAGGCCCTGCGACCAATGTCTTTCAACTCAGAGCCACGAGACCAGCACCAGCTGCTACCAGGCGTAATTTCCAAGGGCAAGATCTTACCCCTTCTCCATGGTCCATTGCCTCGCGAGGCCTCGTGATACCAACCGCCGGGGAATTCGCACGGCGAAGGCCTCGCCATCAGAGCAGCGCCAGCCAGCAAACGGTCTGCATCAAAGGTCAAGATGTCACCCTTTTCGCCTAGGTTGCTCTCCCCAAAGCGGCGTCAAGCCGCCGCACTCCAAAATCCCGCCAACCCGCGCGCCAGCGCCTTGGAGTGCGGTGGCCAGCTACCGCTTTGGCCTGGTTAATTGACATGTGATGTTGTCAATAGTAACATCACGCATCATGCGAACAACCATCGATCTCTCAGATCCCGTACTGCGGGACCTCAAACGTTTGTGCAAGAAAGAGGGCGGATCCTTGGGTGCCCTCGCCTCCCGTTTGCTGGCCGATGCCTTGACGACCCGGAAACGCGCCCCGCGCCCCGCGACCAAGCTGCGCTGGTCCTCCCAGTCCATGGGCGCGAAAGTCAATTTAGCGGATAAAGATGCCGTCTACCGTGCGATGGAGGGTCGATGAGTTACTCCATCGACGCCAATATCCTGATTTACGCTTCGGACGAGTCCTCTGCATGGCACCAACCGGCGAAGGCTTTTCTCGAACAGCGGACGACAGACCCCGACATCCTCTGCCTGACGTGGCCGGTGCTTATGGCCTACCAGCGCATCGCCACGCACCCCGCCATTTTTGCAAGACCGCTGGATCCGG
>CAMBUL010000041.1:0-22500 GCA_945871065.1 Chthoniobacter flavus | reverse complement strand
GTCCTTGGTGCAAAGAGGCTCTTGCCTGGCTCGACCAGCATGGATACCGCTATGAAGTGCGCGAGGTTCTCGAAGAACCCGAAGCGATGGTCCGGATGCGCGAGATCTCCGGTCAGTCGCTCACCCCGACCATGGAGGTCAATGGCAAAGTGCTGGCCGATTTCGACACCGGTCAATTGTCCGCGTTTCTTGAGGAGAACGGGCTCAAGCCATGAACGAGCTGATGTTCTTCGTCGGGCTGGTGGCCCTTACCGCGGCGTTTTTCAGCTTTCCGCACCCGGTTTGCCGCCGGCTCGGAATTCTTTCCCTTGGGGCCGCCACCTTTGCCGCCGGCTATCTTGCCACCGGCAACCTCTGGATCGGTGCCGCCTGTGTCTCCGCGGTGCTTCTGCTCCCCTGGGTGGAAATTCTCCTCCGCATACGCAAGTTGCGCTTGCCCCTGCGCAAGCAATTGCGCCAGTCGACCCCGCCTTCCCGCGAAATATTCCCTGCCCTGACTGAAATTTCCGATGACATCGAGGCGTCCGGCTTCGAGCACGTGGCCGACTTGGGTTGGGAGATGGACGGCTACCGCCAATTCCTCCGCCTCTTTGCCCACCCGAAAAAGCACGAGGAAGCCGCCATCACCTACGTGGAGCAAAACCAACTTGGGTTTCATTTTACCAGCGTGACCTCGCGCGGGTTGGATGGCGCGGTCTTCACCACATGGGATTGTCCGGTCTCCTCCAGTTTGAAGATCCCGCCGACCGTCCATTTGCACCGGGTGGCGGGCGATGCTCCTTTTGACACCCTGCTCGAGGGTCACGGCGATTTTCTCCGCGAGCGCGGGGTGGAAGATGGCGCCTTGCAAGCGGTCGACCCGGATTCGGTGCGGGCCGCCGTGGAGCAGGACATGGAAACCCAGATGCAGCATAATATCCGCGAGGGTCTGCTCGAACCGGCGGATGACGGGCATGGGCGGTATTCTTGGCGGGGCATGCTTTACTTGTGGTTCCAGTTTTTGAGGGATATTTTCCGCTTTTCGTGAGTTTCCCCCGGCCCGTGAAGCAGCAAGCACTCTCTTTCGGCCGCGTCGACCAAGTCATGGTCGAAGAGCGTGCCGCTACTTTTACCAAGCGGAGCATCAAGGCGGAATCCAAGATGGCGGGGCTGCGGTTGGCCTTCTCCATGCTCGACCTGACCACCTTGGAGGGGCGCGACACCCCGGGCAAAGTGATGACTCTTTGCCACAAAGCCAAGCACCCCGCACCGGAGCGTTACGGGGTCGGACCGGTCGCTGCGGTTTGCGTTTATCCCAATCTTGTCCCGGCAGCCAAAGCGTTTTTGCGCGGCTCAACGGTCAAAGTCGCCTCGGTGGCGACCTGTTTTCCGAGCGGTCAATCGTCCTTGAAGACCAAGCTCGAAGACACGCGCGGAGCCCTCAACGCTGGCGCGGACGAAATTGACATGGTCATCGACCGCGCCGCATTCCTGCGGGGCGACTACTCGAAGGTGCATGACGAAGTGGCGGCGGTGAAACAGCTCTGCGGCGATGTGCACCTAAAAGTCATCCTCGAAACGGGCGAATTGGTTACTTATGACAATGTCCGCGCGGCGAGCATGATTGCCATGCAGGCGGGAGGAGATTTCATCAAAACATCGACGGGCAAAGTCAGTCCGGCCGCCACACTCCCGGTCACCTTGGTCATGCTCGACGCGATCCGCGATTTTTTCTTCGCCACCGGCATACGCATTGGCATGAAGCCGGCCGGCGGGATCCGTACGGCCAAGCAAGCGTTGCACTATCTCGTGATGGTCAATGAAACTCTCGGGGACGACTGGCTCAATCCGGATATGTTCCGGCTTGGCGCGAGCACGTTGGCCAACGACATTCTCCTGCAAATCGCCAAGGGCGTCGATGGACGCTACCAAAGCGGCGACTACTTCTCCCTGCCATGAGCAAAAAATCCAATAAACTCACCACCGGCACAGCCACGCTCGTCGCCCCGGGATCGCACGCGACCATTGTTCCGGTGCGCGACCGTCATCTGCGGTTCAACCAACGCTGGAATTATTCGCCGGCCCCGGAAGTCCATACGGACATCAAAATCCGCCCGCGCTACGACCTCTTCATTGGCGGCAAGTTCGTCAAACCATCGTCGGGCAAATATTTCCCCTCGATCAACCCCGCCACGGAGAAGCAGCACGCTGAAATCGCGCAAGGTTCGGCGGCCGATGTGGACAAGGCGGTCAAAGCCGCCCGCCGCGCCTACGAAAAAACCTGGGGCAAGATGCCTGGTCGTGAACGTGGCAAATACCTTTTCCGCATTGCCCGTCTTCTGCAGGAAAAGATGCGCGACCTGGCGGTCATTGAATCCCTCGACGGCGGCAAAACCATCCGCGAGAGCCGCAATATCGACCTTCCGCTCGTTGCCGCGCATTTCTTTTACCACGCAGGTTGGGCGGACAAGCTCGACTACGCGTTTCCCGGGAGGAAAGCGCAACCGCTCGGCGTGGCCGGCCAGATCATCCCGTGGAATTTCCCGCTGCTCATGGCCGCGTGGAAACTGGCGCCCGCCTTGGCTTGCGGCAACACCTGTGTGCTCAAACCGGCCGAGACCACATCAGTCACCGCGATGCACTTGGCCGAAATTTTCGCCGAAGCGGACCTGCCGGAAGGCGTGGTTAATATTGTGACCGGTTTCGGCGATACCGGAGCGGCTATCGTCAATCATCCGGACATCGACAAGCTCGCCTTCACCGGCTCGACCGAAGTGGGTAAGATCATCGCCAGGTCGGTCGCCGGCACGCGGAAAAAGCTGACCCTCGAGTTGGGCGGCAAGGCGGCCAACATCATTTGCGAAGACGCGCCGATCGACCAAGCGATCGAGGGCATTATCCAAGGCATCTACTTCAACCAAGGCCACGTCTGCTGTGCCGGTTCGCGTCTCTTCGTGCAGGAAAGCATTGTCGAACCAGTGATCCGCCGCCTGCGCGACCGGATCGCCACGCTGCGAGTCGGCGACCCGCTCGACAAGAACACCGACATCGGGGCGATCAACAGCCGCGAGCAGCTCGAAAAAATCCGGGAGATGGTCGCCAGCGGCAAAAAAGAAGGTGCCGAGTTTTTCCAGCCCGCGTGCAAGCTGCCGAGCAAAGGTTACTTCTATGCGCCGAGCTTCTTTACTGGAGTGACGGATTCGCATCGCATTGCGCAGGAGGAAATTTTCGGCCCTGTTCTGAGTGTTATGACCTTCCGCACGCCGGAAGAAGCACTCGAGCGGGCCAACAACACGCCTTACGGGTTGAGCGCCGGCGTCTGGACGGACAAGGGAAGCAAAGCGTTCAAGCTTACGACGCAACTCCGGGCCGGCGTGGTCTGGGCCGAGACCTACAATAAATTCGACCCGGCCAGTCCCTTCGGCGGCTACAAAGAAAGCGGTTTCGGCCGCGAGGGTGGCAAGCAGGGATTGTTGTCTTATTTGAAGCTCGAGTGATGTCGGACGGCACAAAACGGAATCGTGAGTCGCGCTCAAAATCCCCGATGTTGCCCCGGTTTTCCGTGCTCAGGTCATCGACGGCCACCAGTTCATCGCCACGATTCAGATGGTGCTCGATCACATGGGAACCGATGAATCCTGCCCCACCGGTGACTAAAATGTTCACTGGGTTATCTCCTCATGTGCCGTACGCGGTACGCGCTCGCTAAGTGGGTTCTTGGCGATTTTGTTTCTGGCGTGTGGCTTCCATTGCCAAAAACTATGTTTATCAAGTTTTCACCGTCAAATAGTCTGGTGCTGCTGCCAAGCTGGCACTGGCCGCGCACTGTGAGGATTCAGGCCGAGGAAGACAAGGAGCCTGCCGCCCGCCCGGAGAGCCAGGCGCCCTCGATCTTTCCGCCGGCGAAGCTTTCTCCGGCGAGAATGAGGGCGGCGGGGCGATCGAAAGAAAGTGCTGGCGAGCCCTCTGGCGGATGGGCGGGCATGGCGTAGCGCCAGCGTTGGAGAAAAACGGATTCAGGTAGCCGCAGATCCTGGCCGCTCATTTCGGAGGCGCGGGCCAGTAGAGCCTCGCGGATTTTATCCTCGGACTCCCCGTATTGGGCGCGGCTGAATGTCGGGGCGGCGTGCACCATAATAATGGTGCGATCTTGATGCAGGTCGGGCCGTTTCGAGGTGTCATGGCCGATCCACGAAATCGTAGCGTCATGGGACTGGATGCCGTGCCACGGGATGCTGCGGCCCGGGAACTGTGCGGCCAAGGCCAAGCAGGGCTCCATGGCGATCCCGCGCAGAAAATCCGCAGCCTCCCGGCGCGGCCTCGGCCAAGAGGTCCGCGCCCTGGGGAGGCGGAGTGGTCACGATCAACCGGCGGGTGCGGAATGATTTGCCGTCTTCGCAGGTCAGAGTCCACAGGCGGCTTTGGCAGCTGACGTTGGTGACCTTGCTTTGCCGCTCGATGGTCATCCCGTTTGCTTCGGCCAGCGCGGATCCCAAAGCCGACATGCCCTTCCGGCAAGCATAGCGCGGATGATGGTCCGCCTCCGGAGGCACCAAGGATGCGTCTTGATACCGGTGGAAACCGCGGCACCACTCGTGACAAACACCGAGTTCCTTCCATGCGGCGACTTGGGCGCGGAATGGGTCGGACCTCGCGGTAAAAAATTGCGCACCGTGGTCGACCGGCAGGTCGGCCCAGCGCCGGGCGGCCGCCCGCCCACCGAGACCCCGGCTTTTTTCCAAGACGAGCACTTCGTGTCCTCCGTGGCGCAAGGTGGCGGCCGCGGTGAGTCCGGAAATTCCCGCGCCGAGGACGATATTGTCATGGACCATAACGCCTGAATTTAGGCCAAGCCGATGGGTTCCGGCGAGGCAGGAACAAGGATGTAGCCGGTGTGCTCCTCGCCGTAAGTCTTAAGAGGCCGACCGGCGGCGGCCATGGCCGCGACGACGGCGCAGAGAGCAGCATCAATCCAATCGATGTTGACCAAGCTTGCCTCGTAGCCTCCGTGCCGATGGAGCAAAGCAAGTCGTTGCGCTTTTTTTTCCGCGGCCATCGCATTTCCGCCCCGCAAATGCCAGGTGATGGCGTGGGGAAAAGTTTCAAAACAACAAGGTGCCTTCCCAGTTGGTGCCTCGCGGCAGAGCGGGTGCGTTTTCTCGAGAGCACGGAAGAGTTCCGCTCCACGCAGCATCCATTCGTAGTAATTTCCGGGATGGAGGGCGGCTACGCGGCGGGTGGGGGTGAGAAAACAACGGATACCGTGCGCGAGGAGTTCGCGCTCGGCAGGACGAACCTGGCCATCCGTGCTCCATCGGCAGGGAGCATCAATGGCCACCAGGCGTGCGCCGATTTCCTCGCGGCACCAGTCGGCCAATTCCTCCACGCAGCTTGTTTTCCGGCGGGCCAGGAAGTCCCCGCCCTCCAGAGCCACGGCATGAAAACCTTTGCGGCTGCCGCCTACATCAATGCCGACCACGCGGTACTTCGTTTTAAGCCGGGCCATAGGAAGACAGATTAGTCTGATCGCTCCGCAACCTGAAGCCTGACTGCCGGTCCGGACGTTGGGTTCGAGTGGTAGCCCTTAGTTGGGCTCTGCCAACAATTCTGGGGCCTGCTGCAGAGGCGACCACGCGATATTCCCTTCGCGGGGACCGAGTCGGGCCTCAGGCGGGCTTTTGTTTTCCTTCGCGGAACGAGGCCCAGAGGAATAGCCCGACCGCGATGACGATGGCGGAGTCGGCGACATTGAAGGCGGGCCAGTGGTGTCGGCCGAGGTAGAAGTCGAGGAAGTCGATGACGTGGCCGTGGACAATGCGGTCGGTGATGTTGCCGAAGATACCCGAAAGAATGAGGGCGCTGGCCAAGCGGGTGAGTTGGTCGGTGGATTTGCGGTAAAGGAGCACAACCATGACAACAGCCATGACGAATCCGAAAAGGACGTGGAAATTGAACCATCCACGCATCAGTCCAAAGGCGGAGCCGGTATTGGTGACGTGGACCAAATTGAAGAAGCCGGGAATGATGGCGATTTCGTGGTGCAGGGGGATGAAGGCCAGCGTGGCCCACTTCGTCAATTGATCGAGGACGAAGAGCGGGAGCGTGATGAAAAGAAGGAAGCGAAGAGGGTTCACGGGGAGGGAAGTTTTCAGTATTCAGTCGGCCGTGTTCAGCCGGAACAGAGCGGCGGCGTCCCTGTAGCCGCTACAGGGTTACCGCTGCGGCGCAGCGGTCGCAGAGGGTGGGGTGTGCGGGGTTTCGGCCGACGGACCCACGGTGCCGCCAGCAGCGTTCGCATTTGGGGGCGCTGGTTTTGGTGAGGGTGGCGGCGACTTCACTGCCGGGCTCGAGCTTGAGTTCGCTGAGGATGAGGAATTCTTCCAACTCGTTGAGGCGGGAGGACCAACGCGGTAACTCGGCCGGGTCGGTGAGATGCAAGGTGACGACGGCTTCCAGATTGTTCGTGATGATTTTTTCGGAGCGGGCTTTTTCCAAGGCTTGCGAGACGATGCTGCGGAGTTGGAGAAGGCGGTCGCCTTCGGCAAGAGCGGCGGGGTCGGGGGCGCGCGGGGCGGGGAATAGTTGGGTGTGGACGGATTCGTCGGGCCGGAAGTAGCCCCAAGCTTCCTCGGCAGTGAAAGCGAGGATGGGGGCAAGTAGACGGGTGAGGGACGAGAGGACCTCGTGCATGGCAGCCTGCGTGGCGCGGCGGCGTCCGCTTTGCGCGGCATCGCAATACATCCGGTCCTTGGTGATATCGACGTAGAGGCTGCTTAGGTCGACGGCGCAGAATTGGTTGAGGGCGTGGTAGACGCGGTGAAATTCGAATTTCTCATAGGCGTCGCGGCAGGTGTTTTCCACTTCGGCCAGGCGGGCGAGGATCCAGCGGTCGATAGCGGTGGGCTCGGTCGTGGCCGACGGGTCATAGTCATGGAGGTTGCCAAGGAGGATACGCAGGGTGTTGCGGATGCGGCGGTAAGCGTCACCAAGGCGGTTGAACATTTCCTCGGAGAACGGGACATCGTCGGTGAAGTTGACGCTGGTGACCCAGAGCCGGACGAGATCGGCGCCGGACTTCTCGACGAAGTGCATGGCTTCGGTTGGCTTTTGGTATCCGCCCTGCGCGGATTTGGAGATTTTTTCGCGCGTGTCGACGTCGACCACGAAACCATGGGTAAGACAAGTCTTGTAGGGCGAGGTTCCTTCGATCCCGATAGCGGTGATGAGCGAGGATTGGAACCAGCCGCGGTGTTGGTCGGTCGCCTCGAGGTAGAGGTCGGCGGGGTAGGCCAGTTCGGGACGGCGGCGGAGGACGGCCTGGTGACTGACCCCCGAATCGATCCAGACGTCGAGAGTGTCGTGTCCTTTGGTCGTGCCGGCGGGAAGCCCGAACATGGCGGCGAGTTCCGCGTCGGACATTTCAAACCACGCATTGGTGCCACGTTTTTCCACGAGGTCGGCCACGCGGCGGACGAGGTTGCCGTCAAGGATGGGCTCTCCGTCCGTAGTGTAAAAAACGGGCAGCGGCACGCCCCAGCTGCGTTGGCGGCTGATGCACCAGTCGGGCCGGGACTCGACCGTGCCGGTGATGCGTTTGAGTCCCCAGTCGGGGATCCACTTTGTCGCGTTGATGGCTTTGAGTGCTTCGGCGCGGAGGGCCTCGATACGGATAAAGAATTGCTCGACCGCGCGAAAGATGATCGGCGTTTTCGAGCGCCAGCAGTGCGGGTAGGAGTGCTGGTAGGGCGTGACGCCGAGTAGAGCGCCCTTGGATTTCACGTGCTCGACGACGAGCGGGTTGGCTTCAAAAACGGGCTTGCCGACCCACGCGGTAACGCCGCACTCCTCGGTGAAGAGTCCGAGGTCATCGACCGGACAGAGGATGTCGAGTCCGCGTGCTTTGCCCAGTTGGAAGTCGTCGGCCCCGTGCCCCGGTGCGATGTGCACGCAGCCGGTGCCGGTATCCATCGTCACGAAGTCGGCGGTCAAGACGGGCGCCGGCCGGTCGAGGAACGGATGGCGCGTGATAGTGCCTTCGAGGGCGGCACCAGAAAAGGTTTGCGCTTCGCCTTGCGGTTGCCATCCGGTTTCGGCGCTGAAAGATGCGGCGCGATCGGCAGCAAGCACGAGGGTGCGGGTTTCTCCGTCCTTGGTGAAGGTCTGTGCGATGTAGTTATGTTTCGGGCTGACCGCGATGGCCAGGTTGGCCGGGAGAGTCCATGGCGTGGTGGTCCAGATGACCACGCTGGCGTTGGCGGGGAGAACCGGGCTGGCGGTGACTTCGAACGCAACGTGGATGGCGGGGGATTCTTTGTCTTTGTATTCCACCTCGGCTTCGGCCAGGGCGGTCTGCGCGCCGTAGGACCAAAGGACGGGGCGTTTGCTGCGATAGACAAGGTCTTTTTCGATGAAGACGGCGAAGGAGCGGAGGATGTCCGCCTCATAGGACGGATCGAGGGTCAGGTAGGGGTGCTCCCAGTCCCCGAAAACGCCGAGGCGGCGGAATTGCTCGCGTTGAAGGTCGATGTATTTGCGAGCGTAGGCCTCGGAGCGCTGGCGGATTTGCACCGGGGTGAGACCGGCTTTTTCTTTGACCACTTTGAATTCGATGGGGAGTCCGTGGCAATCCCAGCCGGGGATGAAAGGCGCGCGGAAGCCAGCCATGGTCTTCGATTTGACGACGAGGTCTTTGAGGATCTTGTTCAGGGCGGTGCCCATGTGGACGTCGCCGTTGGCGAAGGGTGGTCCGTCGTGGAGGATGAAGGGCGGGGCGTTCTTGCGCGCTTCTTGGATGCGGGCGTAAAGGTTTTCTTTTTCCCATGCGGCAAGTTGCTCCGGTTCGCGGGTGGTGAGCCCGGCCTTCATCGGGAAATCGGTCTGCGGGAGGTTGAGTGTTTTTTTGTAATCTGAGCCCATGCGAACTGGGGAGATTAGGGGACGGTGCGGCGGAGGGCAATCTGAAGAGAGGGATGAGGCTTGGGTGAGGGGGTGGAGTTTTTGGACAGAAGGTAACGAGGGTGTTGAGGGCCGGCGGGGACGCCGACGAGGCAAAGGGCCTGATGAGACTTGGGGTGGAAACTTGAGCGAGAGGATGGCAGCTTTGCGGGATGGACGAAGACGAGCAGCCATCCAAGCCGGTGAAGCGCTGGCGGGTGGGGCGATGGTTGCTAGTGTTGGTGGCGGCCTTTGTGGTTTTGGCAGGCTGGGTTGTTTGGAAGGGGCCATCGACGGCTTTGCGTTGGGCGGTGCGGACCTACGATCCGGCGTTACGTCTCGAAGTCAGGAACAGTTTTTACCGCGACGGCGAGTGGGTTTTGCAGGGCGTTGTGCTCTCGCTTCGCGGCAGCCATGAGCCGGTCTTCGAGGCGGGAGAATTGCGGCTGGGTCCGGGCCCGCAGTGGTCAAGCGGCCGGTTTGGTTCGTTGCGTTTGGTCGAACCGTTTGTCCGCCTTGATCCCAATGCCATCGCTCATTTCACCCGCGGCGGCGGCTCAGGGGGAAGCGGGGTTCGGTGGGAAATCGGCGAGGTGATGATCGAACGCGGGTATGTCTGGGCGGAGAACTTCGGGGAATCGGGGGTGGATCTTTCGGCCGGGATCAACGGGACGCTAACTTCGCTGGGTCCGGCCCAGGGCGATCAATGGCACCAGCTAAGGGTCGATAATTTCTATCTCGCCAGCCACGATCCCGCGGGAAGCTTGCCGGTCATGGGTGCGGGGCTCTCCCAGCTGAATTTCACGGTGGCCGGTTTGCAGCAGGGGCGGGTGGCGGGGGTCCGGGTCGATGCGGGCTGGTTGATTGCCGGTGAGGGGTTCGAGCGTCTCATGGAGGAGGGTGAGTTTGCGCCGGCGCGCGAGCCCGGCGGGGCCCTGGTCATCGAATCGCTCGACCTGGTCGAGATGCAGGTGCGGCCCGATGGATTGCCGGGCGGCTTGCCCGCGGTCAGTTTGCAGGTCAACACGGCCTTGCGGGACATTCCCTTCGGCGCGGTGGCCGACGAGTTGGGCGTGATCAGACACCAAGTGGAATTCAGTGACATCGAACTGCTCTCGCCGACCGACCCGTTGCGTCGCGCGGTCACGGTGAGGTCCGCTTTTGTAATTTTCACCCTGGCCGGTCTGGCCAAGCGCAACTTGGAGGAGGTGAAGCTGATCGGTCCGACGGTCTACGTCGGGGAGGCGCTTTTTGAATACATGCAGTCTGCGGACCAGTCCGCCAATAAACCGGCGGCGGTCCAAGAAAGCGAGGGGTGGAACGTGGATACTTTGCGCGTGAATTTCGGACGGGTGGTCATTGCGGTGGGGGGGCGCTCGGAGGTCGGCTTGCCTCTCGCCTTCCATACCATGGTGCGCAATCTTTCGCTTTCCTCGCTAGCCGGGTTGAATGTCGAATTCGTCCTCGAGGTTCCGGAAGAAGACTATGATTTCCCGGCCTACGACCTTTCGCTTGGGAGAGTGCGCGGGGATCTCCTCTTCAACTATCCGCCGAACGTCTTGCGCAACAATTTGGTCAATGTGGTGAAGTTCGGCCGGGCACGTTGGCGGAACTTTCAGGCGAGCGACCTGTGGGTTTCGGTCACGTTCGACCGCAAGGGAATCAACGGCGACTTCGGGGGGCGGGCCTACCGCGGATACGTCAACGGCGGGTTCAGCTTCTTCCTCCAGCCCGACTCGCCGTGGACCGGCTGGATCACCGGGCAGAGCGTGGACCTTGCACCGCTGACCGCAGACGGCGCCCCGCAGCATTTTGTCATGGACGGTCTGGTGGATTTCAAGGTCGAAGCCAATGGTTGCGCGGCCGTGGTGGAACGAGTGCGCGGAGAGGCTTCGGGAAAGGGCGAGGGCCGCATGGTGGTCAACAAATTGAACGATTTACTCGCATCCCTGCCGCCGGACTGGACGGCGCTGAAAAGCGAGCTCAGCAGGGTAAGTCTTGAGACCTTGCGGGACTTCGACTACACGGAAGCGAGATCGGAATTCTGGTTCGTGGGAAAACAAGGCATCATTGACATAGGCATGAAAGGTCCGGCCGGCAGTCGCAACTTCGAGTTGGTCTTTCACGGAGGCGAAGCTAAGCGTTCCTCGCGATGGCAACAGGGAGGGAGACGATGATCGCGCGCGTCCTCATGGCGGTGGCCGTGCTCTTCTCTGCAGGCTGTCAGGGCCCGACCGTCAGACTCACCACCCCCGAACCAATCGTGGTCGACATCAACATGCGCGTCGACATTTACGAGCGCGCATCGGGCTCCCCGGCGGCAAAACCCGCGCCTGGCGCCGACCTGCCGGCCGCCGATGCGCGCCGCCGCTCCCGGATGGGAGACATCCAGACCTTCAAAAATTCACGACTGGTCGGCGAGGGGCGCGATGGTCTGCTTTCCGTGTTGAGCCGGCCGGAGGGAAGCTACGGGGCCTATGTCGAGAAGACCGTCGCGGAGGAGAATGCGGATCGCGTGGTGGTCATGAGGCAGTTGGGGGTGGAGCGGAAATTGTCGCTGGCCGATGTGCAGGCCCAGCAGGGTGAGTTGTGGCGCAACCGCTCGTTCAGCGGGGAATGGATCGAGGTGCCTCAGGACAACAATACTTGGCGTTGGATGCAGAAGAGGTGATCCGGAGTTTTTGCACAGAAGGTAACGAAGGGAACAAAGGTTTTGGGGATTTCCCCGGGTGGTGGAAACGGCGGTGCTTTGGGGTGGGGTGATGACCCCAGACTGTGAGAGGATTTGCGGGTGGCTTGGTACGGCCGCGGGTGGGAGACTTTTGGCATGAGCAACGGGAGTGAGAGGGTGTTTGCTGACCGGGCGGAGGCGGGGAAGATTCTGGCGGGCGAACTGGGAAAGTATGCGGGGCGGGATGACGTGGTGGTGTTGGGATTGCCGCGGGGCGGGGTTCCAGTGGCGGCGGAGGTGGCACGGGCGTTGCGGGCGCCGCTCGATGTTTTGGTGGTGCGGAAGTTGGGGGCTCCGGGGCAGGAGGAGTTGGCCATCGGGGCGATCGGGGAAGGGGGAGTGCGGGTGTTGAATGCGGGGTTGGTGCGGAGCCTGGGGCTGGGGGAGGAAGAGGTTGAGCGTATTGTCGCGCGGGAGGAGCAGGAATTACAGCGGCGGGTGGCCGTTTATCGTGGAGGACATGAAGCGCGGGGGGTCCAGGGTAAGAAAGTGATTGTGGTGGACGACGGGGTGGCCACCGGGGCGACCATGCGGGCAGGGCTGCAGGCTTTGCGGGCGATGGGCGCGGGGACAATTGTCGCGGCGGCGCCGGTGGGGGCGGAGGATTCGGTTGCTGCGGTGGCGCGTGAGGCTGATGAGGTGGTTGTGCTTGAGGCGCCGCAGTGGTTCCGTTCGGTGGGGCAGTGGTATGCGGATTTTGGTCAGACCACAGACGATGAAGTCCGGGGCCTACTCACCGAGAATCGGAGGATGAGCGCATGAACCGGGCAGTGCGGATTGATTTGCCGGGGGCGGTGCTGTCCGGGGACCTGACACTACCGGTGGGAACCACGGGACTGGTTATCTTTGCCCACGGGAGCGGGAGCAGCCGGCACAGTCCGCGAAACCGTTTTGTGGCGCAGCGGATCAATGCGCAGGGCTTGGGCACGCTCTTAGTGGATCTGCTCACCGCGGAGGAGGAAGAGACGGATGAAGTGACCCACGAGATACGCTTCGACATTGGCCTGCTCGCTCGGCGCGTGGCCCAAGTTGTTGCGTGGGCGGGGCGGCAGAAAGAAACGGCACCTTTACTCATCGGTCTGTTCGGGGCTAGCACGGGTGCAGCCGCCGCGTTGGTGGCGGCGGCGGAGTTGCCGGCCGGTGCGGTGCGGACGGTGGTGTTGCGCGGGGGGCGTCCGGATTTGGCGCAAGAGGCGCTGGCGCGGGTGCCATGTCCGGTGCTGCTGATCGTCGGCGGTCATGACGACGTGGTGCTTGACCTCAACGAGCAGGCGCGGGCACTCATGAAGTGCGAGACGGAATTGGTCATTGTGCCGGGGGCGACGCATTTGTTCGAGGAGGCGGGGGCGTTGGAGCGGGTGGCGGATTTGGCCGCGGGGTGGTTGAAGAGAAGGATGAGGGAGGAGTTGGAGACTTGATTCGAAACATGCCTTCGGAGGCTTAATGAATGCGCGGCTTGGTTCGGTTTTTTGCAGGAGGCACGGCCGTGACGGCCATGTTGTCTGGTCGTGACGGGCTGTGCCCGCGCACGGGTGGGCAGGCTGCCCGTGCCCCTTCGGGGGAGTGTGCGTGCGTTTCCTATTCGGCGAGTGGCTTGGCGCGTGAAAAGCAGCACGTCATTTGTGCGTGATGGCCGGGTTTCATCGGCAGGATGCCGATACCACGTTGAAACTAGTTCTTGGACAACGATGGTGGGTCGCGTGCTTTTGAATGGTTCCGGCTGAGTGAGGATTGGGACCTCTACCAGGCGACGGGCAGCGACTCCAAGGCGTGGAAGTGCCAGGTGTCGCGGTAGTGGGGGATGGCGGAGAGGCGGAGATGGGGGAGGCGTTGGAAGAGGACGCAGAGGGCGGTTTGCAATTCGAGCCTGGCGAGGGGGGCGCCGATGCAGAAGTGGATGCCGGCGCCGAAGCTGACGTGGGGATTGGGACTGCGGGTGGGGGCGAAAATTTCGGGGGAGGAAAACTTTTGCTCGTCGTGGTTGGCGGAGGCGAGCAGGAGTCCCACTTGGTCGCCCTTTTTCAGCGCGAGGCCGCGGTATTCGAGGTCTTCGAGGGCGTAGCGTTTGAACATGTGGAGGGGGGTGTCGAAACGGAGCATTTCTTCGGCGCAGGTTGCGGGGTTGGCGAGGAAGTCGGAGGGACTCCCGTGGCGGAGAAGGGCTTGGACACCGTTGCCGAGGGCGTGGACGGTGGCTTCGTGGCCGGCATTGAGAAGAAGGATGGCAGTGGTGACGAGTTCGTCGTCGGTGAGGGCGGTGTTATCATCATCACGAGCCGTGATGAGCAGGGAGAGAAAATCCCCGGCGGGATGTCGGCGGCGTTCCTTGAGGAGGTCGCGCATGTAAGTGCTGAACGCGATGGTTGCAGCTACGGCGCGATCCTCAATGGCGCGGTCGCGACAGGCTTGATACATGGCGACCATGTCGTGAGACCATGCGAGGATCTGCGGCCCCATGTCGTCGGGGACGCCGAGAAATCGGGAGATGACCATGACGGGGACCGGTTCGGCGAAGGACGCGATCAGGTCGGTGGATCCCTGTGCGGCGAATTGGTCGATCAGTTCGTGCGACAGACGCTCCACTTCCGGACGGAGTCGCTCGATCTGACGCGGGAGGAACGACGGATTGATGAACCCGCGCAGGCGGGTGTGCACTGGGGGTTCGATTTCGAGCAGGGAGTGTTCTTCGAATTTGTAGAACGGCGCGAGATGCGCGGGTGCTTCGGGCCATCCGAGTTCCTTGCGGGTGGCAAGATGGAGGATTTGGCGTCCGAAGCGGCGGTCGCGGAGGAGGGCGCTGACGTCTTGGTAGCCGGCGAAGCACCAGTGGCCTAATTCCTTCCAGTGGAAGACGGGGCAGTGGTCGCGCAGTTCGGCGTAAAAGGGATAAGGGTCTTGGACAAAATCCGGATCACGCGGGTCGAGGGAGACAGCCTGCTGGTCGATGATCATGGCGGTCCGGCGGTCATAGACGGCCGCTACAAGGGATCGGTGAAATGGTGTTCCCGGCGTTGCCGGTTCTGCGGCGGAGGAAGACTTTTTCGATTTCGACGGCGAGGAAGACGAAAAGGCCGAAGGCGAAGATGCGGAGCCAGTCACCGAGCGCGAGCGGCACGGTTTGGAAGAGGGACTGCATCGGCGCAGTGTAGGTGAAAAGGGCTTGCAGGACGAGGAGACTGAGGGCGGCAAGAAGAACCGGCCGGCTCCCGAAGATTCCGCACCAATTCCACGACGGTGCCAGGATATAGCGGCTGTTGAAGAGGTAGAACATCTGGCCGATCACGAGGGTATTGATCGCCACGGTGCGGGCGAATTCGACAGTGACGCCGGGTTGTGCTGCCACGAGAAGAAAATGTCCGAAGGTGCCTCCGACCAAAAGGAGAGAAACGAAAAAAATGCGCCAGAGGAGAAGCGGGGTGAGGAGCGGGGTGTGCGGAACGCGCGGGCGACGTTTCATCAGCCCGGGTTCGGGCGGTTCGAAGGCGAGGGAAAGGGCTAGGGTGATGGAGATGACCATATTGACCCAAAGGACCTGGACAGGCGTGAGGGGAAGGGCAATGCCGAGCAGAATCGCGGCAACGATGGTGAGCCCCTGGGCGCCGTTGGTCGGAAGGATGAAGAGGATGGCTTTTTTGAGATTGTCATAGACGGCCCGTCCTTCCTCCACGGCAGATGCGATGGATACAAAATTGTCATCGGCCAGCACCATGGCAGAAGCTTCCTTCGCGGCTTCGGTGCCTTTGACCCCCATGGCGACACCGACATCGGCACGCTTGAGGGCGGGGGCATCGTTCACCCCGTCTCCGGTCATGGCCACCACGTGTCCGTCCGCCTGCAGGGCCGTGACGAGGCGAAGTTTGTGCTCTGGTGAGGTCCGGGCAAATACGTCAACTTCCCGGGCGGCGGCGGGGAGATCGGTGTCGCTGATTGCTGCGAGTTCGTGTCCGCTCAAGCTGGTTTCACCATCCCCGATGCCGAGAGCCCGACCAATGGTGCGGGCCGTGACGGCGTGGTCTCCGGTGATCATTTTGACCCGGATTCCGGCCCTCTGGCATGCCGCCACGGCGGTGATGGCTTCTTCGCGCGGCGGGTCGATGATGCCGGTGATGCCGAGAAGGGTGAGGCCGGATTGGACATCGGCCGGGGTCAGGGTGTTTTGGCTGCGGCCGGCCGGTCGGATGGCGATGGCGAGGAGGCGTTGTCCGCGTCGCGCAGTCTCGTGCGTCAGCTTTTCCCAGGCAGCACGGTCGATTGGTTCATCGCCATGGCGCGTCCGCTGGGTTGAGCAAGCGGCGAGAACAGCCTCGGGCGCACCCTTCATGATGAGGAAAGCGCCTGATTCGCCCTGGTGAAGAGTGGCCATAAATTTGTGGGCGGAGTCGAAGGGAATGGTGGCAAGTCGCGGGTGAATTTCATGCAGGCGTTTGGCGTCGAGGCCGGCTTTCAGTCCGAGGGCAGTGAGCGAACCGTCGGTCGGCTCGCCCTCGAGCACCCACCGCCCGTCCTTTTTACGGATGGTCGATTCATTGCAGAGCATGGCGGACCGGAGGAGTTCGGCCAGAACCGGGTGGCCGTCTTGCGGGTCGATGGATTTGTGCGCGGCGTAAAAGGCACCTTCGGGAACATAGCCGGCCCCTTCCACCCGGTAAGCGTCGTCCGCGGTGACTACCGTCTGCACGGTCATTTCATTTTTGGTCAGGGTGCCGGTTTTGTCCGAGCAAATGATGGTGACTGAGCCGAGGGTTTCGACCGCGGGGAGGCGGCGGATGATGGCGTTGCGGCGGGCCATGCGTTGCACGCCGATTGCGAGGGTGATGGTCATGATGGCCGGAAGGCCTTCGGGGATGGCGGCAACGACAAGGCTGACCGCGGCCATAAACATGTCGACGGGCGGGAATCCGCGGACCAAGTGGCCAAAAGCAAAGGTGCCGGCCGCGACAACGAGGATGGCGGCGCTGAGCCAGCGACCGAATTGGTCCATCTGCCGGATGAGCGGGGTGGTGACGGTTTGGACTTCGGAGAGGAGGCCGCTGACTTTGCCGATTTCGGTCGATGAGCCGGTGCCGACGACAACTCCGGTTCCGCGTCCGTAGGTCACGAGGGTGCCGGAGTAGCCGAGGCAGAAGCGGTCGCCGAGATCGGCGTGATAGGCCACCGGTGCGGTGATTTTTTCGGTGGGAACGGATTCGCCGGTGAGGAGTGCCTCGTCGATGCGCAGGCTGTGGCTTTCGAGGAGGCGGAGGTCGGCGGGGACGCGGTCGCCGGCCTTGAGCAGGACGATGTCGCCGGGGACGAGGTTGGTCGCGTCGAGGGTTTGCTTGTGTCCTTCGCGCCGCACCATGGCCTTGGGGGAAAGCATGGCGCGGATCGAGTCGAGAGCCTTTTCCGCTTTGCCCTCTTGAACCACGCCAATGAGAGCGTTGATCACGACGACGCCGAGAATGACACCGGTGTCGATCCACTCATCGAGAAGCGCGGTGCCAATCGCGGCGGCGAGAAGAACGTAGATCAGGACGTTGTGGAATTGGAGGAGAAAACGTTTGAGCAGGCTGTCGCGGGGAGGCGCGGGAAGTTGGTTGGGTCCGTGCCGGGCAAGCAACGCGGCGGCTTGGGCCGCGGTGAGCCCGTCCCGGGGCTTCGTGCCGAGTTCGGCCAGGACGTCCTCCAGTTTTGCAGCGTGCCAAGTCATGGATTCGATTTTATTGTCCAGCATCCTGCATGGAGGGGCAATGAGAACAGGTGGCGGCGGGTTTTGTTGGGCCGCGATCCTGCGGTGGCCGGAGTCCGGTGGCGCAGTTTGTTCTTTGCGGGCGGCAGTTGGTGGGAGATACTAAAGATTCATACGTGAGGTTTTTTATTTATGGGTTTTAACGAGTTGGGGTTGTCGGATGCGGTGGTGCATGGGGTTCAGTCGATGGGTTTTGTTGATCCCACGCCGATCCAGCTGCGGGCTATCCCTGTGATTTTATCGGGCAAGGACCTTATGGGTTCGGCCCAGACGGGGACGGGGAAGACAGCGGCTTTCGGGTTGCCGATTTTGAGCAAACTGGGTTCGCATCAGGAGAAGCCGCGGTGTCTGGTGCTCGAGCCGACGCGGGAATTGGCCATGCAGGTGGAGACGGCGTTCCGCGATTACGGGCGGTTCAGTGACCTTACTGTGACATTGCTTTATGGCGGGGTGGGCTACGGAAAGCAAAGGGAGGAGTTGCAGCGCGGGACGGATATCATCGTGGCCACTCCGGGACGCTTGCTCGATTTCATGGAGCAGAACGAAGTGCCGCTCGGGGGACTGGAGTTCCTGGTTCTCGATGAGGTGGACCGGATGCTCGACATGGGATTTCTGCCGCAGGTGAGGCGCGTTATCCAGAAGCTGCCGAAGAATCGTCAGACCCTGTTTTTCTCGGCGACCATGCCCAGCGAGATCGAGTCGCTGGCCAAATTCGCGGTCAATGATCCGGAAAAGATCGAGATTGGCATCCGGATGTCACCAGCCGAGACGATCACGCACGCATTTTATCCGGTGGCCATGGATCAGAAATACGAACTTCTGTCCGGCTTGATGGAGAAAACGAATTTTGATTGCGTCTTGGTGTTCTGCCGGACGAAGGACGGGGCCGACCGCATTGCCCGCCAGCTGAAGAAAGAGAATCACTCGGTGGTGGCTTTGCACTCCAATCGCACGCAGCGTGAGCGCGAAGAAGCGCTCGAAGGCTTCAAGAACGGGCGCTACGAGGTTCTCGTCGCGACGGATATTGCGGCCCGCGGTTTGGATATTGCGGGGGTGTCTCACGTCATCAACTATGACATCCCGGGCCATCCCGAGGATTATGTGCACCGCATCGGGAGAACGGGGCGGGCGCAGGCCGTGGGCGATGCCTTCACGCTGGTGACGGCGGAGGATCTGGCCATGATCGAATCGATCGAGCGCTTTATCGGAATGAAGATTCCGCGGCTGAAGCTCGACGGTTTTGATTACAAATACACGACGCTGCTAGATCCGGCCGCGACCCACGTGAAAGCGCGTGCGGCGGGCGGGGGAAGGCACCGGAGCGGGTATTCGTTCGGGATCAAGCGGAGGCGGTAAGAGTAGGGCTCAGGCTTGCCTTGGAGGCTTTGGCGAAGGGGCTTGGCTTCAGGCCGAAGGTTACGAAGGCACTTTTCTCTGCGGTGTGCGGGCCCGGACAGGAGGCTACGTTGACATTTCGCGAGCAGGCACTATAGAGATTCCGCATGTTTCCAACCAACCAACGAAAGACCCTCCTCTTGCTCGGCTTTTCTGCCCTCGTGCTGCTGGCCTCGTCCTCAAAGGGGCAGTCCATTTACCGAGCGGTCCAAGACGCGAGTTCTTTTGGATGGCTTGATCAATTCAGCCTCAACAGTGCGGCATACAACTACGTCGGGCCGCAAGCCTGTGTCCCCACCTCCAGTGTCAATGTCATGACGTACCTTCAGAACGTCGCCCCGAGCTATTTCGGAACAAGCCTTACCGGTTCAACGTATGGAGATTGGATCAGCGCGGATACCACGCTCATTTCGCCCCCTTACATGAACACCTCACCAACGACCGGAACCGCTTTCAACCGACTTCCTTTCGCACTGAATGAGTATGTCGTGCAGGATTATGGTTTCACCGGGGTGCAGATCCTCGGAATGATCCCGGATTCGGTGTGGACCGCCTCGCCTGCCCCGGAGCCCCGCCCCTCCACCATCGTGGACAGCCTTCCCACTTGGAGTTACCTTTTCGGGGCCCTCAACGCCAATAGTGGCACCGTTCTTGGCATGACTTACAGCAGCTTTTCAGGGGGGCATGCCGTTTCCCTCGGGGGGTTCGATTGGACCGACCTGAATGCAAATAGCCGCATTGATTATGACGAGGCGGCCGTTCTCTCATTCGTGGACCCCTTAGACCCCACAAGAGGCGCGGATCCGATCGGGGGGGCAAAATTTACGACGGGACGCATTTGGGAAGATCAAGTCCCCAATCCAACAAACCCCTTCGTGGTCTACAACACTTTGGTGCTGCAGTACGATCAGTATCAAGGATCTGCTCTCTGGGGCTCTCCCGCGGACTACGGGTCGACGACTGCCTACCTCACGACGGCCGTTTCCATTACGGTGCCGGAGCCTTCTTCCTGCGCCCTCCTTGCCTTGGGAACCCTCGGGCTGCTCCTATTTTTCCGCCGGAAGATTGCTGCCTGAACGATTCCTCGGGCTCGATACCCCGGGTGCCGAGGGCCGAGGATTCGAGATCGGTGACCAATCCGTGGAGAAGTTGTCGGCCCTCCACCTGTAGCACACATCTTCAGGCGCTTGAGTCCCGCAGCCGGTTCGAATTTACCCGGCTTAACCACCATGGAAGAGGCGGGCGTGCTCCCGGAGGAGGTAACGGTCCGTCATGCCGGCAATATAATCGCCCGCGGCGCGGTGGAGTCCGCTGTTCGGCACGCGGCGGGTCGCTTCACGGCCGATTTGGCTTGGATCCTGCAGGTAGGCACCGAAGACATCAGCCATCAGGTCGCAGGCGCGCTGGTTGGCGTCATTGACTTCGGGGTGAAAGTAGAGGTGGGCATAGAGGAAGGAGCGAAGAGCTTTGGTCTTTGCCGCGGTGCCTTCGCTGTAAGCGATGAGGAGACCCGGGTGGCAACGGGTGTCGTCGGCCGTCTGCACGGCTGCGGTCGCGATGCGGACGGCGCTGGTTTCAAGCACATCTTGAATCAGATGATTGGAGAGCAGTCGGGCCAGACTGAGGCGCGCTGTCTTGGCGTCGGCTTCGGCGAGGTCGAGCCCGTGGTCGTGCGAGACTTCGGTGCAAAGGGCGACGTCGGCCAGTTGGGCCGCCTTGATCAGTCCGGCCTCCAGACCGTCCTGCAAATCATGGGTGTAGTAGGCGATTTCGTCGGCGAGGTCGGCGATTTGCCCCTCGAGGCAGGCAGAGGGGTAGGTGCCGAGGCCGGGCCCAATTCGGGCGGTGGCGTGTTTTTGCACGCCCTCGAGAACTTCATAGGTCAGGTTGAGCCCGTCGAAATCCTCATAGGGGCTTTCCAGCAAAGTGACCACGCGAAGGCTTTGCCCGTTGTGGTCGAAGCCACCGTAGTCTTTGAGCAGGCGCTTAAGGGTTTCCTCGCCGGAGTGCCCGAAGGGTGAGTGGCCTAGGTCATGGGCCAGAGCGATCGCTTCGGCCAGGTCTTCGTTCAGTCCGAGGGCACGAGCCAGAGTGCGGCTGATCGAGGCAACCTCCATCGTATGGGTGAGACGTGTGCGGTAGTGGTCACCGGTGCCATTGAGGAAGACTTGGGTTTTGTATTCTAGGCGGCGGAAGGCGGCGGAATGGATGATGCGGGCGACGTCACGCTGGTATTCGCTGCGCCAGCAGTGGGCGGGCTGCGCATGCCGTCGGCCGCGGGTCGCGGAGGACTTCTGCGCGAAGGGGGCAAGAAAGTACTCCTCTTGGCGCTCGACGTCTTCGCGGGTGCGGAGGAGATCCATATTAGTCGATCCGCTGCTCGGTAGCCGGATCAAAAAGGAGAAGTTTGGCTGAATCCGCACGGAAGAGCATGCGATGTCCCGCTTCGCGCGTGTCGATGATGTGGCGACTGCGGCAAATGAGCGTGTTGGCGCCGGTCTGGAGGTAGCAAATGGATTCGGCGCCAGTGGGTTCGACGATGTCGAGGTGGGCAGGGAAAGTGGCGGCGTTGGGGGTTTCGCCGGGCAAGAGCGGTTGGAGATGTTCGGGCCGGAGACCGAGGAGGACCTCCCTTCCAACCAGGCGAGTCGCGTTGGCCCGCGCGGCGAGCTCGATTTCCAGGGACCCGCTGCCACTTTCCCGAAAAACCAGACGGGCACCTTCGCGGGTCTGGAGGGTGCCGCGGATGAAGTTCATCGGTGGGGCACCGAGAAAGCCGGCGACAAAGGAGTTGCACGGCTGGTTGTAAAGATGCAGTGGGCGACCGGATTGTTGAAGCGTGCCGTCGCGAAGCACCGCGATGCTCGTTCCCATGGTCATGGCTTCGGCCTGATCGTGGGTTACGTAGATGATGGTGGCCTGAAGCCGCTGGTGGAGTTTGATCAATTCGGCGCGGAGTTGGGCGCGCATCTTGGCATCAAGATTGGAGAGGGGTTCGTCGAAGAGGAAGACGCGGGGTTGGCGGACGATGGCACGGCCGACAGCGACACGTTGCTGTTGTCCGCCGGAAAGATCGCGGGGCATACGCGGGAGGATATCCTCGATGCCAAGGATGCCGGCAGCCTCGCGGACGCGCCGTGCGATGTCTGCAGGACCGAGGCGCCGGACACGGAGGCCGAAAGCGAGGTTCTCGGCGACGGTGAGGTGGGGATAGAGCGAGTAGTTCTGGAAGACCATGGTGACGTCGCGATCGCCGGGAGGCAGACCGCTGACGTCGGTATCGCCGATGAGAATGCGGCCGGAGGTGAGACTTTCGAGGCCGGCAACCATACGCAGGGTGCTGGTCTTGCCACAACCGGACGGACCAAGCAGGACAACAAAAGACTTGTCGGGGATTTCCAAGGACAGGCCAAGGACGGCCGGGATTTCCTCGCCGCGGCGACCGCGGTAGATTTTGGTGACGTTTTGAAGGGTGACGCTGGCCATGGAGCGGGGCGCGTGGCGCGCTTCATGGGCGCGGGTGAGCGACGCGACGAGGTGAATGATGACTGGTGCGGTCCGCGGAGGCAAGGACGCGGGCTCCGGCTGTCGGCGACGGAACAAAAGGAGAATTCTCGCCGGAACAAAAGGAGAATGGTGAAATTAGAGGGTAAAAGCACCCAGAACGGGTGACCAGCGGAGAGTTGGAGGTCCGTCCAACGCCCAAAAGCGAAGGTTTGGATGGAAGACGATA
>CAMBUL010000040.1 GCA_945871065.1 Chthoniobacter flavus | reverse complement strand
TTCCCCCGGGCCCCCTGGGACGTCGCCTTCAAATTGGTCCGCAACGAATACCGCCAGCGCATCAGCCTTCAGCTCGAAGTCCAGCACCTCCGCCCGACCGAAAACATCGAAGGCACCCCCACCGCGGCTTTTTCCCGGACCAGCTAAGCCGCGACCGTCCCGGCAGGCACTATCCCTGCGGCGCGGCCCGACCGAATGCCATTGCCAATCGGCGCGGGGAATGCTTTATATTCCCTTCGGTTTTCCGGGGTCATAGCTCAGTTGGTAGAGCGCCTCAATGGCATTGAGGAGGTCTGGGGTTCGAATCCCCATGGCTCCACTTCCCTTTCAAGCCGCCGGTTCTGCGGCCAGTTTTTCCGCTTCCTTCAGCGCCATGCCGACGATCTGGTCCATGTTGTAGTAGCGATAGGTGGCCAAGCGCCCGATGAAGGAGACCGTGGGGTCCGCGGTGGCCCCGGGAGGACAAAGATCGCGAAGGTGCGGGGGAAAAGGGTCGGTCTCGGTCCGCGATTTGTATTTCTGGTAGAGGGCCGCGGAATCGGGGGCGGGAACCGGGTAGTAGGCTTCCTTGCCGGGACCGAAGTCGTCCGGATATTCGCGGACGATGGTCGTATTGGCGCATCGTTGGCCGGTGGCATGTTTGATTTCGACAATGCGGGTGAACTCCTCGTCGTTGGGATAATTCACCTGCATCGCGGGCTGGAAGAAGCCCGGAGGAGCAGGCTTCTCAGTGGAGAGATGGGAGCCGGAGCTTGGCGGAGACGGCCGCAGGCAATTGAGGACTGACGAATCTGCGAGCTGCTCGGAAGTGAAGGACTCGGGTTCGAAGCGGAGCGAGCGGTACGGAAGGTGCCCGTGGCAGTAATCGTAGTATTCGTCGATCGGCCCGGTGTAGACGAGATGCTTGCAGCGGACCTGCGGGAGGATGTCGCGAAATTCGGTGTTGAGGAGGATTTCCAACTTGTCTCCGCAAGCCGCGACCATGCGTTCGAACATCGCGGTGTAGCCGTCCTTGGGAATGGCCTGGAAGTCCTCGCGCAAGTAACGGTCGTCCCGGTTGGTGCGGATCGGGATTCGTCCGCAGACCGACGCATCGAGCTCCTTGGGATGACGCCTCCACTGCTTGAGCGTGTAGCCTTTGAAAAATTTCTCGTAAAGTTCCCAGCCGACTTGGCTGACCACCACCTCTTCGGAGTTGGCCGGACTGTCGATGGGGACGCGGTGTTCCGCGATCCACTGCTCCATTTCTTCCGAGGAGGACGGACGCCCGAGAAATTGCTCGAAGGTGTTCAGGTTGATCGGAAAATTCCAGTAGCGGCCGTCGGAATAGGAGAGGATCTTGTAATCAACCGGATGCCACGCGGTGAACTGGCTGAGGTAATCGACAATGCGTGGGGCATTGGTGCGGAAGTAATGCGGCCCGTAAGCGTGGACTAGAACCCCGGCCGCGTCATATTTGTCATAAGCATTGCCCCCGAGGTGGTCGCGCTTCTCGACCAAAAGGCAGGTCTTGCCCTGCTCCGTGGTGAGACGCTCGGCCACGGTCAGGCCGGAAAATCCCGCACCGACGATGAGGCAGTCGACGTGTTTGCGCATGGAGTGTGGAGCGGGGAGCTTGGAGCCAGATTCCGGTCTAACGTCGGCGGTCATCAGTTGCGGGTGACGGATGACAAGGAGAGCCCTACTCAGGCTTCTCGGCGACGCGGGCGGTCATGCAGGATTTCCATCGTTGGGCCGCAGCGGCAAAAGCATCTTTGTGCAGTGACCAGTCGTGGAGGACCGCAGGATCAAAGTCCGCGCCGTTCGGCCAGACAACGGTCCCAACCTCAAAGTCGAGCGCGACGCGGGCGAAGACAAACGGGTCGCGGAGCGGGCCGTAAAGTTCCCCTTCAAGCATATCGGCAAGATCAACGACCGTCTCGACCCCGTCCTCAAAGCAAAGACGAAGAGCATAGGGCGCGACGCGCTCGAATCCGGTAATCCTGTGGACGGGATGAGTCATGGCTATTCAAGAGGCCTGATCGGCATGGCCGAACGCCCGTTGCTCAGTTGCTGCCAATCAGCTTCAAGCTCACTCTGGTGCAGTTCAGCCCACGCTTCAACCAGTCTTTGCTGACGCTGCGGCATGCTCTTGGTAATAAGCGTGAAAATGGGACTCGTGATGACCTGCTGAGGGCTCCGCGAACATGCGGATGATGATGCCATGAAATCGCGAGAGTTCGGGCATGGCACGACCTCAAGCCCCCCGCGATTTCCAAGCATCGACGATTTGGTGGATGGTATCTTCGAGGGAGATGGTGATGTCCCACGCAGGATAATCGCGGCGCATCTTGGCCAAGTTGCTGATGTAGCAAATGTGGTCTCCGATGCGATTTTCATCGAGGTAAGTGTGGACCTGTTTTTGACCGGTGAATTTTTCGGTCAGGGCGAAAGCCTCGAGGATGGAGCACGAGTTGTCGCGTCCGCCGCCGAGGTTGTAGACCGCGGCGACCCGGGGGGCCTGGAGAAACTCCTCGATGAAGCGGGCGACGTCATGGCTGTGGATGTTGTCGCGCACCTGCTTGCCCTTGTAGCCGTAGACTTTGTATTCCTTGCCCTCCAGGTTGCATTTGACCAGGTAGCTGAGAAATCCGTGCAACTCGACGCCGGAATGGTTCGGTCCGGTCAGGCATCCGCCGCGGAGGCAGCAGCTCGGCAGGCCGAAGTAGAGGCCGTATTCCTGGACGATAATGTCGGCCGCCGCTTTCGACGCCCCGAAAAGGGAATGCTTCGATTGGTCGATGGAAAAATCCTCCGCGATGCCGTTGGCATAAGCAGGATCGTCATAGTCCCACCGGGTTTCGAGTTCCTTGAGCCGGATGAAATTCGGACGGTCCCCGTAGACCTTGTTGGTCGACAGGTGGACGAAGGGCGATTCCGGGCAGGCGCGGCGGACGGCCTCGAGCAGATTCAGGGTGCCGACCGCGTTGGTGTCGAAGTCGTCGAACGGGATGGCCGCTGCGCGGTCATGGCTGGGCTGCGCGGCAGTGTGGACCACGGCATCGGGCTTAAGTCCGGCCAAGAGGTCGAGCACTCCTTGGCGGTCGCGGATATCAAGCTCGTGGTGGTGGAAGTTTTTGATTAGGGCAGCTAGGCGTTCTTGGTTCCAGCGCGTGTCGCCCTGCGGCCCGAAAAAAACGGCACGCTGGTTGTTGTCGAGACCGTGGATTTCCCAGCCGAGGCGGGCAAAGTGGAGGCAAACTTCCGAGCCGATGAGGCCGGAGGATCCGGTGACGAGGAGTTTTTTCATGGGAGATCCGAGCCGGACAGTTTGACCTGCCCGCTACCCCGAATCAAGGCGGGGCGGCCGACCGGCGCTCTTTTGCTTCGCGGCGGACGGCCCCGGTCCTAGACTTGCCCGGCCATGACCTACTATTTGGTGAAACTTTTCCTCAGCGCCGGGCTCATCGTGGCGATCAGCGAAATTTCCAAACGCAGCGGCTACCTCGGAGGCCTTATCGCCTCGCTCCCGCTCGTCTCGTTGCTGGCTATCGGGTGGATATGGTTCGAGACACACGACGCGGCCAAAATCGCGGATTTTTCCCGCAGCGTTTTCTGGTTTGTCCTGCCCAGTCTGCTCTTTTTCGTTCTCTTGCCGTGGCTGCTGCCCAAAGCGGGGTTTTACCTCGCTCTGACCATGGCCTGCCTCGCCACGGCCGCCGGCTATGCGGTCATGGCGCTCGCCCTGGCCCGCGCCGGGATTCGTCTCTGAGCCATGATCTGCGCGTTCCGGATTTGGCCGGTCTTGCTTGCCACGGCGATTGCCGTGCGGGCGGATCCTCCGGCCCGGGTGGTCAGCCTCGCCCCCAATCTCACGGACATGGTCCTACAACTCGGAGCCCGGGAATCGCTTGCCGGGGTGACCCCTTTTTGCGCGGCCCCGGATGAGGTGCCGCGGGTGGCAGGCGGCATGCAGCCCGAGGCCGAAACCATCCTAGCCATCGGACCCGACCTGGTGCTGGCCTCCTCCATCACCCCGGCACCAACCCTGCGCCAACTCCGCCGTCTCGGCATTCGCACCGAGGTCTTCGCCACCGGATCGCTGCAAGAAATTCGCACCGCAACGGCGAGGCTGGCCGGGATTTTCGGGCGGGACACACCCTGCGAGCCGGCCCCGGACGGCGTCCGCCCTTCCCGCACCGCGGTTTTGCTCTTCGGGGCGGACACCGCCTACAGCGCAGGTTGCGGGACGCACGCGCACGAGATCCTCGGGGCGGCCGGTTTGCACAACATCGCAGCGGAGGCGTCCGGTCCCTGGCCGCAACTCGGCGAGGAATTTCTCCTCGCCTCCGACCCGGACGTCATCATCGTGGCCGACTACGGCGGGGCGAAGAGAGAAGCGGTCCTTGCTCTGCTCCGCGGGCATCCGGTGCGCCGGCACTTGCGTGCCGTGCAGGAGGACCGCGTGGTCGTTTTTCCGGCCCGGGCGTTCAGCATCCCGGGGCCCGCGGCACTGCAAGCGGGGCAAAAATTGCGCGACGAGGTGGAGAAACTGTGAAAGCGGAGCAAGAGCCATTTCTCCAAGCGCGGGCCGTCCGCGCCGGCTACTCCGGTCGCGAAGTGCTCCGGGGTATCGACCTCGAAGTCCGCCGCGGCGAAGTGCTCTCCGTGGCCGGGCCGAACGGCAGCGGGAAAAGCACCCTGCTGCGCGCCGTGACCGGTCTCCTCCCCCTCCACGGGGGCGAAGTGCGCATCGGCGGGACACCTCTGGGGGACCTTTCCGCCAAAGAACGCGCGCGCCGTTGCGCGGTGCAACCGCAGGTCGAAGCGCCGATGTTCGACTACACGGTCGGACAATTCGTTTTGCTCGGTCGCCACCCGCACCGGCCTCCGCTCGCCGCCGCCACCGCACAAGATCGCGACGCCGCCTCCCGGGCCATGGAAGAAACCGACCTCGCGGGTTTCGGGGAGCGCAGCATCCGCTCGCTTAGCACCGGCGAATGGCAGCGCACCTTGCTGGCCCGGGCTTTGGCCCAGGAGGCTCCTTTGCTCTTGCTCGACGAACCGGCCGCGCACCTCGATCCCGGACACCGTTTCGTCGTGCATACCCTGCTGCGTTCGCTGGCGCGGGAGCAAAACCGCGCGGTGCTCTGCGTTTCGCACGATCTCAATTTGGCGGCGGAATTCAGCGACCGGATGATCATTATGACACAGGGACGGGTGCAGGCGGCCGGAACGCCGGAAGAAGTCCTGACCGAACCCAACTTGCGCGAGGTCTTCCGTTGCGAGGCGCTCCGGGTTGCTCCAAATCCTTTCACCGGACGTCCGGGAACCTTCTTCGCCCCATGAACGCCTTGACCCGGCTTTGTCTTCTCGCCGCCGCGTCGCTGGCCGTCTTTGTCGCCGCGGTGTGCGTCGGGCCGACCCATTTGCTCGATCTGCCGCGCTGTTTTGAATTGCTCCGGACCGGCGCGGCCACCCCGGAATTGGAGCGCGCGTCGCTTGTCTTATGGGAACTGCGTCTGCCCCGCGTGCTGCTCGCTGCCGCGGCGGGGGCAAACTTGGCTCTGGGCGGCGTCCTCCTGCAGGCCATCTTCCGCAATCCCTTGGCCGAGCCTTATTTGCTCGGGCTTTCCTCGGGCGGCGCGTTGGGCGCGGTAGCCGCACTGGCCGCCGGCGCGACCTCCGTGACCTGGCCCGCGCTGGCCGGCAGCTTGGCCCTCGCCGCCATCGTGCTGCTTTTTTGCCGGCGACGCATCGCCGCCGACCTTCCTTCGCTCTTGCTCGTCGGGGTGGCTTTGGGTGCCCTGGCGCAAGCGTTCACCACCGCCATCATCTTACGCTTCGATCCCGGCGCCTTACGCAGCATTCTTTTCTGGCTCATGGGCAGCTTCGCCGGGCGCGGATGGACCGAGGTGTGGATGCTATTGCCCGCGGCCTTGGTCGGCGGCCTGGCTATCTGGCTGCTCCACCGGCCGCTCGATTTGCTCGCCCTCGGCGGCGAGAGCGCGCATCACCTCGGCGTGCGCGTCCCGCTGCTCCAGACAGCCGGCATCGCCTTGGCCGCGGTGCTCGCGGCGCTCACCGTCGCGGCTTGCGGTACGATCGGCTTTGTCGGGCTGATGGCTCCGCACTTGACGCGGAAGCTGGTCGGCGCGCCGCACGGCATCTCCGTGCCCGGCAGCATGCTGGTCGGTGCGACTTTAACCGTCGGCGCCGACCTAGCCGCGCGGACGCTTCTGGCCGGGACCGAACTGCCCGTCGGCGTGGTCACTGGCGCGCTCGGCTGCCTCTTTTTCCTCGCACTGGTCGCGGGAAAAAAGTGAGCGGTGATTAGGTCCGGCGGCGCAGCGCGAAAAAAAGCGCTGTGCCCGCGCCAAGAAGCAACAAGGCAGAAGTCGATGGCTCCGGCACGAGCGTGTAGCCGATCGCCGTGTCGACTGCCGCCTTGTAAGTTGCAATGTCGGTAAAATATGTTTTGTTGGTAAACTCGGCTTCGAACCCGTTGGCCGAAACCGCCGCCACGATGCCGGCCAATGTTCCGTTGGTGGTGAAAAGGCCGCCGCCCGAGTCGCCCAAAACCGCCTGCGCCTCGCTGGTGGAAAGCCAAGCGTTGGTTGCCGGTGCATCGAACTGGGTGGCTATGGCGGTGGTGTTGCTTGCCCCGAGTGCAATAATGATCGTGGCGGAAGGAAACCCGGAGGAATTAGCCCGTGCCGTGGCGTTGGTTCCCCACCTTTGCACCTGCGGCGACGTGGTGGTGTAGCCGATGCCATTGGTCAGCGTGATGGCGTCCGACACGCTCGCATTGGTTGTCGCCGCCTGCACACGATTGCGGCCGAAGCCGGCCATGATAACACTGGTTCCGATGGATGTCGGGGAGGTGGCCAGATTGACCACGGGCAAAGAGGGCATAATGCCGTCGACATTGGCCAAGGTGAGCAGCGCGAGATCCGAGCCGCTGATCGATTGGCGCGTCACGGAATAGGAAACGGCATTGATCAGCATGGTGTTGCTCAGGGTGATATGCATGGCCGAAAGGAGGTAGGCTCTCGGGCCCGAAGACGTGGTGGCCCAGCCCAGATAGACGGAACCGGCGTCGCTGTAAGGCAGCACATTGTCATAGAACGCCGTGTTGGTCAGACCCAATTGCGCGGTCATCTGCGCGGAGGTCGTGTTGTTCGTCGTGTTGCCGCCCCCGTTGGCGCCCGCCACGACCACGGCGCTTGCGGCGCAAGGCAGGAGGGCCAAGAGGAGGACCGGCAGGCCGAGACGGGTAACTATCATGGGACCAACATCTCCTCTTCAGCGCCGACTGCAAGCGAAACAAGCTTGTCGGCAGCGACCTGCAAGATGACCATCCGAAATCATGGTCAAAATCGATATCCGCTACGAAGGGGGCCTGCGCTGCGCGGCGACGCACGGGCCGTCCGGACAAACCCTGCAGACCGATGCGCCGGTCGACAACCACGGCCGCGGCGAGTCCTTTTCCCCGACCGATCTGGTGGCGACCGCCTTGGGCGCATGCATGGCGACGATCATGGGCATCGCGGCCGAGCGGCATCAACTGGATTTGCGCGGGATGCAAATCGAAGTGACCAAGGTGATGTCGGCGGACCTGCCGCGCCGCATTGCCAAGCTCGCGACGACGATCAAAGTGCCACTCCCTCCGGAACATCCCCAGCGCGCGCTGCTCGAAAATGCTGCGCTAACCTGCCCCGTACACAAGAGCTTGAGCGCGGAGATGGAAAAGCCGGTCGATTTCGAGTGGGTCGGGTAGCAGCGTGCCGCGCTTTGCCGTGCGCCGGCGCAGCTGGTGTTTTTCCCCACACGCGAAGAGGGAGTTACCCGCGGTGAAAAGCGGCGCCAAGCCGCCGCACCGGAAATCTCCTCACGCGCTACGACCGCAGCAGGATTTGAATTTTTTGCCGCTGCCGCAGGGGCAGGGCTCGTTGCGGCCGACTTTCGGGGCTTCGCGCCGGACGGGCAATTCCAGCTTCATCTCGGCCTGTTCGGCCGCGGGCGGACGCACCCCGGCCGATCCGTCAGGTGATTCTCCCCCGGAGAGCTTGTGCTGCAACTGCGAGAGGAATGTTTCGAACGAAGCGAGGTTCGTCGTGCTGCGGAAGAGGTTGGTCAGCATTTCGCCGCGGATGCGGTCCATCAGCTCGACAAACATCTTGTAGGCCTCAGTCTTGTATTCGACCAGCGGGTCCTTCTGCCCGTAAGCCCGAAGGTAGACACCCTCGCGGAGTCCATCCATGGCGTAAAGATGCTCCTGCCAGAGACGGTCGATGGCGTTGAGCAAGATGTAGCGCTCGAGCATTTTGAGCGCTTCCGCCTGCTCGTGTCCGGCTTTCAACTCGTAAGCGGCTTTGATTTTTCCGACGAGGAACTGTCCGTTCTCCTCCGCGGTGCGCGTCTCGAATTGCGCGGTGTCCTTTTTCAGCCCGAGCGGGAAGGTCTGGTTGACCCACTGGAGCAGTCCGTCGTAATCGGCCTCACCTTCTTCGCCGGGCGCGAGGAGGTCTTCGACCTTCTTCGGCACCATTTCATCGATCACTTCGTAGACCATGGCCCGCGGGTTGTCGGTTTCGATCGCCTCGTTGCGGTAGCCGTAAATCACGCCGCGCTGCTGGTTCATCACGTCGTCGAATTCGAGGGTGCGCTTGCGGATGAGGTAATTGCGCTGTTCGACACGCTTCTGCGCGGTCTCCACGCTTTTGTTCAGCCACGGATGCTCGAGTTCCTCCCCCTCCTCCATCCCGAAGCGCTCCATGATCTTGGTCATCCGGTCGGCCGCGCCGAAATTGCGCATGAGGTCGTCCTCGAAGCTGACAAAAAATTGCGAACTGCCCGGGTCGCCCTGACGCGCGCAACGCCCGCGCAGCTGCCGGTCGATGCGGCGCGATTCGTGGCGCTCGGTGCCGATGACATGGAGCCCGCCGGCGGCTTGCACCCCGGCGCCCAGTTTGATGTCCGTGCCGCGGCCCGCCATGTTGGTCGAAATGGTCACGGTGCCCGGCTGGCCAGCCCGGGAAACAATCTCGGCTTCCTGGAGGTGGAATTTCGCGTTGAGGACATTGTGCGGGATTTTTTCCCGTTTGAGCATGCGGCTGAGCAGTTCGGACGACTCGACGCTGGCCGTGCCAACCAGAACCGGTTGCTGCCCGGCGTGCCGCTTTTTGATTTGTTCGATGACCGCGTTGTATTTCTCGCGCCGCGTCTTGTAGATGCGGTCGTTCGAATCCTTGCGGGCCACATCGCGGTTGGTCGGGATGACGACGACATCGAGGGCGTAAATGTCGTGGAATTCGTTGGCCTCCGTTTCGGCCGTGCCGGTCATGCCGCCGAGCTTCTCGTAGAGGCGGAAATAATTCTGGATGGTGATGGTGGCCAGGGTCTGGGTCTCGCGGTCGATCTGCACCCCTTCCTTCGCCTCGACCGCCTGATGCAAGCCGTCGCTCCAACGGCGCCCCGGCATTTTCCGGCCGGTGAACTGGTCGACGATGAGAACTTTGTTTTCCTCGACGACGTACTCCACGTCCTTTTCGTAAAGGCAGTAGGCCTTGAGCAGCTGGGTGATATTGTGGATGCGCTCGGCCTGCGCGTCATAGTGCTGCTGCTTCTTCGCTTTGCCTTCGATCTTCTCCTGGTCGGAGAGCGAGGGATCGAGGTCGAGGTCGGTGAACTCGTTGATCAGGTCGGGCAGGACGAAGGCGTCCGGATCGTCCGGGTTCATGAACGAACGCCCCTTCTCGGTGAGGTCCGCTTCGTGCTGGCGCTCTTCGATCGTGTAGAAGAGTTCCTCTTTGAGCGCGACGAGCGCCTCTTTGTTGGTGTCCTGGTAGAAAGAAAGTTCCGCTTTGTCGACCAGCTTGCGCATCTCGGGCTCCTCCATGAGCCGCAAGAGTCCTTTGTTGCGGGGCTCGCCGAGTTTGACTTTGAAAAGCGAGAGCCCGGCCGTCTCGGTGTCGCCCTTTTCGAGGAGCTCCTTGACCTCGGTGATGAGGCGGGTGCAAAGCATGGTCTGCTTGCGGACCAATTGGTCGACGAGCGGCTTGAAACGCTCGTATTGGTGGGTCGAAACGGTGGCCGGGCCGCTGATGATCAGGGGAGTGCGGGCTTCGTCAATGAGGATGGAATCCACTTCGTCGACGATGGCGAAGAAATGACCGCGCTGGACCTGCTGTTCCTTCGACGTGGCCATGCCATTGTCCCGCAAGTAATCGAAGCCGAACTCGCTATTGGTCCCGTAAGTGATGTCGCAGGCGTATTGGGCGCGGCGCAATTCCGGGGGTTGGTCATGTTGGATGACGCCGACGGTCAGGCCGAGGAAGCGGTAAATTTCACCGATCCACTCGGCATCGCGGCGCGCGAGGTAATCGTTCACCGTGATGAGGTGGGTTCCTCGGCCGGCCAGGGCGTTGAGGTAAAGCGGCAGGGTGGCGACGAGCGTTTTGCCCTCGCCGGTGGCCATTTCGGCGATGCGCCCGCTATGCAGGACCATGCCGCCGATGAGCTGCACATCGAAGTGGATCATTTGCCATTCGATCGGGTGGCCGACCACATCGACGTGGCGTCCGCAGAGGCGGCGGGCCGTGTTTTTCACCACGGCAAAGGCCTCGGGCAGGATTTGGTCGAGGGCTTTCTGCTGCTCCTGGTCGTCCTTCATCGCGGAAATCCTCGCCTTCCACTCGGCGGTCATGCGGCGGAGTTCCTCGTCCGGGAGCGACTGGTATTGCTCTTCGAAGGCGTTGATCTGGCGCACGATGGGCATCATGCGCTTGATCTCGCGCTGATTTTTCGAGCCGACGATTTTCTTGATGATGAAATTGATCATGTCTGCCTCCGCGCCGGGGCGGGAGAACCTGCAAATTATCCGTCCGGGCCCCGGCCGCAAAGGAAATTGGGGTCTGCGGACTTGCCCGCGATGCCGGACGGATTAGCTTTATTTCCCGATGAAAATGTTTTTTCTGGCCCTCTTGCTGGGGGCCTGGCCGGTCTGGGTTGGCGCTCAGGGCACCAATCCGGCATCCCAACCCGACCCCATGGCGGCCTTGGCCGGGATGATCAAAGCTTTCCAGGGCACCTCCTCGCCGGACGGCTCTGACCCCGGGGGCACTCCGGATCCGTTGGCCGCGGCCGCGCAATTGTTCCAGGCTTTGCAAGGAGGGACGAACAACCCGTTGGCCGCCATCGGCGCCCGTCCGGCCGTCGATTTCCGCGAGTTGCGGGCCCTGCTGCCCGCCGAAGCGGCCGGACTGCGCCGCACTGCGGCGCGCGGAAAGAAGACCGGTGCTTTCGGCGCGGGTGTTTCCGAAGCCACGGGCGACTACGGCGAGGCGGGCACCCCGCAACTCGTGATGCAAATCACCGATCTCGCGGCGATGGGCCCGCTCGCTGCCATGGCCGATTTCGGTTGGACCTCGGCGGAAATCGACAGCGAGGGTGACGACGGATACGAACGCACCACGCAATACGAGGGGCGGCGGGGGGTGGAAAAATACCGGACGGTCGACCGCACCGGCTCGGCCAAGGTGATGGTGGCCGGACGCTTCATGGTCGAGATCAAGGGCGACAACATCGACCCCGCGCAACTCCGGGCGGCGGCCGAAGCGATCGATTTCGACGCCCTCGAGCGTCTGGCCAACCGCCCGCCCGTCGAATAGTTGCTCAACGCCGGTGTCGGGCTGCGAGTTCCTCGTGGCGAACTTCCGTCAGCAGCCAGGCCCAGGGCCAGCTGCCGCTTTTCTCCCAGCGAAACTCGAACCTTCCCCCTGCCGCCCGCACCTCGTCCATCACGGCATGGGCCACCGGCGAACCGGAGCCGAAAACTCCGAGCGGTCCGCTCGCCGACCATGTGCGGCCCTCCCCCGTGAATTGCCATGGCCCCGTGGCCGTGAGGTGCAAGGCAAAGAAGTGACTGAACAACAAACGTGCCTCGCCGATCGCTCCTGCCCGGTCATGCCCCCACCCGTCGCGGTAGCCGGGCGACATCATCTGCTCGACCGCCGCCCAATCGCGGGCCGACGCCCGCCGGAGCAAATTCCGGGTGTGCAACTCCACCTGCCTGGCCGGCTGCCAGAGTTGGAATAACCCGAGGACCGATGCGGCCAGCGCGACGATGACCGCGCATTTGATCCATGATACCGGAACAAGCACCTTGGCACTTTATACCTGCCTCCATGACCGGCCGCAGAGCAGAAAAGAAGCTCCGGGGCCCCACCCCGGCAATCATCTTGCACCGCGAGCCAAGAAGGAAGATGCTTGCTCACGACATGCCAAGATCCCGCCGCCGGCCCGCTTCCAAAGATCGCCGGCCCGCCTCCCGCCCGAAAGCGGCACCCGGCCCACGCCGCGCCAAACCACAGACCGCGCGCAAAAAGCCGGAAAACACCCCGCCGACCCCCGGTCCGGTCCTCACCCCCGCCGGTCTTTCCGATCCCGAGTTGGCCGCCCGCGTGCTCGAACTCGTGCGCAAGCACCGCCAGTCCCCGCCGTCGCTCCAGGAAATCGCCCAGGTCCTCCAAGCCCGCGGCAAAGATGCACCCTCCGTGGCGCGCGTTCTTCATGATTTGGAAATCGCCGGCGACATCGTGCGCGTGCGCTCAGATCGTTTCACTCTCCCGGAGGAAGCTGACCTCGTGGTCGGCTCGGTGCAAACCCATCGCGACGGGTCGGCTCACCTTTTGCGCGACAAACCGGGCGATCCGGAATTTTATCTTTCCCCGGAAAACACCGCGACCGCCCTGCCCGGCGACCGCGTGGTCGTCCGCCATCTGCGCGACCAGCCACCGCACCGCGGGTATCAACCCTGCGGCCGCGTCATCCGCATCCTCAAGCGCGGCACCACCATGGCCGTCGGCACGCTCGAGAAATCGGACCGCTTCTGGCATGTCGTGCCCGACGACAAATATTTCGTCCACAACGTCTACGTCCCCCAGCCCGCCGCCCCGCTGCGTCCGAACCAAGGCGACAAGGTCGTGGTCAAACTCGGCGAATGGACCTCCCGGCATACCAATCCGGAAGGGGAGATTGTCGAGGTTCTCGGGCCCGCGGACAAACCCGGCATCGACATCGAATCGATCATCCGCAAATTCGACCTGCCGACCAAGTTTCCCGAAGACGTCCTGGCCGCGGCGAAGTCGTTCCCCGACACCGTCCCGGAGTCCGGCGCGCAAGGGCGCGAGGATTGCCGCGGCACGCTGGTCGTGACCATCGATCCGGACGATGCCCGGGACTTCGACGATGCGATCAATGTGGAAAAAACCAAGGACGGCTGGAAGCTGACTGTCCACGTGGCCGACGTCTCGCACTATGTCATTCCGGCCACCCCGCTCGACCAGGAGGCCTACAAGCGGGGGAACAGCGTTTATTTGCCCGACCGCGTCATCCCCATGCTGCCCGAAGCGCTGAGCAACGGGCTCTGCAGCCTGCGTCCGGACGAAGACCGTCTCACCTTTGCCGCCTTCCTGGAAATTTCGCGTGACGGCAAGATCCGCAAGTCGCGCTTCGCCAAATGTATCATCCGCAGCGCGCGCCGCTTCACCTACAAGGAAGCCTTCGCCCGCCTGCAGGCCAAACCGGCCGACAAGTTCGACGCCATGTTGCACGAGGCGTGGGCCATGGCGTCCGTCTTGCGCAAAAAGCGCTTCGAGGAAGGCTCGCTCGACCTCGACTTCCCCGAGGTGAAAGTCTGGCTCGACGAGCAGGGGCAAGCCACGCGCCTCGAGCGGATCGAAAACGACATTTCCCATCAACTGATTGAAGAATGCATGCTCGCGGCCAACGAGGCTGTGGCCCGCTTCTTCCGCATGACCCCCGCGGCGGCCATCCACCGCGTGCACGAGAAGCCGGACGAAGCCAAGCTCAACGAATACCGCGAGCGCGTGCAAATGCACGGGCACAAGGTCGGCAACCTCTCGGTGCGCAAGGAACTGACCCGCTTCCTCAAAATGCTGCGCGGGCAGCCCGAGGAATACGCGCTAAAGACCGCGCTCTTGAAGAGCCTGAAGCGCGCCAGTTACTCGCCCGAGCCGGCCGGGCACTACGGACTGGCCAAAAGCGACTACACTCATTTCACCAGTCCGATCCGCCGCTACGCGGACCTCATTGTCCATCGCGTCCTTTCCGACGTCTGCGGCTATGCCAAGCCGAAAGGACGCATTCCCTTCGGCGAGATCGCGCGGCACATTTCAACGACCGAGCGCAACGCGGCCGAGGCCGAGCGCGAAGCGGTGCGCTTGAAGAAGTTCGAATTTTTCCGCCAACAACTGGCCAAGAAAACCGGGCAAACCTTCAAAGCCGTCGTCCTCGAAGTGCGCAACTTCGGCATGTTCATCGAATTACCCGACATCATGGCCGGCGGCCTGGTCCATGTCTCCGCCTTGGGCGACGACTTCTACACTTTCGACCAGGCGCGCCAACGTTTCATCGGCCGGAAGAAAAAGAAGGTCTACCAAGCCGGCGACAAACTGGAAGTGGTCGTGGCCCGCGTCGATCCCTTCAAGCAACAACTGGACTTCGCCCCAGCCTGACCCCAGACGGGTTTCAGCAGAAGAGAGCGAGGGTAAATCCCGGACGCACGTTCCTCTCTTCGTTAACTTTGTTACCTTTTGTTTAAAAAAACTCAGGCCATTTCCTCTCCGTGATCTCCGTGCCTTGGTGAGAGAAATCCGCGGCTCCTCGCCACCCCTTCATTTACGGCGGGGAGGTTTCACGGAGACACGGAGAGCACAGAGAAAGAAAAGCGAGGGCGGCGAGAATCCGGCAAGGCGGAAGCGCATCGGGCGGCAGGCTTAGCCAATCACCGCCACGCCGTATTTCTCGAACTGTTCGTCTGCCGTAACCACGGTCAGATCATGCAATGTTGCCGCCGCGATGATGAACCGGTCGCAGGGGTCGTCGTGGATTCGCGGCAGTTCGGCGGCGGCCATGCAGACATTTAAGTCGAGCGGCAGAATGGTGAGGCCGTGATGCTCCACGACTTTCTCAAACCATGGCCGGGGCGGATGCGGCAGCTTCAACTTTCCTTTGGTCACTTTGATGGCGACTTCAAAACCGCTCATGGCCGAAACATAAACCGCCGAGGCCTCGTTGATTTTCTTGAGGGCGAAACGGCTTAATTTTTTGTCCCCGCTGGCAAGCCAGAGCAAAGCGCAGGTATCCAGAATCATCTGGCCGCCTCCGGCCATTCACCGGCAGACAACGGTTCAACGGGGTCGTAGGCGATTTTAATTTTGCTCAACGCGGGGTTTGCCTTGATGCGATTCGCGTGCTTGTGCGGCACAAGGTCGGCCACGGGTGCACCGTTCCGGCAAATGACAAAGGACCCGCCGGAGTCCTCCACCGTGGCGAGCAAGCTGGAGAAATTAGTTTTCGCTTCGTGCACATTGACCGTCTTCACCTCGCAGAGATTAGTCCAGTTAGTCCACTCGCTCAAGGCCAAAATTGTCCTCCCAACGCGCCGTCAGCTGCCCACTCGACGAACTGAAGAACGGCCTCGCGAGCGACCGAGGGTCGGTGGCGGTCCTTCCCCCTTCGTTCCGTTGACTCCCTCACTCCCGCTCGTCTCGCCGGTGGTGGCCTGTGGCCATCTGCCCCGAGCACCCCTGCGCTCCGGTGTGCTCTGGGCAAAAACTCAGGCCGAGCGGCGGCGCCGCAGCACGTGCGCACCGACTCTCACGGAGACACGAAGAGCACGGAGGAAAATGGTCACGGGCGGATGCGCACTCCGAGCGTCTCGCCCAGCTTGACCCAGTCACGGTGTCCGCTTTCGACCACCCAGCGCAGGACATCCATGTCCAGTTCCTCATATTGGTGCACGGCGATGTTGCGGAAGCCGGTCATGCCGCGCAGTGACTTGGACAATTCCTGGCCGATGATTCCGGCCTTCTCGAGCAAAGCGAAAGCCTCAGCATTGCTTTGCGGAACACCAAGGTGGCGTTCGGCCACCACATGCATCGCCATGTCGATGGAGGCCTGGCAGGCACGTTCGATGTTGAGCGTGAGCGCATCGACATGCGTGAAATCATCGTAACGCGGACAGGCCCGCGATTCCTCGGCGATGCGGCGGATGCACCGCTCGATGATCGCGGCTTTGTTCAGCAGGATGTCGTCAGGCGGCGTAGGCATGCAGAACCTCCCGGCGCGTTTCCTGCAGGGATGCATACATCGAGAGCACCAGCATGGCAAAACGCGCCCGCGCCGAGGGGTCGCGCTCGAAGATAAGCCGGCCGCGGGTCACGGCTTCCTTCGCATAGACCAGATTGGCGGTGGAGAGCACACCGACATCCGCCTCGCGACCAGCCAATTCGCCGAGGTCCGCGGCGAGGGCCAACCGCTCTTCGGGCGTGATCACCTCTCCGCGGGCCGGGAGCAGGGCGATATCCACATCGCTGTCCTCACGCACACGACCCTCCACCGAAGAACCGAGCACATAAGCAGCAGCGACCGAAGTCTCCCGCGCGAGGCGGTGAGCGATTTGGTCCAAGACCCCTGGCGAGAGGTTTTCCCGTTTCATGATGGAAAAAACATACATGGCGGGATAGGCCGAAACAACCCGCAGAATGGTGATTATGGTCCAACGCTCCTTGGCTTCGCCTTTTCGCCTCGGGGCCATCTCCGGTCGCCACCACCCAAGCGGGGCGATTCTTGCCGCGTCGATCCGTTCAAGCAGCAACTGGACTCCGCCCCAGCTTGATCCCGAGCAGGCTTAAACAGCAGAGAACGAGCACCGGAGCGCGCGGGCGCTCGGGGCAGATGGCCACAGGCCACCGCAGGCGAGATGAGCGGGAGCGAAGGAGTCAACCAAAACGAAGAGAAATCCCGGAAACCTGTTCTCCCCCTCGTTTCCTTCGTTACCTTTTGTAAAAAAAATCCTAAACCAGCCCCCTCGTGCCTGGCATATTCGGCTTGCAGCACCCGCGAGATTAAACAATCTTGTTAAACATGAGAACTATCGGCACAAGGGATCTCGCCCACCGGGCCAGCGAGGTGCGAAAAATTCTTTCCACCGGACAACCACTGCAATGGGCTTCCCGGGGAAAGCTCATTGCCCGGTTGGAGCCACCCGCCCGGCCGGGCCGCCAAGGACGCCCGGACTGGATTACGCGGGCCACGGAAGCTGGTGCGATCAATCGCAGCCCGGGGACGGCGGCGCAAGGGGTCTACGAGGACCGCGGCTGAGCCGACGACCGTGGCCAAGGTCTATTTCGACACCGGTGCGCTGGTGAAACTTTACATCGTGGAGCCGGGCAGCACCTTCGTGCAGAACAAAGCCCGGCGGGCTGAGGTCATCCCAATCAATCCGCTACAAGAAACCGAACTGCGCAACGCCATTCTGGCCGCAGGCGGACGCCGGAGCATCGCCCGCGAGGCCATGCGGCGCAGTCTGGACAATTTCGAGGAGGATCTGGCAACCGGGGTTTTCACCCGCGAGACACCCGAGTGGCCTTGGATCTACCGCCGGGCTGACCTGCTGGCCCGCCAATACACACCCCGCTTCCTCTGCCGCACGCTCGATGTCCTCCACGTGGCCGCGGCCGAGCTATGCGGTGCCGACCAAATTGTCACCGGCGACCAACGCCAGCAGAAATTGGCCAAGGCCATCGGGATGGCCGTAGTCAAAGTCCCCGCAGCCAGGCGCTGAACGCACCCCGCAACTCGAAGCTGGGACCACCAGAACCGCGCGCGCAGGGTCCCACAGCTAAGGGGTCAGTTCTTGTTATTGCTTATCTGGACTTTTCCTTCTTGGATAACACTCCATGGCCCGGAAGGTTCGCATCGAATACCAAGGTGCCATCTACCATGTGATGAGCCGCGGCAACCGCCGCGAAAAAATTTGCCGCGTGGATCGCGATCGAACCGAATTCCAACGGGCTCTCGCCGAGGTCTGCGCACGCACCGATTGGCAAATCCACGCATGGGTCATCATGCCGAATCATTTTCATCTGCTCGTCGAAACTCCGCGGGCAAATTTGGTTGCGGGAATGAAGTGGTTACTCGGCACTTACACGATGCGATTCAATCGCCGGCACGGGCTCACAGGACACTTGTTCGCCGGACGCTACAAAGCGCTTCCAGTCGATCCCGTCGAGGGCAACTATCTTCGAACGGTTGCCGACTACATTCACCTCAACCCAGCCAAAGCAAAACTGATCGAATCCGAGCAACTCTTGAAAATTTACCCATGGAGCAGTTGGCCATTGTATTTGTCGCCGTCCAGGCCAACTTGGCTCCGGGTCGATCGCGTGATGGGCGAGCACGCAATTTCGCGTGACACCTGTCGCGCGCGGCGGGAGCTTGAAAAGCGTCTGGAACATCGTCGGAAGTGTGCCGAATTTCCCCAAGCGGAATCGGGTTGGTTCTGGGGTGGCCACGAATTTCGTCGCAGCTTGCTGAGGAAAATATCGCAACAGGCCGGGCCCGAGCACTATGGACCGGAGATTAGCGAATCAGCAGCCGACAAGGCCAACCACATCGCTTGTGCTTGTCTGCATCGAATGCATTTGAGCGAGGACCAGCTTGTCTTGCTGCCCAAGAGTGAGCCTCGGAAAGTGGAGATTGCCATGCAACTTAAAGCAGAAACTGAGATGTCCTCCGCGTGGATTGCCCGGCGGCTGGCCATGGGCAGTCGTTCCTACGTGGATCACTTGCTGTGGCGCGCGCGCAAAACAAGCATTAACAAGAACTGACCCCTTTACTGACCCCTTTACCTTCGTCTGATACTGCGCTTTGCCGGACGCGCAGGTTCTCGGCCGCATAAATGAGATCGAAGTAAAGGCTGAGGGATTGGGCCATTGAGGTGATGACTTGCTGCTGCCATTCATACCAGCCGATCTTTTTTTGCAGGCGGGCGATGCGCACCTCGACGAGGTTTCCCTCATAATTTACCGTGCAATATGCGCCGCGTCCAAGTTCCTTTCGCCAAGGATGCGTGGGCCATTTCTTTCGGAGTTTTCGATAACACTAAGGCGAGAGCACTTCGACGCGCGATGTCGCACCGGAGACGGGACCGGCGACACCGCCACCCGAGCCTCGACAAGCGGCGGCACGTGGCCTAACTTATCGCGGTGAAGTTCGAAGACTGGCCCGACGAGTGGCAGGAGTGGGCGCGGCTCACGCCCCTTGAGCGCTTCCGGGAAAGCGAAAAGATCTTCGCCCAATACCTTGCCATGGGAGGCACCCTTGATCCCGACCCCGATCCAACAAGTCCTTTCTACGATCCAGAAACATCAGGTGCAGGCCCTGCTTATGGGGGGGCAGGCCTGCGTGTTCTACGGCGCAGCCCAATTTAGCAAGGATGTTGATTTCCTGTTGCTGGCGAGCGAGGAAAACTTCACCGGTTTGCGGTCCGCCCTCCGCGAACTCGGCGCGGAAAGGATCGCGGTCCCTCCGTTCGACCCCGCCGCCTTGGCCCGCGGACACGCGGTGCATTTCCGCTGCCCTTCGGGCGAAACCAAGGGGCTGCGCATCGACGTGATGACCCGCTTGCGGGATCTGCCGCCGTTCGAGGTGCTCTGGGAGCGGCGGACGACCATCACGGTCGAAGGAGGTGCCGAAATTTCCCTCCTCTCCGTCGAGGATCTCGTCAGCGCCAAGAAAACCCAACGCGACAAGGACTGGCCGATGATCGGCGCGCTCGTCGAGGGACACTACATGGCCACGGGCGGCGAACCGAACCGCGAACGAGCCCGCTTCTGGCTGCTTGAAAGCCGGACGCCCGAGAGGCTCCTCGAACTCGTGCAGCGGTTCCCCGCCGAAAAAGAACAACTCGTGATCCGTCGCCCGCTGCTGGCCCTCGCGGTCGCCAGCGACCTCCCCCGGCTCCGCGAGGCCCTCGACGCTGAAGTCCGGGCGGAGCAGGACAAGGACCGCGCCTATTGGGAACCGCTCAAGCGCGAGATGGAAGCCTTCCGGCGCGCGGAGCGCGGCCGGGAATAACCCAAAGAGCCGCTTGCTTTTAGACTTTTGGTCGGGTGGTAGGGCCGGGTCTCCGGACTGGCCCCGGGCAAACGCCCCTGCCCCCTAATTTTCCAATCGTCCCAGGGCCCGAGCACTATGGACCGGAAATTAGCGAATCAGCAGCCGACAAGGCCAACCACATCGCTTGTGCTCGTCTGCATCGAATGCATTTGAGCGAGGACCAGCTTGTCTTGCTGCCCAAGAGTGAGCCTCGGAAAGTGGAGATTGCCATGCAACTTAAAGCAGAAACTGAGATGTCCTCCGCGTGGATTGCCCGGCGACTGGCCATGGGCAGTCGTTCCTACGTGGATCACTTGCTGTGGCGCGCGCGCAAAACAAGCATTAACAAGAACTGACCCCTTTACAAACGAAGTCCGAACCGTCAAGGCCGCTTGCCACCACCCAGTAATCGGCGCCCGCGGACAAGGTGACGGCGGGAACCGACGTATACCGATTCAAATACGCGTTCGAAATGGAGGGAGAAGCGACCGGGGTTCCATCGGCAATGTTGAAGGCACCTTGAAAACCCAACTGTGTCACCAAATTGTTCGACGGGTTGCCCGGATCGAAGCCCGGGGCAGTCGAACTTCCCGTGTAGATGCTGAGAGGCATGGCAGCCGCGCCGGCCAGCGTCTGGGACCACAGGGTGACGGTGAGCAACTGGTTGATGTAGTTGCTGCCACCGGAAGTGAATCGCTGGGCGGCGTAGTTGCTCGAATTGGTCAGCTGCGCGGACCCGAACGGCCAATCGTTCCACCCGCCGTAAGAATTCTGTCCGGGCAGATTATTAAGCAGGGTCGTGGCGTCAGCCCGTGCAGAGCTGAGGGGCGAAAAGAGGGTTGCCGCGGCAAGGATCGAAGCCACGACGAGGGATGTCGGTTTCATGCGCTCAAAAAGATGCCACGCACAGAACATCCCGCAACACCAAATCCGTCCCCGGGGCCCGAGACTCCTCTGCGGCACGGAGAGGGATCGGTTTTCCCGAAAGTTGTGCGCGATCAGACGCGGCGGCGACGCCGCAAGACGCACGCACCGAGGGCAACCACGCCTAGCCCGAGCAACGCGTAAGTTGAGGGTTCAGGGATGGTCTGCACGGCGAGGATACCCGTCGTTACGTTGAACTGGTAGGTCACCCCGTCGTTGATTCCGCTCCAAAGGCCGGAAATATTGGTCAGGCGCGAGCTTCCGACTTCGACAACCGAGAAGTTCCCCGTTTCAGAGGCCCCGCCAATCATGTCGAAGACCGTGAATGCATCTCCCGCGGCGGGAATGTAGGCGTCGACATTAAAGACCAACTGCCCACCGTAGTTCAAAGTACTTGCCACCACATTGATCGAGGTGAAGTTGTTGGTGCCTTCGATCCGGAACATGGTGGTCGATCCTGCTCCCAAGGTGAGGCCGTGCGTGAAGGTCAGGGACCCTACCCCGCCCGATCCCGCGGCCAGCATTGCTCCGCTGGCAATGGTCGTGGCCCCGCCGATCGTCCCGTTGCCCCCGAGGACGCCGGTGTTTGTCACCGTCACGGTGGAAGTGCCCAAGGCGTAACTGCCATTGGCGAGCAGTGTTCCCGCGCTCACTGTGGTGGTTCCCGTGTAAGAGGCGTTGTTTCCAGTGAGCGTTGTCGTCCCGCTGCCGAGTTGGTTCACGCTTCCGTTGCCGGAGATGACAGTCGAAAGCGTCACCGTGTTGCTCTGGTTGAAGTTGATCGTCCCGGTGCCGGCTCCGAAACCGATCTTCGGCGTGGAGACCGTCCCCGCCGCGTCGTTGGTCCCGAAGCGACCGATGTTCAGCGTGCCGGAAGACCCTGCATTTTCCGCCAGGGTCAGCCCCAGCGTGGTGCCGTTCAAATTGACCTCACCGCCGTTGGCCACAGTGAGCGTTGCCCCGCCCGACACGCCCACTTGGATTCCGTAATACGAGTTGGGGTTGTTCCAGACCGAGCCGCTGCCGGTCACTAGAGCGCTGTTGTTGCTGCTGCCCGCGTAATAGCCTAGTTGGCCGATGAAGGAGCGGATCGTCGCCCCGTCGCTCACCACCAAGCTGCCGCCCGACCCGCTTACGCCCACCAGCATATTCATCGAATTGCTCAAGGTGGAACCGGGTCCGGTCACCACCACGCTGTTGTCGGCAGCCCCGGCATCGCGGCTGATGTAGGTATACTCCGCCGTGACATGCCCGCCGTTGCTGACGACCAAGCTGTTGCCCGACCCGCTTACGCCCACCAGCATATTCATCGAATTGCTCAAGGTGGAACCGGGTCCGGTCACCACCACGCTGTTGTCGGCAGCCCCGGCGTCGCGGCCGATGTAGGTGTACTCGGCCGTGACAGACCCGCCATTGCTGACGACCAAGCTGTTGCCCGAGCCGCCGTTGCCGACCGTAAGGGACGCCCCACTAATGCTCCAACCCGATCCGGATCCAGTCACCAGCACGCTGTTGCCAGAGGACCCTGCGTTGTGTCCAAGGATTCCACCACCCGGCACTCCACCCGGCGCATTGTAACCGGCAGTCGTCACACTGGCACCGGCCTCGATCACGAGGCTGTTGCCCGATCCGTCGTACCCAACCGTGAGGTTGCCGCCGTTGTTCCATGCTGATCCGTTTCCGGTGACCAGTGCACTGTTGTTGGAGGATGAGGCGCTGAACCCGATGACTCCGCCATTGGTCACCTGTCCGTTCACCACGGTCGCGCCATCAGAAACCGTCATGCTGTTGCCCGATCCGCTCATACCCAGCGTAAGATCACCACTATTATTCCAAGTGGATCCAGTTCCGGTGACCAGTGCGCTGTTGTTGGAGGATGAGGCTCCCCATCCGATAACACCGCCGAAGTTCACCTGCGCATTGGAGACGCTTCCACTATTGGAAACTACCATGCTGTTGCCTGCTCCGTTGAAGCCGACGAAGAGATCGCCGCTGCCGATCCATCGCGACCCACTTCCGGTTACCAGCGCGCTGTTGTTGGCGGAACCGGCATTAAATCCGATAATCCCCCCGGTGACACCCCCGGCATAATTGACTATCCCGTTGGAAACAGTTCCCCCGCTGGTGATCACCAGGCTGTTGCCCGATCCGCTCTCTCCGATGGTGAGATCACTGGTGCTGATCCAAGAGGATCCGCTTCCCGCGACGACCACCGTGTTGTTGGAGGAGTTGGTGTTAAACCCGATGACCCCACCTGTCCAATCCTGCCCTTCGTTGATGACGGTCCCTCTATTGGTGATCACGAGACTGTTGCCCGATCCGTTGTACCCAACCGTGAGATTCCCGCTGTTGCTCCACGTCGATCCCGAACCGGTGACGAGCACGCTGTTACCGAAGGAGTTGGTATCGTAACCGATGAACCCGCCGATCGCTGAGCCGCTATTAGTACCAACGCCAGTCAGCACCTTGCCGCCGTTGGAAACCATCATACTGTTACTAGATCCACCGTATCCGACAACGACGTTGGTCAAAGCCTCAAGGAGTGTGCCTGCGTTTTCAACCGTGAGGTTGTTGTTGGAGTCACCCGTGTTCACGCCAACTAAGATGTTTTGGTAAAGAGTAGGATAGATATTAGTCTCTCCCGTGAAGCTGACGCTCTGGTTGGAGGCGTTATTACCGACAAACAGGTCCATGATTAACTGCGTGATGGTCACTAGGCCGTTGCTGGTGTTGCCTACACTCATCATCCCATTCGATGCGAAGGCGGCGAGAAAGGATCCGCCACCTCCGCCGGCGCCGCCTACCCCGTTACCCGATCCGCCACCACCACCACTCCAGCCTCCGCCTCCTCCGCCTCCGCCACCATTGTTCTGAGCGCCACCCTGCCCACCGCCTCCGAAGCCGCCCGTAACATAAGCACCATCAAAAATCTGTCCGGCGCTTCCTCCTGCACCTCCATTGAGATAGCTGGAACCTCCGGCAACATTGGTATCACCTTGTCCAATAACTCTGTTCACGAGATGCGTCCCGCCATCCGTATAGAATCCTCCGCCACCTCCGCCGCCATTTTCCTCTGAATCACTTCCGATGGTCCCACCATCACCGTTGGATCCTCCCGAGCCCTGCTGATTCGCGCCGGAGTACCAAGCATTGTTTCCCGTAGTGTTGGTAGTCGCATTTACTTGCGCATCAGTATGGTATCCAGCTCCTCCACCCCCGCCCGCGACTGCGAGGGGAGTGTTAGTTGCACCAAGCACGACGAAGCTTCCGCCGCCGCCGCCGGCAGGGTAATCCGATACGTCGCCGTTCCCTTGGCCGCCAGCCAAAAGCCAAAGGACTTCCCCGGCGTTTAGCTGAAAGCTCCCGGAGACCACAGCTCCCAGACCTCCGGATTGGGTCGCGCCAGTTCCGCCCGCAGCACCGTAAGCCGTGATGCTGTACATGGTGGTTTGCGGCACCGTCCACTGGACGATCGAACCGGAGAAGTTAAAATTCCAGATGTTGGTAGTCTGGGCATGCAGGGTGGACGTGCCGTTGAAAGCAGCGAAACAGCCGGCAAGGGCAAGCAACGGATTAAGGATGGTTTTTTTCATAGCGATAGGTTTGTCGTGAATTTAAGACACCGAATCAGAGGAGCCTGCGGCGGCGAAAAGCAACGAGCATAACGACCGCACCGAGCCCGAGCAAGGCGTAAGTCGAAGGCTCAGGGATCACGTTGACCACGAGGCTGCCTTCGCTGAAGTAGGCTTGCTTGCCGCCAACGATCCCGACGGCATTTTGCGCACCGAGGTTGGCGACGTTGGAAAAGTTGATCGGCGCGGTGCCGTCGATCAGGGTGTAGGCGCCGTTGGGCACGGTGCTGTCCAACCCGACCAGGTCATTAATGCTGAAACCGCCGAAAGTCACCGAGGTCCCGTTGACCGTGAGAGCGCCGCTTAGACTGAAAAAAAATTGCGCGCCGGCCGCCAGAGAGAGGCTGCCGCCGAGCGTGCCGGTGCCGCCGATGGCGGCGCCGTTCAAGACGGAAACATCGCTCAGACTGATTTGGCCGTCGACCAGAAGGGTGCCGTTCGCCACGGTGGTCGCGCCGGTGTAGGTGTTGTTTCCGGTGAGCGTTGTCGTTCCGCTGCCAAGTTGATTCACCGATCCGTTGCCGGAGATGACGGCGGAGATCGTCGTGGCATTGCTCTGGTTGAAGTTGATCGTGCCGGTGCCCGCC
>CAMBUL010000039.1 GCA_945871065.1 Chthoniobacter flavus | reverse complement strand
TTCGAAATCGGCAACTGCGCGACGGTCGCCTCTTTGCCATAGCTGCCGCCGTCGACGCGACCTTCGGATTTCTCCAACTCGAACTTGAAAGTCGGCAACTCGGCTCCGGACGTAACGGGATCAGGAACGTTGTTCTGGAAAGAGCTGCTACCTCCTTCGGAGCTGACGGGATAGGTCGTGATGAACATAATATTTGAGCTGGGCCTGTGATGCTTTTTATAGCGGACAAGCAATGCCGTCCAGACGCGGATCGCTGGCGCCGCAAAGACTTTCGGGTTCGAACATAATGGCCTGGGCGGAACCTTCGAAACTTTCCCCGATATTGCCCGGCGAGGCGGGAGTGGAACCGTCCCAGACTACCTCGTGTCCCATGGCGGCCAGACGCTTTCCGAGGTCGGGCAGCGGGTGGCGTTCGATGGAGATGCGGCGGCCATCGAGCACGCGCACGCGCGGCGCATCCAGGGCTTGCTGCAGGTTCATGCCGCGGTCGAGGAGATTGATCAGGATCTGCGTCTGCCCCTGCGGCTGCATGTTACCGCCCATGCAACCGAAGGACATCTTAAGCGCACCCGAAGCATCGAGAAGCATCGAAGGGAGGATGGTGTGGCGCACGCGCTTGTGCGGTGCCGCAGCGTTGGGGTGTCCGGGAACAAGCACAAAATCGGCCAGCCGGTTGTTCATGATCACACCGATTCCGGGGACGACAACGCCGCTACCGAAGGGAGCCGAGATGCTGGTGATGAGTGAAACCGCCATGCGGTCGCGGTCCACAACCGTAAGATAGGTGGTGTCGCCGAAGACGCGACCGGCCGGCGGATTGTCTGAGGCATGGTCGCGGTCGATTGCCGCACGGCGTTGCGTGATATATGCCGGATCGAGCAAATCCTCGATCGGGGCTTGGAGAAAGCGGGGGTCGGCGACCGTGGCGGCAGCATCGGCATAGGCGAGTTTGATCGCCTCAAGAATCAGATGGCACGCCTGGACCTCGTCCGCCGCGAAAATGGCCGCCAAGTCAAAGCCTTCGAGGATGGCTAGCGCCTCGAGCGCGACGATCCCCTGCCCGTTCGGAGGCAACTCGAGGATGGTGTGCCCCCGGTAGCTGCCGCGGATCGGTTCGACCCAGTCCGCTTGGATGGCATCGAAGTCACCCGCCTGCAGATAACCGCCTCCCTTTTGCACCGTCTCGACAATGCGGTCGCGCACTTCGCCGGAATAAAAGGCGTCCCGACCTTCGCGCCCGATCCGACGCCACACGCGGGCCAAGGATTGCTCGCGGAAAATACTCCCGGCCGTCGGCACCCGGCCACCGGGCAAGTACGCCGTGGAGTCCGGAGAATACTTCCGGAGCGTCGGGGCACCGGCTGCCCACGCTTGGGATATTTTTGCACCCACCGGGAAGCCGTCATCGACCAGTTTGGCCGCGTGCTCGAAAAGATCGGCCAGATCCATGGTCCCGAACTGTTTGTGCAACTCGAGATAGCCGTCGAGCGCGCCGGGGACATTGATCGTCGCCGCCCCGGCTTGCGGCATATTGTCGCCATACTCCGCACGCACACGCTCCAGTGTCATCAAGGAACCCGAAAACCCGCTGGCGTTCAAACCGTGGGCTTTGCCGTCCTTCCACACGATGGCGAACATATCGCCACCCAGACCGCTCATCATCGGCTCGGTCACATTGACCACCGCGGCCATGGCCAGCGCAGCATCCGCGGCATTTCCTCCCGCCTGCAAAACATCGCGCCCGATCACGGCGGCGAGCGGTGTGCTGGAACAGGCCATGCCGTAGCGGCCATAAACCGGCGCACGACGGTTATCGAAGGGGATTGGTGTTGACATGAAATTGGCACGATAAAGGGGCCGCGTGGACAGCCAAGTCCAAAAAGGGAGGCGTCGGAGCTCACCCTTGGCCGGCCGCAAAGTGGCGACGGCAACCAGCCGACAGGCTTGGAATCACGAAGGGCCAGACGCCCATGCCGCAGCTGCAAAAAATCCTGAACCGGGCCCCTGCCGGCTGCGGCTCAGTGATGGTAAGACGTCCCCTCCTCCGCGGAAAGTGGCGTCACGGCTGGGTGCGTCTCGAAATACGCGATCGCGCGACGAAAATCTAGGAGCAGAGCAGCGATGAGGTCGCGGGTCACGCCGTTGCGTACGAGGATACGCTGCACGATAAGACCCTCTCGGTCTGGCAGCATGCTGTAGGCGGGTACCTGCCACCCGCGCACGCGGAGGCGGTCGGCTAAATCGTAGAGGCCGAAAGGAACGCGGGCGTCGTCGCGCAATTTCCAACTCACACATGGTATGCCCGTGGCCGGCTCGCCGCCGTAGATGATCTCGAACGGGCCGAGCTTGGCAAGTTGCGCGGCGAACCACTGCGCGGTGTCGTAGCAAGCGCCATGGACCTTGGCGTAGCCTTCGTGGCCGAGACGAAGGAAATTATAATACTGCGCGATAATTTGTCCGCCTGGCCGCGAGAAATTCAGGGCGAAGGTTGGCATGTTGCCACCGAGATAATTGACGTTGAAGATCAGATCCTCCGGCAGATCGGCCTTCTCCCGCCAGACCACCCACCCCGCTCCGAGCGGCGCCAGGCCGAATTTGTGACCCGAAGCGTTGATCGATTTGACTCGCGGGAGACGGAAGTCCCACACCACATCCGGCGCGCAGAATGGCGCGAGGAATCCGCCGCTGGCGGCGTCAGCGTGGATGGGAATATTCAAGCCGGTCCTAGCCTGCAAGTCGTCGAGTGCGGCGGCGACCGCGGCGACCGGTTCGTAATCCCCTGTGAATGTCACGCCAAGCGTGGGCACCACTCCGATGGTGTTCTCGTCGCAGCGCTTCACCGCATCCTCGGGCGACATGATGAGGCGGCCATTGGCCATGGGGATCTGACGCAACTCGACGTCCCAGTAACGCGCGAATTTCTCCCAGCAGATTTGCACCGGACCGCAAACGAGGTTCGGTTTGTCCGTCGGCTTTCCTTCGGCGCGGCGTTTGGCCCGCCAGCGCCATTTCATGGCCATCCCGCCGAGCATGGCCGCCTCGCTGGACCCGGTGGTCGAGCAACCGATGGTCTCCATGTCGGGCGCGTTCCACAGGTCGGCCAACATGTGCACGCAACGGGCCTCGATCGCGGCGGTCTGCGGGTACTCGTCCTTGTCGACCATATTCTTGTCGAGGCACTCATCCATCAGGAGGTGTACCTCGGGTTCCTCCCACGTCTGGCAGAAGGTGGCGAGGTTCTGCCGCGCATTGCCGTCCAACATCAACTCGTCATGGACCAATTGGTAAGTGGCCCGGGCCGATTTCTCCCCGCGGGGGAACTTGGATTCCGGCAGCACCTTGGCCGCTTCGGGGGTGGCGAAAATCTCATCGTCAAGGTCACCCGTCCGGGGGCTTTTAATGTGTAAAGACATGAGGGAATGCTGGGGAACATTCGCGGCTGAGGCAATCCCTTACCTCGAAAGGTAAGTCTCACTTAGCCATGGTCTGGCAAGCCCGATGGCGGTCAAATCCCAAAAAATCCAACCTTAATCCGCCGACATACGTTAGGGTGGTAGCTTCCGATGGCTAAAAAACATGTTCTCATCCTTGGTGGTGGCTTCGCCGGCTTGGCGTGCGCCCAGAAGCTGACCGACGAGCGCTTCCGGGTTACCTTGGTCGACCGCTGGAATCACCACCTTTTCCAGCCCCTGCTCTATCAGGTGGCCACCGCGGGCTTGACCATGGCGGAGGTTGCGCAGCCGCTGCGCGGCATCTTGTCCGCGCAGAAAAATGTCACCACCCTGATGGATGAGGTGACCCAAATCAATTTGGATTCCCGGCAAGTGCACCTCAAAGAGCACGTGCTCGACTATGACTATCTGGTCATCGGGCTCGGGGCCAAGACGGGCTATTTCGGGCACCCTGAGTGGGAGGAGCACACCCACGGGCTCAAGAGCTTGAAGGACGCCATGCAGATCCGCCGTGAAGTTTTGCTGGCTTTCGAGCGGGCGGAATCAGCGGCCGACGCGGCCGAAACCGAACGGCTTTTAACCATGGTGGTGGTGGGAGGCGGGCCAACCGGGGTGGAAATGGCCGGGTCGTTGGCTGAGTTGTCGCGCAGGGTGCTCAAAAACGACTTTCGCCGCATCGACCCCTCCTGCGCCAAGGTGCACCTCGTTGAAGCCGGGCCGAAACTGCTGCCCATGTTTCCTGGCAGTCTGCCCGAGTATACCCTTGAGCGCCTGACCAGCATGGGCGTCCAAGTGCATCTGGACTCGCCGGTTAAGGAGGTGGGGCCAGGCTTTGTGCAAATGCCCCACGAGCGCATCACGTCCGATATCATCATCTGGGCCGCAGGTGTCGAGGCCAGTGAGGTGACGCGTACCTTGGCGGGCGTTCCACTCGACCGCAGTGGCCGTATCGAGGTGCTGCCGGATCTCAGCCTGCCAGGGCATCCCGAAGTTTTCGCAGCGGGTGATCTCGTGGCCTTAACCGACCCGAAGGGCGCCATCGTACCCGGGGTATCTCCGGCCGCCATTCAAATGGGCCAATTCATCGCCAAGCTCGTCACCGCCGAAGCGGAAGCCGGAACCCGTCCCGCCTTCGTTTACTGGGATAAAGGCAGCATGGCGACCATCGGACGCAAGGCCGCAGTGGTCAGCTTAGGCCGCCTGCAAATGCGAGGCTTCCCCGCTTGGATGATGTGGCTCTTCGTCCACCTCATTTTCCTCATGCACATGAGGAACCGCATCAACGTCTTCATTCACTGGGTGTGGTCCTACTTCACCTGGCAGCGCGGGGCGCGGATCATCCAGCCTTAGAGTGTGTTTTCGCCGAGGGACTCTCGAGCCTACGTTCTACTTTCCCTCAAACGCACATCGCTTCGCTTCCAACTCCTCCCATCGGCGGTAAGCCGCGCGGATCTTTGCTTCCAGCGCCGTGGATTCGGCTTCGACCTTTGGCAGGGCCGCGGGATTGGTACGGTAAAGCTCCGGATCCTGCAACTGCGCGGCCAAAAGCACCTGCTCTGCCTCCCACTGCTCGATCTGCCCCGGCAACTCTTCCAACTCTCGGCGCTCCCGGTTAAGAAACTTTTCCGCGCGTCCTTGGCGTTCCTTTTTCGGCCCATCCTCTTTTGCGGGCGCCGAAGCGACCGCGGCCGAAGGCACCGCCGCACCACGGGCCGACCAACGCTGCCAATCGCTGTAGCCGCCATTGACCTCGCTGATCGTGCCGTCGCCTTCGAAGACAATCAGGCTGGTCACCACTGCATCAAGAAAGGCCCGGTCGTGGGAAACCAGCAGCAGGGTTTGATCCCAGCTGACCAACAATTCCTCGAGTAACTCCAGCGTTTCGGCATCGAGATCATTGGTCGGCTCGTCGAGCACGAGCACATTGGCCGGCTGCAGAAAGAGGCGGGCAAGGAGCAAACGGTTGCGTTCGCCGCCAGAGAGCAGCCTCGCCGGCATCCGCACGCGGTCGGAACGGAACAGGAAGTCGCCAAGATAGCTGTGAATATTGCGGTCGCGTCCCTGAAAGTGCACCGACTGCGAGGCACCGGCCACGTTCTCCGCCACCGTCTTGTCCAGATCGATCTGATCCCGCAGCTGATCCAAATAAACCACCTGCAAATTGGTCCCCGTGGCAACGCTCCCCGACTGCGGCGCCAGCTGCCCGAGCAGCAATTTGAGCAGCGTTGTCTTGCCGCACCCGTTCGGCCCCAGAATCCCGATTTTGTCCCCGCGAAAAACCTCCGTGGAAAAATCCTGCACCAGCGGCCCGGGCATGTCCGGGTGGGCGAAGGTGATCCCCTCCGCCCGCAAAACTCGCTGACCCGACAGGGCGCCCGACTGAATCTCCATCCTCGCCGTCCCCGAACGCTCGCGGCGACGGGCCCGTTCGCGGCGCAGTTCGAACAGGGCCCGCACCCGCCCCTCGTTGCGCGTGCGTCGCGCCTTGACCCCCTGCCGCAACCACGCCTCCTCCTGGGCCAGTTTCTTGTCGAAGGCCTTCCACTGCACGGACTCGGCTTCGAGCACGCCTGCCTTGCGCTGGAGGAAGGTGTCATAGTCACAAGCCCAACCGAAGAGCCGTCCGCGATCCAGCTCGACAATCCGGTTGGCCAAGCGCCGGAGAAAGGTCCGGTCATGCGTGACAAAAAGCAGGCTCATAGGGTGCCTGAGCAGAAAATCCTCCAGCCAGAGGATGGAACTGAGGTCCAGATGGTTCGTCGGCTCGTCGAGCAGGAGCAGATCCGGTTGTCCGGCCAGCGCCCGGGCCAGCAACACGCGGCGTTTCAGTCCGCCCGAAAGCGAGCCGAACGCCGCCTCGGAGGACAGTTCCATTTCGGCCAGCAGATCCTCCAGCCGCACGTCGATCTCCCAGTCCTCCTCATGACGGGTCGGCGAAATCCCGCCCCGCACGATGGAGAACACCGTTCCTTCCACCCCTTGCGGAACTTCCTGATCCAAACGGGTCATGACCGCGCCGGGCGCACGAAGAATCTCCCCTGCGCTGGCCCCCTCCTCCCCGGCGATGAGCCTCATCAGGCTGGTTTTGCCGGAGCCGTTGCGCCCCAGCAGCGCCACCCGCTCGCCCCGCTCGATCGAAAGATCCGCCCCGTCGAGCAGGTAGTCCCGGCCATAGTGGAGCGAGACCGATTTCAACTGCAACAAAGCCATGGGCGCGTCACCCTGCCTCAAAAAATCCCCGGCGCAACCCCAAAGTCAGGAAGAAATGCTTCGCCCTTCGGAATCAGAAGGAAACCACCGCGCTCACGCCGAGAGCCAACGCGCTGGGGGTTCCGGGGTTTCCTCCGGGATTGACCAGCTTTTCGGTGTCCAGCTTGAGGTCCGCGCAGAACATGCTTTAGGACGTGAAGCCCTGCTCCTTGCCTCCGTAGGGATTTCCGTAGGCATCTGAGATGAGCAGGAACTTCGGCTTCACGCCGTGTTCCCAGAGGGACGTGCGCACGCCCATCCAGTCGCCGAGGAGGTAGTGCTGATCGAATTCAGCATCCTCTGTGACGACGGCATCAGGCACCGCCCCGCGCGAGGTGGCGGCACACAAGGCCATGAGCACGACACACGGCCACCGACTACGTCGGCGGGCCGCAGGTCGAATGCCCAAGGTCGTTGCGGCCAAGGTGCGGGGACGCCTCAGACGGCCTCAACGGGCTGGTAGACCGGCCACCATTCGGTGCAGCGCACGGCTTCAACTGGATTGTCGACCTTCTCACCGGCTACGCCTTGATCCAGCGCGGTGCGGACGACTTCCACCGCCACCAGGCTGGACGTCGCGCGCAAATCCTCGTTGGAGGGAAGCAGCGAAGCGCCCGGTGCGTCGAGAGGTGCTTGATCGGCGACCGCCTTGGCAGCTGCGAAGATCATCTCGTCGGTGACCTTCTTGGCGCGGGACACAATAATCCCCATGCCGAGGCCCGGGTAAAGTGCCGCGTTGTTGGCTTGTCCGATCGTGAAGTTGATGCCTCCTTGGGTCACGTTGTCGAAAGGAGCCCCTGTCGCCACGAGGGCTTTGCCGTTGGTCCACTCCAGCAGGTGAGCCGGGGTGGCTTCATGGAGGACGGTGGGATTGGAGAGCGGGAAGATGATCGGACGCTCAACGTTCGAAGCCATGTTGCGGACGATGGCCTCGGTGAACATGCTGGGTGTGGTCGAGGTGCCGATGAGGACGGTCGGTTTGACTTCGGCCACGGTGGTGGCGAGGTCGATGATGCCGCCTTTAGCCGATTCAATGGAAAGCAACTTGGCCATGGTGGGCCAACGGGTCTCGGCCGCCGCATTGGGTGAACTCGGGGTGCGTTTGTAGTTTTTCACCTCAGCAGCCGGACGGGCATAGGGGCGTTGGAAATCATACAAGCCGTCGGTCATGTCATCGGTGAGAAGCCCCGGCAGGTCGACGATCCAGATGTGCTTGCTCGCTTCGTCGGCGGAAAGTCCCGTGGCGCGCATGATCTGGTCACGGACCTGATCGGCGATGCCGCAACCCGCGGTGCCGCCCCCGAGCACGACGATGCGCTGGTCTTTCCAGTCAAGGCCGCTGCGTTTGACCGCGTTGAGCAGGCCGGAAACAACGATGGCGCCGGTGCCTTGGATGTCGTCGTTGAAGGTCGGAATGGAATCACGGTGGCGGTTGAGAATCCTCCGGGCGTTGCTCGACCCGAAGTCCTCCCAGTGCAGGTAGGCCTTGGGGAACAGCTTGCGGGCCGCTTTCACGTAGGCGTCGACAAAGTCATCGTATGCCTGACCTGTGACCCGCGAGTGGCGGTAGCCGACATAGGAGGGATCGTTGAGCAGTTTCTCGTTGTTGGTGCCGACATCCAGAACGACGGGAATGACGCGATGAGGATCGACTCCGGCGGCCGCGGTGTAGACCGCGAGTTTGCCCACGGAAATATCGATGCCGTTGGAACCCCAGTCGCCGATACCCAAGATGGCTTCGGCGTCGCTGGCCACCAGCAGGTCGATATCATCAGCTCCGGCGCCCCAGGCGGAGAGCCTTTCCTCGATACTTTCGGGTGCATCGATGCTGAGGAAAACGCCGCGCGGGCGGGTCATCACCTCGCTGTAATTCTCGATGGCTTCACCGACCACCGGGTCATAGACCACCGGCATGATTTCCATCATGTGCCGCTGGATGAGGGCATAGAAAATGGTCTCGTTCTCGTCGTGCAGTTGCCACATGTAGATGTGTTTGGCGAGGTCCGTGGGAGCCCGGTGATAGGCCGCGTAGGCCCGCTTGAGTTGGGGCTCCAGTTCGGTGGTCACCACGGGGGGCACCAAGCCCTCGATGCCAAGAGCCTTGCGCTCCGCGACGCTGAAGGCGGTGCCTTTGTTGAGCGCGGGGTCGTGGAGGACCTCGTAACCACGCAAGGTGGTCTGGATTTTGCGGGCATCACCTTCTCTGATGAATGTGTTGGGTCGGGTAGACATGGAATTGGTCGTGTTGGTGTTGGTTGTTTGTTTGGTAAAACGGATTCAGGCCTTCGCCACGTAGGGCGAAACCATCTTGGCCGGGTCGACCACGCGGTCGAATTCGGCCTCGCTGACGAAGCCGAGCTTGAGCGCGGCTTCTTTGAGGGTGAGATCGTGGTCCATCGCGTAGTGCGCGATCTGCGAGGACTTGTCATAGCCGATGACCGGCGACAGTGCGGTGACCAGCATGAGCGAACGGTCGACGTATTCCGCGATCTTTTTGAGGTTCGGCTCGGTCCCTTCGACAAGGAATTTGCGGAAATTCGTGCAGCCATCGGTCAGCAAGGTGATGGAATGGGTCAGGTTGAAAATGATGAGCGGCTTGTAAACGTTCATCTCCAGATAGCCCCCCGCCCCGCCCATGCCGACCGCGACGTCATTAGCCATCACTTGGGCCGACAACATGGTCAGCGCTTCGGCCTGTGTCGGGTTGACCTTGCCGGGCATGATCGAGGAGCCGGGTTCGTTGGCCGGAATAATCAGCTCCGCGAAGCCGGCCCGCGGGCCGCAGGACATGAGACGAATGTCATTGCCGATCTTGTAAAGCGTCACTGCCAGCGTCCGCAGGGTCCCGGACAGCTGCACCAAAGCATCGTGGGAACCTTGGACCGTGAACTTGTTCGGGGCGGTGACGAACGGGAGTCCGGTCAGCTTGGCAATCTGCGCGGCAGCGGCCTCGGCGAAGCCCGGGGCGGAATTGATGCCGGTGCCCACCGCCGTGCCGCCCAAGGCCAGACGGTAAACCCCTTTGAGCGCATCCTCGATTCGCTCCAGGTCATCACCAAGTGCATCCACGTAGCCCGACCACTCCTGACCGAGGGTCAGCGGTGTCGCGTCTTGCATGTGGGTGCGGCCGATTTTGATGATCTCCTTCCAGGCTGCCGCCTTGGCCGCCATGGCGTCGCGCAAGGCGCTGACCGCAGGCATGAGCCGGCTCTTCACGTTGACCGCGGCAGCAATATACATGGCCGAGGGAAAAGAGTCGTTGGACGACTGCGCCATGTTGACGTCGTCGTTCGGATGGACCGGCGCCTTGCTGCCGAGCGGTGTCCCCGCGAGTTGGCAGCAGCGGTTCGACAAGACCTCGTTGACGTTCATGTTGAACTGCGTGCCGCTGCCCGTCATCCATACATGCAGCGGAAACATGTCTTGGTGCTGACCGGAAAGAACTTCGTCGCACACTTGCGAGATGAGTTGAAACTGCTCGTCGCCGAGGCGTTTGTCGTCATGGTTGGCAATGGCCGCGGCCTTCTTCAAAATTGCATAAGCCGTGATCATCTCGCGCGGCATGAGATCGGCGCCAATGCTGAAGTGCTCCAAGGAACGCTGCGTCTGGGCGCCCCAGAGCTTATCCGCAGAAACTTCCACCTCGCCCAAGCTGTCCGATTCTTTGCGCGTAGGATTTGTTGGGATCATAGGGAACGAAAGCTAGTACAGGGCCTAGTAACCCGACGGCAAGCTCCATCAATTGGCCAAGGCAGAAGAGGCGCCTTTAGGCTCCGTCAGTTCCCTTGTCGAAGACTTTGCGCGCCATGAGAGGCCAGACCAACGGGAAATCAAAGGCCTGATCGCGGGGGCCTGACCAAGGGGCGTGCACAGCATTCAAGTGGCGGGTAAGGAAATATGCGGGCCCGACATAGTGCTGCCGCATGCGGCAAAAGGCCCGCCACGATGCGTCGCGGTCGGGCCGCAACTCGACGCCATGGGACGTCAAAAAATCCATGCCCCGGTCCCATTCGGCGCGCGTGATGCCCGGATCAGGTGCCGGATAAACATCACTCTGCGCCAGGAGGCTTTCCTCAATCAACCAGGTGAGCATGGCGCCTTCGGCATCACCGCCCGTCGTGCGGGACATTTCGCTAGCTCGAAGCGCATGGCAGGCATCCGCGCCCTGCGCCAGCACCCGCAACAGGTCCATATTCATTTCGGGGTCGACCGCGGCAAGACGGATAGCTGCCGCATCAAGCGTGGCGAGTAAAGTGACCGCCCAATGGCGATCACGAACCGGAGAACGAAAATGGTTGAGTAGCGGATAGATGTATTGGCTCACCCGCATCGCGCAGATCCAGTTGATGCAGTGGCCGGCACTGTCCGGGTCTGTCTCGAGCTGCAACTTGCGCATACGCACCACCATTTCCGGGCCCCATCCCGGTTCTCCGCAGACCATCGCAACCTTGCTCATATAGGTCTCGCGCGCGGTGTATGCCGAGTAGAGCGTGAGTAGGAATCCAATGAAGACAGAAACGACCGTGGTACCAGTGAAAGCCGAGACGAACATAACTGTCATGGCCCTGAAGCCCGACCCCTGCATCACCCCGAGTGTGCTCATGCTCGACCCTGAATCGCAAAACGCCTGCGACACCGGGCAGCCGGTGACTCCGTAAAAAAGAAAAGCGAATGCGACGACAAAAATGAACAAAAACTGGGTCAGATAAACCAGCACCGTGGCTGGCCCTTGCACGGCAAGGTAACGGTCGAGTTGTGCGAAGTTTTTCGCCCGCCGCGTGATCATCTTGAAAATGAAATGACAGGCACGCCCGACCCACACGGCCAACCGCTGATTGGTCGGGCGAGGCACGAGCATGACACCGGTGGCGGCCATAATCGCCGCCCAGAACAGGAGCAGGCCGATGATCACGGCCAGATGCCGGAGCACAATCGGGATCCAGTGCGATTCGGCGACTGAGGCGATGATGAAAGTGCTCATGGATCCCGATCCCGCACAATTGCGACGGAGGCCGTTTGTCCGATGCGCAACGGCACGGGAGATCGTCCGGTCAGATCGACCCGTACCGGGAAACGGTTGGGCAGGCGCACCCAGTCGACCGTCTGCGGCACATCGGGCAGCATCTGGTCGCCCGAAGTGCTTCCGTCCTGGACAAAAATACCCCATGCGGTGCTGGCCACCGTTCCTTCGAATGGCTGCCCCGCATGGCCCATGAGGGTGATGCGCACTCGGTCGCCGGGTTGCACGTGATTGATCTGGGTTTCTTTGAAATACGCGGCGACCCAAAAGGTGGAAGTATCAACCAAGGCAAGCAGTTGCTGTCCGGCCGCCACATAGGTTCCGGGGCTCGTATTGATGTTGGTCAGATACCCGTCGACCGGCGAGACCACGGTGGCAAATTCAAGATTCAGCTCTGCATTGCGGACCGCTGCCTGCGCTGCTGCAACATCCGCTTTGGCCGCCTCGAAGGCTTGCACCTCATCGTCATATTGTTCGCGACTGATCACATTTTGCGCGAGCAAATCAACGGCCCGTTTGGCATTGGCTTCCAAATCGGTAAGTTTGGCCTGGGCCTGGGCCAGCTGTCCTTTGGCCTGCTCCAAGGCCGCCTGGAAGGTGCGCGGATCGATCCGGAACAAGAGGTCCCCTTTCTTCACCGGTTGGTTGTCCTTGATCGGGATTTCGATGATCGGACCCGCCACCCGTGGCGCGATGCCGATCACGTTGGCCCGCACATAAGCGTCGCGCGTCCACGGCTTGGTCAGGTAACGCGAATAGAGGAGCAGAGCGGCTGCCAAGGCGAGCAGGACGATGCCAAGTGTGACGAAAACCTTCAGTTTCACGGGGCGAAAAGGAGTCCGAGCACGCTACCGCAGAGCACAGCCAGCGCGATGAAGAAGAGGGGAAGATTCCAAATGTGGCGCGTCAGTCGGAACTGCTCAAGAACACCGACCATTAGCCATGCGGCAAAGAATCCCAGCGCGCCAATGATCATGCCCCACGGGAGCATAAAGTCGCCGAGGACCACCTCAGGAACACGGAGCGAAAAATTCATAGACTATGAATCGTGTGCAGGTTTTTGCCGTGGACGCAAGCCGACCCTGACCGCACCATCCGTCGCGTGGAATTCGTTGGCCAGCAATCGTTCGCCCGACGCGTGTGGACCACGCTCGAACCACGCGCGGCGGCACTCGGATTGCAGATGGCTCTTGCCGGCATGGCGGCCTTCTTTTTCGCCCAAGTCCTGCGGTTGCAATATCCCTCCTGGTCGGTTTTCACCGTGATTGTGCTCCTGCTCGCGCGTTACGTCGGTGCGGTGGAGGAAAAAGCCGTCTTGCGGCTCATCGGCACGGTCCTCGGTGGCGTCCTGGCCTACCTCGCCACGGCAGCGTGGCAGCAGTCGCCGCTCCTCTATCTTGCCAGCACTTTTCTTATCGTCACCGTGAGCATTGCGTTCTTCGGACAGTCCCGCGCGCCGTACGCTTTTTACCTCACCGGATTGACCTACATCGTGGTGGCGTCCAACGGCATGGCGCATCCGGACGATTCTTGGGCTTATGCTTTGGCCCGCGTCGAGGAGGTCCTTCTCGGCGTCGTGGTCAGCATCGTCGTACAAACCACCGTATTCCCGAATTACGCCAACCGCGACTTCCGCCGTATACTCCGTACCGCTCTCGAGGAACTGGTCATCGCCACCCCACGCGCCGCGGTTCGGTTCACGGGGGAGCACAGCGGATTAACCTCGGCCCTCCGCGATTTTCCACGGCTGGCTTCGCAGATGCGCACACTGCTCCGTTTCGGGGCGAGAGAAAGTTCCAGTTTCCGACGGGAGATCGGGCGCCACGCCGGGACGGTCGACCTCTTCGCCAGGGCCGCGAGTCTCCTGCGGTCCGTGGAAATCCTACGTCCGGCTCCGGAGCCTTACCGCTCGCGTATGGCCGGGGATGTGGTCCGTGCTGCCGATTTGCTGGCCGCCGGATGGGAAGAACTCGGCAAGAATGGTCGCCTCGGGGCGGAAACCCGGGTTGCCTTGGACGAAGTGGCACGACAGATCGGGGCGGCCATGATCGACCTGCGTGATAATCACGAGGCGCAAAACCTCGCTCCCGCCGAAATTGTCAACGTCTCGGGCCAACTTCTCGCCCTGCAGGAACTGCGGCAAGTTATCCTCGACCTTGACGCGCTCTGGCGTCCCGAGGAGAGCCAGGCTCCCCGTGCGGACAAGCTCGCTCTGGCCCCACCGTGGCCGGACCTGTTCTGGTTGCGCCACGGCATCCGGGCCGGGTTGGCTACGGTCACCGCCTTGGTCCTCGAAAACTGGCTCTCCCCCCCGGGCGGGACTTTTATGGTTTTGTGCGCCTTCAACTTCACCGCGCTCAACACCTTGAGTCCCGAGGGCTCCGGAGACCGTGGTGCGTTCACCTACGTCGTTGTTTTCACGGTTGTCATGACCGGGGCCACCATCGCGCTCATTGCTGGCACACCCCTGCTGGCCAGCTACGCCGTCTTCAACCTGTTCATTGCCACGTGGCTCTTTCTTTTCGGCTACTGGGCATACGACCGCAACGGCATCACCGTCCCGATGCAGGTATCCTTTCTTGTGCTTGTCTCCATCATCGGCCTCAACGCGCAGGACCCTGTCTCGTTCCAGAAAATCACTGGAACATTCTTCGGGTTGGTCAATGGCTTCCTCATCGCCTCCGTTTTCCAGCGACTTCTTTGGCCGGTCTTGCCGCAGCGTCAACTGCAACGCGCCATCCCGACCTACCTTCGCACCGTCGCCTCCTGCCTGCCCGGCGGCCTCGCCGCCTTGCCCATTTGGCAGCGTGCCACCATCGCCCTCACCCCCTCGCAGGGACGCACCTACCTCGCCGCGATGGCCGGGGCCACCTGCCCGGACGACGAGCGGGAGCGCTTGGAAAACTACCTCCTGACCCTCCAGCAACTGGTCGGCGAGATTCTTCTTTCCGTCGGGCGCCTGCTTCCAGCCTGCCCGGCTCCGCTCGCCGAAGAACTCACCCCGCGGGTCAATGAGGTCCGCACCCTGATCAAATCTGTGCTCAAGGAGTTAGCCAACGCTTTTGCAGAATCCCGGTGCCCGGTCGACCTTTCCGCCGAGCTTGAATCTTGCCTCGCTCGCTGGGATGAAACCATCAACCTGCTCCGCCAGCGCCTCCGCGAGCAACACATTGATGCCGCCACCGCTGTCGACCTCATGGGCCTTGCCTCCCGCTACCGAACCACGCTCGTCCTCCTTGCCCGTGCCTGCCAAGAGGCGGGTCAACTCCGCCTGTCTGAGTACCTCGGTGACGTGGCCTTGTAGGAAGGAAGCAAACCTAGCTCCGGCCTCAGGCCTCCGCCGCCTCCAACTCCTCCGCCGCTTCGTTGCGCGGAGGCGCCTTCGCCGTGGAGAACTTGCCGGAGGAGTCGGTGAATTTCACGCTGACCAATTTGCTCACGCCCTGTTCTTCCATCGTCACCCCGTAGAGCACATCGGCGCGGGAGATGGTGCGCTTGTTGTGGGTGATAACCAAAAACTGACTCTGCTGCACGAAGCGGTCGAGCATGGCGAGGAAACGATTGATATTCGACTCATCAAGTGGTGCGTCCATCTCGTCCAAGATGCAGAACGGGCTGGGCTTCACCATATAGATGGCGAAAAGCAACGCCACCGCGGTCATGGTGCGCTCACCGCCGGAGAGGAGCGAAACGCTCTGCAATTGTTTCCCGGGAGGCTTGGCCGTGATTTCGATCCCGCTCTCCAGCGGATCCTCTTCGTTCATCAAACCGAGGTCGGCTTTGCCGCCACCGAACAACTCTTTGAAGGTGTCGCGGAAGTTGTCGCGGATCTTGACGAAAGTCTCGGCAAAGAGCGCGGTCGTCGTCGCGTTGATTTTCTTGATGACCTCGAGCAGTTCCTCCTTCGAATTGGTCAAGTCGGCGAACTGCTCGTCGAGGAAGGTTTGACGGTCGAGCAGGTCGTCGAATTCCTGGATGGCATCGATATTCACCGGTCCCATCGAATCCAGTTTGTCGCGCAGTTCCGTGACGAATCCCTCGATTTCGCTCCAGTCGAGTTCGGCTTCAACCGTCTCGACGGCAACTTCGACCGAGACTTCGCTGGTCTCGGCCGGAGCCTCCAATAGAGCGACTTCATCGCCCTCGGCCCCTTCGGGGGAATCGCCGGCGACCGCTTTCACCTTGCGGCGCTTGCGGTGGTCGCGCACCGCACAGTGCAACGCATAAGTGTCGAGCTGAACCTCGGGGAGCTCCACGTGATGACGGCGGCGAATGTCCTCGGCCAGATTCTCCGCCTTGAGCCGCAACTCGGCGGCCCGGACCTCGAATTTGCCCTTCTGCTCCTGCATCTCGCCGTGCTCGCGGCGTTGCTGCCGCAAAGATTCGTCCGCGCTTTGCACTTCGGCCTGCAGGCTGGAGCGCTCCTTCTGCAGTCCGTCGAGCCCGCCTTGCTTGTCGTCGAGTTCGGCTTGCAATGACGCTGCGTCTCTGGCCAGTGACACCGTCTGCTCTTCGACGGTCTTGGTCCGCTCCTCGGCCCCGGCCTTTTCTTGTTCGCGTTGACGGATTGTCTCCTCGAGTTCCTCGATGCGGCTGAGCATGGGAGCACGCTGGGCCTGCAGACTCTCCTCGAGTTGGCGGGCGGCCGCGAGTTGGACACGAAGTTCGTTGAATTGCTCGGCCGCCGCTTCTTGCTCGCCCGCTTCCCGCTGGGCCTGCTCCATGGCGGCCGCTGACTTGCCATTGGCTTCTTCGACCTGCCCCCGGCACACCGCAATACGGTCCGCCAGTTCCTGCGTCTTCTGCTTGGCCAAGTCGAGGTCTTGCCCGGCACGCTCTTGTTCGCGCGCCAGCGAGGCGGAACGCCCTTCCGCATCGTGCAACTCCTTTTCGAGCAGGCTGTGGTTGGCCCGCAAACCAGCCAACTCGTTTTGCTGGTGGCGCACACCGGCGCGGGCGGCTTCGAGCGCTTCCTTTTTTCCTTCGCGACCGGTGAGCACGCCGAGGCGCGTGGCTTCGTGGCGCCCCAACTCGGCCTGCACGGCGGCCAGCTTCAGCCCCAGCGAAACGATTTCATCCCGGCGCTGCAAAGCGGAGGTTACGCCCTCGCCAGCGCGCCCACCGGTGACAATGCCCGCGGCGTCGATCAGTTCGCCATGCTGTGTGGCGAAAGCCACGTTCGTATGGCGCCCGCGTAATTCCGTCGCGTGATCCAGGTTGGTGGCCAAAGCCACGTTATGGAGAATACCGCGCACCAAACGTTGCAGGTCGTCGGCCTCGCAGCGGACGCGGTCAGCGGCCCAGCCCAAGGAACCCTCCGGTGCCGGGCCGGGTTCGGGAAAATGATGGCCATTAGGCGTCACCACACTCGCCCGGCCGAGTTTGTGCTCGTAAAGCGATTCGAGGATTTCGCGCGCCGGAGTTTTGTCCGTAATGACAATGGTGTCCCCGCGGGAACCAAGTGCCGCTTCGATCGCCGGTAAAAATCCCGACTCGACCCGAAGCAGACTGCCGAGCATACCGCGGACGGCCGGTTTAAAGTGATCCGGACGATCGAGGCCGCGCAATACCGCCTGCGCGCCGGGCGAGGCGCCTTCGCCTTCGAGATTCAGTTGCTCGAGGACTTCGAGGCGGGATTGGATTTGGGCCAGGACGCGTTGCGAGGCTGCCATTTCCTGCTCGATGCGTTGGCGCTCGAGTTCCCCGCGTTCGACCTCCGCCTCGGCGCGGTCCAGGGCGGTTTCGGCCGCATGGAGAGCCTCGGTCGCGGCGGCGACTTGCGCGGAGGTGTCTTCCAGTCGCTTACGCGCGGCGGCCTGACCTTCGAAAATTTGACGACCCTCGTTTTCCAGTCCCTCGATGCGCCCTTGCGTCGCCTCACGGCGCGCCTCGAGTCCGGCCAATTCCCCCTGCAAACGGAGCGATTCATTTTCCGCTTTGCTGATTTCGGCACGGATGGCCTCGAGTGACTGCTGTGATGTTTCCCGTCGTCCGGCACTCTCACGCAAGCGCGCTTGCAGGGCGTCGAGAGCAGCGGAGCGTTCCGACAATTCGGCGGCGACGCGGGTTACTTGCTCGTTGGTGCGGCCCATTTCTTCGCGCTGCACGCGTTGGCGTTCCCGGGCTGCCGCGGATTCCTGGTCGCAGCGGAGGATGTTCTCGCGGAGCTGGTCGCAAATCTCGCTGTTGTGCGCGGCGCGGCTTTGGGCCTGCACCATGCGGTCACGGATCGCCTGCATCGACTGGCGCGAGGTCTCCACCTGGTGCTCGAGTTCGGTCAGGCGGGTCCGGTGCCCGGCCACCGCAGCCTCTCCATCTTCAAGAGCCGAGACGGTTTCGCGCCAGCGCGATTCGAGCGAGCCGAGTTTCTTCTGCAGTTCGCTTTGCGCCCCGGCGATCTGGTCGTGCTGACGGCGGACGAAATTGAGCTCGAGAACTTTGAGGTCGCTGGAGATTGATTGGTAGCGGCGCGCTTTGCCGGCTTGGCGCTGGAGCGAGCCGATCTGGCGCTTGACCTCGCGCATGATGTCGCTGACCCGAACGAGGTTGGCCTCGGTGTATTCCAGTTTGCGCAGAGCCTCTTTTTTCTGGGCCTTGAACTTGGTGATGCCAGCGGCCTCCTCGAATACCGCCCGCCGATCCTCCGGCCGGCTGCTCAGGATCAGGTCGATCTTGCCCTGTTCCATGATCGAGTAACTGCTGCGCCCGATTCCGGTGTCCATGAACAACTCATGGATGTCACGCAGCCGGCAAGCGGTCTTGTTGAGCAAATACTCCCCTTTGCCGTCGCGGAAAATGCGGCGCGTCACACACACCTCCTCGTAATCCGTGCCCAGATGCTCGGCACAACCACCGAACGTCAGCGAGACTTCCGCCATGCCCACCGCAGAACGCGAATCCGTCCCGCTAAAAATGACGTCCGCCATTTCGCCGCCGCGCAAAGCTTTGGCCGATTGCTCGCCGAGACACCAGCGAATGGCGTCGAGGATGTTCGACTTGCCGCACCCATTCGGACCAACCACCGAAGTGATACCTTCGTGAAATTCCAGGTGCGTCTTATTGACGAAAGACTTAAAACCTATCAGTTCAAGAGATTTGAGATACATGGGGAAAATGCTGCAAATTCCATTCTGTAGGCGCCATAATCGCGCTTGGCAACCCCGCATACTACTAATTGTGGCCTCAAGCCCCTTCCCCCCCCATATTTAGCGCCATGGCCGCCCCCGAGAACTCCATATCTTTTTCAGGGAAGTCCGATCTCGACCTGCTCTTCGAGTTCCTGCGTTTTCCCACCGTCTCGACCAAAGCCGACCACGCCCCCGAGATGCGGGCCTGCGCCGGGTGGCTCCAAGCCCTCCTCCGCCACGGCGGGTTCAAAGCCGAGGTGTGCGAAACCGGCGGACACCCCGCCGTCCTGGCTCACGGACCCGAGGCCCCGGGAAAACCCACCGTGCTCATATACGGACATTACGACGTCCAGCCGGAAGAACCACTTAACCTCTGGACCTCCCCGCCCTTCGAACCTGCCCTCCGCAACAAGCGCGTCTTTGCCCGCGGATCGACCGACAACAAGGGCCAAATCCTCGCCCATCTGCTCGGCGCCATCCACCTCCTCCGCGAGGAAGGCGCGCTGCCGGTCAACCTAATCTTCCTCATTGAGGGCGAGGAAGAGACGGGCAGTACGCATTTGGATGACTTCATCCGCGCGCGGCGCAACGAACTCCGCTGCGACGTCATCGCCATTTCGGACACCGGCATGGTGGCCGAAGGTTATCCCACCTTGACCCAAAGCCTCCGCGGCATTGCCGCCATGGAGGTCTTTCTGCGCGGCCCGGCCACCGACCTGCACTCCGGCATTTTCGGCGGAGCGGTGGTCAATCCTGCCGCCGCATTGGTCAAAATTCTCGCTGCGCTTCACGATGCGCACGGACGTGTCGCCGTGCCCGGCTTCTATGACGATGTCACGGCCATTCCCTCGGCCGAGCGGGAAATGCTCGCCTTACTTCCGATCAGCGAAGCCGACTACCGGCGCGAAACCGGTGTCCTCCTGCTCGGCGGCGAAGCGGGTTACTCCAGCCTCGAGCGAATCGGTATCCGTCCCACGGCCGAGATCAATGGGCTGACCAGCGGCTACCAAGGTGAAGGAACCAAGACCGTTCTCCCTTCCACCGCCTCGGCCAAGCTCACCTTCCGATTGGTGCCCAACCAGAAACCGGACCGCGTGCTCAACCTGGTCGAAATTCATCTCCAAAATCTCCTCCCGCCCGGCGTTGAAATGGAAATCGTGCGCGGTCACGGCGGTATGCCCTACGTGCTGGACCTCAAAAGCCCTTGGTGCGGCGCCGCGTTGCGGGCGCTCGAGCAGACCTTCGGACAAAAGCCCGCTCTCATGCGCGAAGGCGGCAGCATTCCCATCGTGCAAAAATTCCGCGACCTCCTCGGGTCGGATACCCTCCTCCTCGGCCTCGCCGCCCCCGACTGCAAAGCCCATGCTCCTGATGAAAATTTTCCGGTCGAAAGTTTCGAGGCCGGCATTCGACTGCACCAACATCTGCTCCGGGAGCTTGCCGCGCCGGTCTGAGGCGATCATTGCCGCGTGACGCGCAGCCGGATCATGCGTGAGGGGGCTTCGCTAGGTGCGGATATGTCGGCCGCCTCCAACACAGCCTCGTTATCGGTCAGCACTTCCAACCAAGCACCGGACCACGTGCCTCCGGCCCCGGGACCACTCCAGGCTTCAAAACCGTAAGCAAGGTCCGACACCCCCGGCGACTTCTCGAAGCGAACGACGAAGCGGCCGGTTTCGCCGTCCCACAGTGTGATCAAAATGGAGCTTCCATCCGCAGTGAGCGGGTCACGTCCGGCCGCATACTCCAGCAAATTACGGAGTCCGTCGCCGTCCGGGTCGGCCTCTTCCCCGACGAGCTGCGGGTTCAACCTCTCCTCCGGCGACCACCAGCGTTCCGTCCACTCCTGCCACGTGGAAGGTTGGGCCAGAGTCTCGCTGGCCACCCGGATCAACGAATCGGTCCCGTCACCTCTTACGTCCGTGGAGGCCTCCCAAAACATGACGCCGCCCAGCCCCAAATCCCGCGCATATTCGAGCTTGCGCCGGAGGGCCCGAGGACTGTCATAGCCGATCCACAGGTCGCCGTTGTAAAAAAAGGAAGCTTGGGCTGCCTCGTCCCAGCGTTCCGTCCCCGGGTTGTCCCGCACCAAAGCAGCCACCGTGCGGTAATCGTAGAAGCCGGGTTCGACCGACAGCGTGCCCGGCCCGACACCGGAGGCGGAACCAAACGGAACCGGACTCGCGACGCCCTGCCAGCCGTAGCCGTAAGCGGGAATTCCCAGGGCGATTTTCGCCGCGGGAACACCTGCTGCAAGATACCCGCGCACGGCCTCGTCCGTGTTGTAGCGAGGATTCGGATCCATCGCGCTCCGGAACAAGGGCGCATTGTGCCCGGTCTGCGCCGCGATCCACCGGCCGTGGAAATCGTAAGTCATCAGATTGATCAAATCGAGCTGCGCGGCCAGGGCAGCAAGATTGATCCGCTCGAACTTGTCAAAACCCGCCGGCATCGCCGCCGTGATTTCGTAGCGTTTACCGTCCGTGGCCGATTGCGCGTCGAATTCCGCGCGGATGGCCCCCGCGAGCAAGGCATAATTCTCACCGTCTTCCGGGCGCACGTTGCTGTTCACATCGGTGGCCACCACCGGGTACTCCCAGTCGAGGTCCACCCCATCGAAGCCATATTGCAAACAGAAGGCGCGGACCGAGGCGGCGAATTTGGCGCGAGCCGCGGGCGTCGCCGCGACGTCGGAAAAGCGCCCGGAATCAAACCAGCCCCCCACAGCGATGAGTACCCGCAGGTGCGGGTGGGCTGCTTTGAGCCGCGCATACGCACCGAAATTTCCGCGCACCGGGGTATCCCAACGGTCGGGACCGATCGCGCGCTCGAGGTCGGCCCACGGATCGATGACCGCCATTTCACCCTCCGGCGAGATCCGCGCAAAGGCATGGATCACATGGGTCAGCCGCTCGGCCGGAAGAGCCTCCACTTCGTAGCCTTTTTCGTAAATTCCCCAGCTGGGGAAGTAGGCGACCACACTTTGGCGCAGCGGCGCACGGGCCGTGGGCGGCATCACCGGATCACCCGGCGGCACCTCGGCCCCGGCTTCGTCACCTCCGTTGGCGGTCTCATCACTATCACCGGGGTTGCCGCCGCCGCCCACTTGGCCGCCGCCGGCTGCCGCCCCATTGACCATGATGTTCTCCGCTCCGGACGAAGGATCGCCATTGACCTGCAGGCCGAAGGTCACACTTCCGCCCGCGGCAATTTCTCTCGCCCAAGCCTCCGGAGTGAAAGTGTGCCGTGTGCCGGCGCTCCCCGTCAGGATGGCGCTCCACCAATTGACGAGCTGGCCCTCGAGATCGAGGGAGAGGGTCCACCCAGTCACCGCAGTGCTGCCCATGTTGCGGAGCGTGACATTGGCCACGTAGCCACCCTGCCAAGAATTCACCACCGTGAAAGCAGCCTCGAGATCACAATCCGTACCGCAGTGGCATTCGTCGAGCGCTTTGCCGCAGGGCCCCGCCGGCTCCTCCGGCTCGGGTTGGTAGACCGTGCCGGGGGTCACGGCCCCGCCGCCATAACCGTTGTCCGCGCCGAAAACCACATCACTAACCGAAAAAAACACTTCCCCCACGGGATCAATGCGCTGCCAAATAGCCAAGACGACATGGCGTCCTTCGCGCTCCGGGAGAATGGTGTCCCAGGCGTAATTGTTTCCCTGCAAGGCCGCATTCTCCGCCCCCGGCAAAGGCTCGAAATCCGCCCAGGCCAAAGCGGACTCCGGATCCCAATCTGCCTTGGTGATAAAGGCCCGGAAATAGCTGGGAGAATGCGAGGTGGTTGCGTGGTAAACGAATCGATACGGCCCGGACTCAACCGCGGTGGCCGCCCAATCAGAACGGACCAAATCAAGCCCGGCATACTTAGCCCGGCCGCCGCTGGCCAGCTGTCCGTCAGGCACATTGGCCTGCCATTCATAGTCTGGCAAATTACGCGAGACCTCGTTCCAATCGTAAAAAGGCTGCGTCCCATTGACGGCCAGAGCGGCACGCGCCGCATCGTTCTGCGGGGTCTGCGGGTTATCGAGAAAAATCCGGTAAACACGGCTCACCGGATCGAGCATCGAACCGTGGGCCCGCACCGACTCCGTGGTGCCGCCGCACAGTAAGCCCAGAATGAAAAATGCCGCCACCCTTTGGTGCCGTTGGAACGATCTGGCCAGGTGCTTTTTCTTCATAAGGTCCGGACCAGCGTCGGCCCATAATCATTGACCAAATAGCCGCGAAACTGTTCAAACGTTCGTTTGTTGAGATGGTGGATTACGGTGCCATGAAGCGACAAGAAGGAAAAGGCCACCTGCGAGCCTCAGCTCCACGGCGTGGTTCCACTCTTGGGACAGCGCAGCTCCGCGCCTCCCCGGAGAGATTCCGGTCGATGGGTTGAAAAACTTGCACCTCACGTCGGGACCATTATGCTATCTGCTAACGCTCGGGTGGTGAAATGGCAGACACGTACGTTTGAGGGGCGTATGCCGTAAGGCATGGGGGTTCAAGTCCCCCCCCGAGCACTTTTTATTTCAGCACGTCCAAACCTCTGTAGATGCAGTATTCATGCGGGTTCGCGAGGATTTGATGCAGCACTTTTGAGAAGCCTTTTGTTCCCCCTCATACCCGCAAGTCTGTATCAAAAAGTATCAGAAAAAGTCCTCATACTCCTCGTCCGTTGCTTAGATTTGCGATGCCCGAAACCCGCAAATTCGACCATCTTACGGCTAAACCGCCATCTTCGACTGCAAGCCGCTTCGGCCGACGCCATAAGACACACACCAAAGCCGCCGCCCGGCAGCCATTACGGTTCCGGTTTTAGCGACGCATGGCGTCAGCCGACGCGGCAGCGCCGAGCGCCCGCCACCTCAGAGCTCCATCGCATACCGCAGCGCCTCGCGGATGGCATCCATGGTCGGCGCGGTGAAACGACCGACGGTGCCTTTCAGCTCATGGTATTGGATAGCCTGTAGGCCCTGCACATTCGCGTAGCTCTGCTCGCGAAGGAACCGTACTCGCGGCAGCGGCACCTCGTAGTCCGACTCCCTGTTCTGCGTCGTGATCGGCACGCACAGCGCCAAGGCTCGCGGCGGATCATCGTCGCGCCGGGAGACGACCACGAAAAAGCGCACCTTGCCGGAGATGCCGAGGTCAACGCGATAGACCGCGCCGGGCTCGGGACGCATCGATAGCGTCTATCGCCGCTTGCCGCTTGGCGCGCGGGAGAAGCAGATCATCGTTGTCCTCACTTGGCAGCGAAACAGCGAAAGGCAACCCCTTCCGCAACACCACTTGGGAGAAAAACATCCGAATCGCCTCGGTCTGCGAAATGCCCAAACGGCGCAGGATCGTTTCCGAATCGTGCTTGAGCTTCTTGTCCACTCTGGCCCGAACTACTGCCTCTTTCACTGCCATGGCCCAAAAGTGGCGCTTCCGGGCTACATTATCAACGGTGGTGAAGAGCCGCCGAGCGCAGCGAGGTTGGCTGGTCTGGTTTGTTCGGCGGCTTTCGGCTCATGTTTTTGTCCGCCTTTCAAACTCTCTCCTGCCAACTCTTCGGATTCCGTTTGGCGTGGAATACGGACAGAACGACAACACGTTCCTCGTCCTCCACGAAGAAGACCTCGTAGGGAAACCGGCGCGTCAGAGCACGTCGCGCTTCGCGATGGATGCGCGGCCAACGCTGCGGGTCCCGGACGATGCCGCGGAAAACCGCATCAACACAAAGCAAAAAGGAAGCTCCCAACCCGGGAAGTCGCTCTTCATACCAGTCGAAAGCTTCGGTCATCTCCGCCTCGGCTTCCGGACGGATGACGAGCCGACGGATCATTGTCTGCCGAGGATTCGCTCCCTGACCATATCCCACGGAGAACCTTCCTCGGGGCTACGATGATAAGCATCCAATCGACGATCGATCTCCGCTTTCTGCAAATCCGTCAAACCCACCTCGTCTGGCACCTCTACGATGGTATCCCAGATATCTTCAACAAGCTGGATTCGCTCCGCGACACTCAAGCTAAGGACGTCAGAAGGGGTCAACGTGCTCATGGGTATTTTAATACCATCAAATCGGCCTCAGCTCAATGGCCATTCGCCGAACGTTCAAGCGCTGGCACCGCTGGGGCGGGGGTGAGCGTTGAAACGGGTTGGCGGGTTAAATCTACGGAAGGCGTGGCCGACAGAACAGCCCCAGCGGTTGCCCAGACGCGCCTTGTTCGCCTTCTTAATTACTGCAAGTAAGTTAGCACTCATGGCTGGGAAACTCTCCAGAATCGACGCGGCTCCGTGTTCGTGTTGTGTGTGTAGGGTCTTGTTGTGACGTTTACGGCTGGCCAGTTGGGACCTAGGG
>CAMBUL010000038.1 GCA_945871065.1 Chthoniobacter flavus | reverse complement strand
TGTAAGAATGTAGCGGCCGGAATTCATGGGAGCCGATAATGCAGTTCGACCCCGCAGCCTTCAAATCCCTCACGCCCAATTTGCTTTGCAAATTCCTCATTTTCAGAGCTTCAAACGATATGATACCTCATTGCACCGGACAGTCGTGTGTGAGCATGGAGAAAGGGGGCGTGGAGCGAGGAGTCGGACGGCAGAACTGAAGGGACCGGAGGGCAGCTGCGAGCACAAGGATTTGCAGAACGTTTAGCAGGTGCGAACTTGGTCCGGTGACGCTTGACTCGTGTGATCATTCGTGTATGCATGAGTCAGTGAAAACAATCACCTTGGATGAGGAGGCATACGATTTGCTTAAGATGTGGAAAACCTCCAACAAGGAGTCGTTCTCCAAAGTGGTAAAGCGGGTTGTTCCCACTCCAGGAACATTAGGAGCCTTGCTTTCCTACGTCGAGGAAGCCGGAACCTCGAGCCTTCCTGGCAATGAAGCGCTAGAGGAGGCCGTCAACCTCAGGCCGGCCGTCAAGAATGACCCATGGACTTGATCGCCGACACTTCCTTTCTGGTCGGACTATGGCGCAAGCAGTCGTGGGCGATTGATTTTGCTCAAGCAAACCGTCAAAGGGTCCTCGGCATACCTTGGATTGTGCTCGGGGGGTTCTGGCATGGCGCCATAAGGGCAGGCCATAACGGCGAGGTCGTGCGGAAATTCCTGCTCTCGGGAATGCCCATCTATGACGTTGGTCCGATTATTCCAATTTATGCCGCAATATGCTGCGAGGCGCAGAAAAAGAATTTCTATGTCGAGATCGGACAAAACGACCTGTGGATTGCTTCGACCGCGCTATCCTTGCGTCTCCCGCTGGTAACGCGCAACCACCGCCATTTCGACAAAATCGAGGGTCTCAGGCTCGAAGTCCTTGCCGATGATTCGCACAGATAAGATCGACCCGAGAGTCCAAAACCCCTTCCGCCCAGCACCTTTGCGCATAAAACCTTCTTCGACCTTTAACGGATGGCGTTGATGAAAATTGAAACAACAGCGTTGTCTGGCGTTCTGGTGGTTCGGCCCCGCATTTTTCATGATGAACGCGGATTCTTCCTCGAGTCTTGGAACCAGAAGGCATTTGACCAGGCGGTCGGACGGAAGGTCAGGTTTGTTCAAGACAATCACTCGCGCTCCCGGCGAGGCGTTCTGCGCGGGCTGCACTACCAAGTTGCTCCCGCCGCCCAAGGCAAGCTGGTCACCGTGATGAGTGGAAAAATTTTCGATGTGGCGGTGGATCTGCGGTCTGGGTCGCCGACTTCTGGGCAATGGTTCGGGGAGGAACTTTGTGGCGATCAGCGCTCTTCGCTATGGATACCGGAGGGCTTTGCCCACGGTTTTGTTGTCCTCTCGGATGAGGCCGATGTGCTTTATAAAACGACCGAGTTTTATTCGCCCGAGAACGAGAGGTGTATTCGCTGGGATGATAACGATCTCGATATCGAATGGCCTCTTTCTGGAATGACACCTTTAGTCTCGGCCAAAGACGCAGCCGGTATTTCCTTCAAGGTTGCCATGGCTTCGCGGAAACTGTGAGCGCTCACGTTCCTTTCCAGAGGAGATCAAGCGGAATTCAGATAATCCCTTGAGGTCTCCCACACTCCCCGATACGTCCGATACTTTTCCCATTCTCGAGACTTTTTTCCTCTCAAGAACGCAATAAAGCCGTTGGTGAGCATCCGAAGAAAGGAACGCCTTCGATCCCGATTCGCCAAAAACCCGCATTCTTCAGCGGTGTAATGCTTAGTCCTGAACGTGAGAAGTCCGCGCAGCTTTCGACATGCAGTGTCAAAAGGGTCTACACCTTTTTCACTTTCTCCACCGATGTGTCTGACCACAATGTTATCCATCCATCCTATTTCGTACCCAAGTTCCCGGATCCTGAGACAAAGGTCGGTCTCCTCGCTATAGAGGAAATATGCGGGGTCAAACCCGCCGAGTCGTAGGCAAAGATCCCGTCGGATCACCAGGGCGGCCCCGATCACCCAAGAAATGCTTCCCGGCAGCTTGGAAAAGTCGCGCTGAACGTGCTTCTGTCCAGGGTATTCCCGCGCGGGAGGACTCTCGAGAGATCCGTTGGAGGAAAGGACTTTTGCTCCAGATAGTCCCCACTGCAGATTCTCGTCCATGAGTCGGCATACCTCCGCCAAATCGCCTTCATTTGTCAGTATGGCATCGGGATTTAGGAGGAAAATGTATCTGCCCGTGCTCCGTGACATCCCAAGATTGCACGCCCTGCCGAAGCCGATATTTTCCTCATTCTGTAGGAGCAGACAGTGGTTGCGCTGCACTTTAAGCACCGTGTCGTCGGAACTGGTGTTGTCGACAACAATGACCTCGTATGATGCGCCCTTTTGGCAAGAAAGGCTGTCCAGGCATGCCTGAATGCACCTAGAGGAGTTGTAGGTCACGATGATGACGCTGATATCGAGCATGGGAAATTGTTGCTGGCTCAGCGTATTGCTAAATCTCCCGGAGTTAAAGATCATCGACCGCTTGCAGTAGCGGTTAACAAATTTTCATGGCTGAACATCACATCTTGATATCTGGGACCGGACGTGCAGGGACAACGTTCCTTGTGCAACTGCTGACCGAACTCGGAATGGATACAGGCTTTTCTTCATCATCCAGCGGTATTCATCCCAATTGCCAGGCTGGGATGGAGCATTCTGGGGAGTGTCTCTTGAACGGAACCGCTCCCTACGTGGTGAAATCTCCCGGGCTCAGCGAAAAGCTTGAGCTGGTCCTTGAATCAACCGACGTGAAAATAGACCTTCTGATCATTTCGATGCGGGATTTGTTTTCCGCCGCTGAGAGTCGCAGACGGATCTCCGCCATTGCCAAGAATCCCAAGGCTCCTGGTGGCCTTTCGGGAACGAAGAAGCCCGGAAGGCAGGAGGCGGTGCTCGCCGAGAAATTCTACCGCTTGGTATACACTGCGGTGAAACACCAAGTGCCCACTGTGTATGTGTATTTTCCGAGAATCGTGAAGGACCCTGAGTATCTTTACGAAAGCATCAGGCCAGCGCTCTTGGACACGGAGTATCCCGCGTTTCTACGCGCATTTGAGAAGGTGAGTAGGCCGGAGCTTGTGCATCGTTTTGAAAAAACTCAGCACTCTGGTTTGCTTGGGACTTTGCTGAGACGGTCAAAAGAAATATTTGGCAAATGACCCGCATAACCACAACCGTCCAACGAGTCATCGGGTCAGTACTCCCGAACAGCTCCATCACTCGCGACACGATTCTTCTGGCCATGGCGGTTGCGTTGCTTCCGCTCTTTTACCTGACGCTGAAAAACTGGACGGAGGCCTGGTTGGTGATTTTGGCGGTGGTCAGCGTCTACGGAATCTTCAGGTCGCGATTGCCGCTCAGGGCCTTTTTTCCCGATGCGGCCACGGCGTGGATATTCGTCGCCTTGGCCTTTCCTATTGTTGCCGTTTTTATCTCCATTCTGATTCGCGGTGATCTCCAGTCGTCGCTCTGGAAGCAAAATATCGATTTGCTCAACGGCCCAAGCCGGCTGTTTCTCGCCGCCATCGCTCTACTCTGGATGAACTACAAGAAGGTGCGGTTTCTCGATGTCTTTCAGATTGTTTCGGCGGTTGGCATCATCGTCACTTTCTTTTTCGCCACGACCCAGCAACCGGGTGTTGCCCACCGATACACCACGTCACTTTTGGATCTTTGCACGTTCGGTCAGCAGATCGTCTTGGTGGGAGCGATTCAGTTTTTACTGCTGGCCTTTCGACCATCCCGCTTGCGCTGGGTTCTGGCGCTGACGGTTGTCTCGATTTTGTTAGCAGCGTACATGGCAATAAACAGTGGGGGCCGCGGCGGGTGGATCGCCGTCCCGCCGCTCCTCCTGCTTGCGGCTTTGCTCTACCCGGGAAGGAAGGCGAAGCTGCTCATGTTGCTCTTCCTTGGCTTGCTTGCGGTCGGAGGAATCCTGGCCATCAACAAGGTCTTTCAAGAACGCCTAACCTCGATCTACTCGGAAACGCAGGCCTGGTTTGCCGGGGATGCCACAGCGGGCGGTTCTGGCAGGCTGACCCTCATGTCCATCTCGTGGGAGCTTATCAAGGATAACCCAATCAAAGGATATGCCCACAAAGACAACTTGTGGCGTCCAGTTTATCAGATGGATCCTGCTCGCTACTTGAGACCAGGCTTTACGTACGAGGAAACAGAGTATCACCGCTACACCCTGTGCGACACGGGTGAGCATAACCAATACCTTCACGAGTTGCTGATCAGCGGCATTTTCGGAATCGTCGCCTTGGTTCTGCTGCTCCTTGCCCCTCTGATCGTATTCCTCACTCGATTGCGAGGCAGCGAAGGCGATTTCTATACGGCGGCGGCCGTGGGCGTCGGCTTTGTTGTGGCTTTCCTAGTGTTCGGTCTGACCCAAGGTCCTTTCAGCTATAAAGTGATCGCTTCTTTCTACGGATTTGTGATCGCGGGATTAGCCAGCTACAACCCGCGTGCCGCTGAACGTTGAACGAGGGCTACACCCCATCACCAACCGGAGTCTTACGCTCCGGTTTTTTTGTGCACGCTGGGAAGTTCGCTCGACCCGGAAACGTCCATTTACGGCGCCCCTGCAGACTAAAGCTGACCTTTGAACATTTGGCCAGACGTCCCAACGTTGTTTTCAGCGCGTGTGCTCCCGTTTTCTATGGGCGACCCGAATCGAGGGGGCGTAGGCCTGTTGATCAGCTGAAGCTCGCCAGCGCTTTGGTCTGATACAGCGCGTTGAGCCACCCGACAAAAAGACGCCCGGGCGTCCGACCGATTCGATTGAACCGGTAAAACACACGTTTTCCGGGGCCTTGGAAGTGAACGATGAATGCGCGGGTGGCTTGACCGTTTCTCAAAAAATAAGGAATGACGCGCCCTTCTTCGATTTGCCAACGCACTTTTTTGCGCGGGCGTCGCCGGAGCTGCATAAAATCGAACCCCTCGGGCATGTGGAGATTAGTGTCCACGTAGCCGTGCAGAGTGCTGGTGTCGAACATCTGCATGGATTTTGATTTCTTAAGGAATTCGAAGAGCAGGGTCATTTCCCCAAGGGTGTAGATGTTCGCGGAGTTGCGTCGCTCCTCGAAAAGTTTCTTCGCAACCATGAGCCGTTCCTCGTCGGCATAGTAGTCGAGGATGAAACGCAGAAATTCATCGATGCTGCCTCGGATGAAGGTGAAATGCGGATTGGGGCCGCTCATGACGATCGGACAGTCGGGAAGAATCGGGAGGAGTTTTGAGGCGTCGCCGAAGACGGCAACATCGCTGTCCTGCATGATGTAAGTGCGGTCGGGGCGCTGCCTTCGGATTGTTTCGGTCATGAACCAGCGCTCCAGCACAAACCGCTCGTACTTCTCCTTGAAGCAGGAGATATGTCGGTAGCGCTGCTTGAACAGATCGAGCTCCGGGGATCCGAACTCGCCGGTCCGGCGGTGGATAATGTTAAACGGACCGAGTGCCGGGACTTCCTCTTCATCCTCCGTGATCAGCAGAATCTCAGCGTCCGGATTGAAGACCCTCACCTGCTCGATGGCGTTGTGCAGATACTGCGGCAACTTGCCGTAATGGAAGAACAGGAAAGTGATGTCAGTATTCATGGGCTTTTGGGAGTGTCTGAAGTTGGTATTAGCAAGGTGTCAGCCTGCGCTGATGGCAAACCCTTGCTCTTGGAAATGCCGGTCGAAGGTGAAAGCCCTTGGGATTTTTCCGCGATGCATGCAATCGAAACTGGTCAGATCGACCATGCTGAGGTGGCGGAGTTGCGCGGCTCGCCACTGGGCGCAGGCGCGTTCGAAGCCGTCTTCTCCGACCGGGATGATCGTCGCTACGGGGAGGATGTGGTCGTGAAATTCGCGGAGAGCCGCCGCCCCAAGTCGCCGCTGGATGAGAGAACAGGACTCCAGCCGGACATAATCGCTGGTCGAGAGCACACAACGGTTTTGGGCCATGGTTTTCCAATCGCCCACGGCCGCCGCGTGATGCGAATCATCCTTGTCCATCAGTGCCAAGAACCCGGAGGTGTCGGCAAAAACTTGGTCACCATCCATCGGTCAGGTATTTGTCGTGGTTCTCGGACAGGTCGCCTAGCCCGCTGCCGTAGCGTCCAAGTACGGTTAATGAGACCTGCCATTTGTCAGCCTGGTTTTGCCTCTGCAATTTTTCTTCGATGCTCTGCCGGGCGAGTTCGGAGACACTGCAGCGCATCTCGGTGGCCCGCCTTTTCATTTGCTCGTAAGTGGCTGGCTCCAGCTGAATCTGCGTCCGTATCATACCATCATGTTGTTATTGTAATGCCAACATGTCAACAAGTTATCCGCCTGCGTCGAGTAAATCCTCAGCCATGGCCACAATTTGGGCGGTGCGGATATCGGTGAGACCTTCGGAAGTTCGCTCTCCGATCATTGATCGGTAACGGTCCCCGACCGGTCGCCAATCGGCCAAGCCGTCGTAGCGCCGGAACCAAGTGACGGTCGGGACACCGGTCATCCAAGCCACATGCAGACCGCCAGAGTCGCCGCCGAGATGAAGGCAACTCGCCTGCACCAAGGCGGCGAACTCCAGCAGGTTGAGATCACCCGCAAAGACACGCCATGGCTGGAAATCCAGCGATCCAAGCAACGCGGTCATTTTGGTCTTTTCCCGGTCATTAGCGGCACAGGTGAGGATGATTTGCTTGTCGGGGAAGCCGCGATGAATTTGCCGCAGAAGCTCGGAGAGTTGATCGGGCGGAAGCTCTTTGTAGTTTTCCGTGGTGAAGGGGCTGACATGGATCCAGCCACCGTCGCCCCCGGCTTTGGCGCTGATGCTCCGCTTCGCCGCGTCGGGGATCCGGATATGGATCTCAGGCTTGTCTCCGGGAAAACCGGCTTTTTTTAGACAATGCCAGCGCTGCGTCGAGATGAGTTCTGTTTTGTAGGGATACTCTACAATGTGGGTGAACATCGCGCCCCAGAATGCTGGGCCGCCGTCTTCGGGACGGCGGCCGAGGCGCCAGCGCGCTCCGCTCAATCCCGTGAGGATGCTCGAACGGTCTGTCCCGTTGAGGTTGACGACCACATCGAACTTGGCTGCACGGAGTCGGCGGATGCGTCCGAAATCCTGATACCACTTTGGTCCGCGAGGAAAGCGCGGATAGCCCCAGACTTTGTCGACCCACGGGGCGACCTCCATGATTTTGGTCACATGCTCGGAAACCATGACGTGAAGTTCTGCCTGCGGGTAAGCCTGGCGCAGGGCCCAGAGCGCGGGCAGGAGATGGATCGAATCCCCGAGAAATCCGAGATCCAGAAGCATGACCCGCTGCGCATCTCGAGTGCGGGCATAAAACTCCGCAACCGGTCGGACTTTAGAAGCCATAAGATTAAAAACTAACCGACCACTGCGCGGGTCACCAAGCGAAACAGGTTCCCAAGCTCAAACCGAACGCGGGATTCCCAGTCCCAGTGATCTCAAAATAGCTTCACGGAAGGCACTGCGCGAAAATTCCCGCGCATAACCGGCCGCCCGATCGCGGAAAACAATCAGCGCCGCTTCATCATGGCGGCCGAATGCGATGATGGCGTCGGCCAAGGCCTTCGCATCGCCGGATGCAAAAACCGACCCCATGCCGTGCTTCCGCACCAGCCGACCGACGAGTTGCTCGTCCGAGGCGATGATATACTTTCCCGCGGAAGCCGCCCTCGACAGAACGCCGCTCGTGCCGAAATGATTGATGTAGGGAAGCAGAACGGCATCCGCGGCTTGGAAGCACCATTTCTCCTCATCGCTCGACACATAGCGGTTGAGCACCTGCGCGCTGCCGCGCCCGACAAGCATATCGAGCCGATGCTTAAGATCCCCTTTGAGTTGCTGTCTGCCCGCCACAAGGAGGAGGAAGTTGCTCTCTGCGGGCAACGAAAGCATGGCATCCACGGCTACCCCCAATCCTTTTCTCCGGCTGCCCACACCGAAAAAGAGCAAGACCTTCCTGTCTGCGAATATGCCGAGCTCCTTTCGGGCCTCCGCGCAGTCTCCGCCAAAACCGTCCGGACAAGGATCCGGGAGAAAAAACAGCGGTGCCTTAGGATAATTGTGCCGCAGACCCTCCAACAGGGATTGGTCCAGCATGAGAAGCTGAGCGAAAAAATCGTCCCTCAAGAGCCGATCAAATCCGCGCATCTTGAGGAATCGACCCGGTGCAAGGCGCGGGGCATCAAGCAACCGGGGTCGATGGTAGATTCCGCCGATGATGCCCGAAAAACCGGCCAGAGGGTTCAGGCCAAGAGCCCTCCAGCGAAATAGGTTGGATGCGATCTCATCAAGCGCACAGAGGAAAACCCGCGAGCTTCCGGATGCAGCAAAGCACCGCTTCATTGACGTCCATTTGCTTTGTCCTGTGGAACCGCTTTGGCCACCCCGGGCGTCGAGGAGTCGGACCTCATCCCACAAATGACCAAGGTGATCGCGCAGAATAGCCGCGGAGGAGGGGCGCAAGTCGACAGCCAAAGACAATCTCGCGCCTGCGGAGAGAAGGTCCGAAACAATGAATGCCAGCCAGCCGGGATGGTGCCCTTCCGTCCGCGGTTCGTAGACCAAAATGTCAGGAGTGAGGGCCACGACTTATTGCTCTGGTCTCTGGATCGGATTGTTCCTGCGCCTCTTTCGCTTTTGCGTACCTAAGGAAAGTATAAAAAGCAGTCATCCAGGCGATACTGTAACCTTGCCAACCGTCGAGAAAACCCAGACGCAATACATAACTGCGCAAAAATCGATAAGCCGGTCGGAACCCGAGATCAACGAGCGTCACTCGGCGAGATTGGGCATCGCATTGCCGAACGAACTCATCCGCATAAACGATGGTTTTCTTTATCTGGTGGTCAAAGCTGGTCATGGAATAATGCAAAAGGTCACCTCGCAGTTGGCCCACTTTACCTTCGACCAAAAGCTTGTCGTGGGGGTCGATGCCTCCCCATTTGGCTGTACCCCGACGCCACAACCGCGTTTGGCGGTCCGGGTACCAATCTCCGTGACGAATCCAGCGTCCAAAATATCGAGAACAACGGGGAAATGAATAAGCGGAAAAGGGAGGGCCCTCCGCGTCCTGTAGGAGTGCGGCAATCTCATCCCTCAGTTCGGGCGACAAGGCTTCGTCGGCGTCCAAGCTCAGGATCCAGTCGCCGGTTGCCTTTTCTGCGGCGGAATTTTTTTGCCCGATATGGCCCTTCCATTGCTCGATGAAGACTTTGGCACCGTGGCGCCGTGCCACCTCGTCGGTTCCGTCGTTAGCGCGATCATCCAAGACAACGATCACCTCGGAGGCCAGAGCAGCCACACTGGACAGGCAGTTGTCGAGACGACTCGCCTCCGCTCCCGAAATGATACATACGGTCAAAATCGTGTCCTCTGTTGGTGATAGTGAGTGCCGGACGAGCTCTGGGCCGACTGCGAGCTGTTATTCTCGCAATCGTTGATCACCACCACGATTTCTTCGAACCAGCCCGCGACGCTGCCCAGACTGCGCGGCAGATTGCGCCCTTCATTCCTCGCCGTCATCGACACGCTGATGGGCAACCGATCGGTCATCTTTGCTGATGATGTGAGGGTCGGGTGAAAAGTCAATCAGCCCAGGCTTTGCGACGGGACTTTCTCGCCGGTCTGCCCGACCCCGTTGGGGTTAAGGGAGGGGGAAACCATTCCGGCGGAAGTGTTCGTCGTTGGCAATCGCCGCGCGGCAGCCATGAGCAAGCATGACCTCGAAGGAAACGCAGTCGGTCAAACTCAGTCGACGTTCCCTCGCTTGGCGTGCGCGCGCAGCACCCAGTTCGTAAAGACGCTCATCGATCCATACCACCTGGCAAATGGGAAGCAGGGAACATAGCCAGTCTTCGAGCGCCTCCCATCCGAGTCGTGCCTGGATCAACGCCCACGTCTCCTGCAAGACCAAACTCGAGGTCAGCAGGCCCCAATTTTCCTCGCGACCACGCAGGAAGAGTTCCTTGGCCTCGCGATGAAAGGGATCAGTCTTGTCCAAAAAAGCGTAAAAACCGCTCGTATCCACGAAAACAGTTGTCATCGGATCGACTCAACAAACCACCGATCATGGTCTTTGAGGTCGCTGGTTTCGCGCGGTTCATACTTGCCGGCGATTGACTCGAGATCACCTGCGGGCGCTTTCTCCAATCTTCGCAGAACCAAGGTCAATCCCTCACGGACAAGGTCGGACATGCTGCGGGATAATTGACTCGCCCGCCGCCGCGCTGCTTCATACTGCCAGTCCTCCAGCTGAACTTGCGTTTTGACCATGATGTCATCGTGGCGAAAAATGACATCATGTCAACACCGGGTCGCAATGTTGGTGTAGAGTTCCTCATGCTCCGCGGCGACATCGGACCAAGTTCGGGAGGCGAGCGGAGCGAAGTTGTGTCCGGCTAGAGCGACGCAAGCATGGACCCAGTCAGAGACCGGTGCATCGACGCGGAGAACTCGTAGGCCGTCCGAGCGAAGGTGATCTGCGGCGCCGCACTGATCGGAAAAAACAACCGGGACTCCGCAGGTGAGAGCCTCGGACATGACCATGCCGAAGGGCTCATCGGTCGCGGGGTGAACCAAGACGTCGATGCGGCCGAAAAATTCCTGCGGGTCGGTGCGGCCGAGGAATTGGACGGCAGGTTCTGATGACGGACGAGCGGGCCGCTCGTCCATACCCAAGGCGAGCGCTTGCGAAACCAAGTTGCCGGGCAAGGACTCGGGAGGGCAACCAGCGACCAGCATCGTCCAAGAGGGATCGGCGCGGCGAAGGCTGCGAAAAACCTCCAGAGCTTTGGGCAGCCCCTTTCGTTTCCAGTCGCGGCCCATGAAACCGAGCACGCGTGGTTTCCGGGCGGGGTCTTTGGCCACCGGTTGCAAATACGTGTAAGCCGGCGTAATGACCCTGGTGATTTTCTGCGCGAGGTGGGGATATTCACGAAGGGCGATGTCCTGCACACGTTGCGCGCAGGAGACGAGCGCCTTCAGATTGGGGCCGTGAAACTTCTGCTTTTCGATGGCGAGATTTTTTCGCGCACTGAAGTCCAAGCGTTTCCACGGTTTGAGCCGAAGTCCGTACGCCGTGCATGGGCCGTGCTCGGTGGTGACGTCCTGTTCGATGGTGTTCTCGTGCGAGTGAACAATGTCGAAACACCTGCGGTTGGCCGGATCGCGGAAAAATTCGGTGACCGCATCACGGAAGACATAACGGTCATGCCAACCTCGTTTGGCCGGCTTGGGATTCAGTTTGATAACTTCCACGCCACTGCCTGGGACCGATGCTTCGTCGACTGAGCGGCAGAGCGCCGAGACGTGGTGCCCGCGCTTGACCATTTCCCGCGCCGTTGCAAACACGTAGCGCTCCATCCCGCCGAGGGGGCCGAAGGGGCGGACGATGTAAAGGATCCGCATGATGTCAGGCTAATCCATTCGGCCCCACCACTCGCTCAAGCTCCAACCCGCCGGGCATTTGCCGCTTTGCCCCGGTTCGGATAGCTGGGGGAAGACCTCAGTCGTCGACGGCTGCGGGCTCATGGTGAAACTGCATTTGGTAAAGCTTTCGATAGGCCGGGGACTTTTCGAGCAATTCGCTGTTGGTGCCGGTGTCGGTGATGCGGCCTTGGCTCATCACGACGATCATGTCGGAGGAGAGGACTGTTGACAGGCGGTGGGCGATGGCAACCACGGTTTTGCCGGCGGAAAGTTTTTCTAGGGCGGACTGGATCATGCGCTCGCTCTCCGAATCGAGGGCGGAGGTGGCTTCGTCGAGGAGGAGGACTGGGGCGTTCTTCAAGAGGGCGCGGGCGATGGCGAGGCGTTGTTGTTGTCCGCCGGAAAGTTTGCAGCCCTTATCGCCGACGATGGATGCGTAGCCTTGCGGTTGGGCAAGAATGAAATCGTGAGCGTAGGCCTGCCGGGCGGCTTCTTCGACTTCTTCCTGCGAAGCTTCGGGACGGCCGAAGCGGATATTGTTCAGGATGGTGTCGTGGAAAAGGAAGGTGTCTTGGGTGACAATGCCGACCTGCTCGCGCAGGGAGTCGAGGGTGATGCTGCGCAGGTCGAGCCCGTCGAGAAGAATGGCCCCATTCTGCGGGTCGTAAAACCGGAGAATGAGGGAGAGCATGGTGCTCTTACCGGCACCGCTGGCTCCGACGAGAGCGACACGTTGGCCGGGTGCGATGCGCAGGGAGACGTCCTCTAGAGCGGAGATTTCCGGCCCGTAGGAAAAACCGACGCGGTCGAAAGCGATTTCGCCGCGGCACGAGGTGATGGTGGTGGCATCCGGTGCGTCTTTGATATCGCGCGGTTCGCGCATTAGTTCGAAAATGTTCGTCGTGGCAGCCAGGCAGCGCTGCAGCATGAGGTGGATGCGGCTGAGGGCTTTGACCGGTTCATAAAGCAGGAAGATGCCAGCCATGAGGGCGAGGAATTTGGCAGCGGTGAGTCCGGCGGCAAAGACGTAGAAGAGAGCCAGGCCAACGCCGAAGGCGGCAACGACCTCGACAAGTGGGGTGGTGATTTCCGTGTTTTTGAGCACGCGCATCGAATTGCGGAACTGGTTCATGACCGCATTGTCGAAGAGCTGCATCATGAACCTCTCGCGGCCGAAGGATTTGATCACGCGGATGCCGGAGAAGGATTCCTGCAGGATGACGTTCATTTCGCCGGCCAGCTCCTGCTCGGCGCGCCCCGCTTTGCGCACTTTGCGGCCATACATGGCCACCGGCACAATGCAGATGGGGAAGAGGACAAGGGCCACGAGGCTGAATTTCCAGTCGATCCACATGACCGCCGCGATGCCGGCAATCAAGGCAATGGGTTGTTTGAAGAGGTTGACGCTGATCTGCGAGAGGGTGCTTTGGGCCACACCGGTATCGCTGAGGATGCGCGACATGAGCCGGCCGGTCTGGGCTTTGTCAAAGAAGCCCTGGCTTTGGTTGACGATGCTGGCGAAGAGTTTGCTGCGGATGTCGTTGAGGACGCGGAGGCTGACCCACGACATTTCATAGGCGTTGAGGTAGGAGAAGAAGCCGCGCAGAATCATGACGAGCGGCACGAGCAGGCAGACCCAGAGGACCGCCTCGAGCCCGGGGCCCGTGCTCGACGTGGCAGCTTCGGCAATCTTTTGCTGGTCCGCGCCACCGGGGAAAATGCGATCGCCGACCAGCTTGACGATCAAGGGAATCGAACCGTTGACTAGGGCAAAGAGGACGCCCATTCCAACGCCGAGGAAGAAGCGACCTTTGTAAGGCCTGATGTAAGAAAGCAGCTCGGCGTAAGGCTGCCAGTGGCTGCGGAAGCCGGACGGTTCGGGCGAGTGGGACATTTGCTGGGGCGTGCCTGATTGTGGGGATCAACGGATAGTATCTCCAAGCCTCGACACCGAGGCAATAGCCGTAGCGAACACGCCTCTCAGGGCGGAGCAAATTGTCGGTCGGCCCCGGGATGTGCCTCGACGGAACTTTGAAGTGAAAAGCGTCCTTGGCCGCAAGGCTTGGACCAATTTCGCAAGGAGCACGGCCGTTCCGGCCACGATGCCCGGCCGTAAAGTTCGGGATGCCAGGGCCCCTTAGCCGCGTACCAAATCGTGAGCCGACATTAAAACGCATCTCCTTCTGCCACGGACCGGAAAACGCCGCTGCTGCTGCATAATTTCGGCTATGGTTGAGCCGACCGCCAACGGGCAACGGAAGTCCGCGGACACTCCGCTTAACGCCGGACGGTGGATTGGTTTTCCACGAACCAGCGGTAGGCGTCGGTGATGCCTTGGCGGAGCGGGATTTTCGGGCTCCAGCCGAGGGATTTGATTTTGGAGATGTCGAGGAGTTTGCGCGGGGTGCCGTCGGGCTTGCTTGCGTCGAACTCCAGCGAGCCCTCAAAGCCGAGGACGTCGCAAACCGTTTCGGCCAATTCCCGGATGGTGACATCCTCGCCGCAACCGACATTGATCACGTCCGGCTGGTCGTAGTTCTCGAGAAGGAAAAGGCAGGCGTCGGCCAGGTCGGCGGTGTGCAGAAATTCGCGGCGCGGGGTGCCGCTGCCCCACACGGGGATAGACTTGGCTCTGCTTAGCTTCGCTTCGTGGACTTTGCGGATCAGGGCGGGGAGGACGTGGGAGTTGTGCAGATCGTAGTTGTCATGCGGGCCATAAAGGTTGGTCGGCATGGCGCTGATAAAATTTTTGCCGTATTGGCGGGCGTAGGATTGGCAGAGTTTGATCCCGGCGATTTTCGCCAGGGCGTAGGCGTCGTTGGTCGGCTCGAGCGATCCGGTCAGCAAAGAATCCTCGGCAATGGGCTGCGGCGCCATTTTTGGGTAGATGCAGGAACTTCCCAAAAAAAGCAGTTTGCCTGCACCGAAGTCGGCGGCGGCCTCGATGAGATTGTTTTGGATGGTCAGGTTCTGCAGGAGAAATTCCGCCGGCTGTTCGTTGTTGGCGAGAATGCCGCCGACCTTGGCGGCCGCGTCCACGACCACGGCAGGGCGCTCTTTTTCGAAGAACTCGCGCACGGCACCCCGATCGAGGAGGTCGAGCTCGGACCGGGAGCGGCCGATAAGATTGGTGAAACCGCTCTTGAGCAGGCGTTGCTGGATGGCGCTGCCGACCATGCCGCGATGTCCGGCTACGAATATTGTCTCGTCCTTCTCCAGTTTCATCCCGTAATTTGCCCACTCTATGGCAAAGACCCCCTTCGCCGCAAGAAGCGGCCGTTTACAGGTCTTGAAAACCTGCAAAATGTATGTCGGAGGTTCTTTTATCCGCTCGGAAAGCGGCAAGGTGCTCCCGGCTGTCACGGCCGACGGCAAAACAACGCTGGCCCAAGTGTGCCGGGCTTCGCGGAAAGACTTCCGGGATGCCGTCGTGGCGGCGCGCAAGGCTTTCGGGAAATGGAGTGGGATGACGGCTTATTTGAAAGGGCAGATCCTTTACCGTACGGCCGAGATGCTCGAGATGCGGGCCGGGGAAATGGAGCTCGAGATCATGCGCAGCACGGGAGTGAACGCGACCGCAGCCCGGCGGGAGGTGGCCGATGCGGTGGAACTTTTGGTTCACTTCGCCGGATGGTCGGACAAGTTCACCGCTGTTTTCGGTTCGGTTAATCCCGTTTCATCCCCGCATTTCAATTTCACTTATCCCGAGGCAACCGGCGTGGTGGTCGTTGTTTGTCCGGACAAGCCTTCCTTTGTTCCGTTCGTTCACCTTGTGGCGGCGACGATTGTCACTGGCAATACCTGTATTCTGCTTCCCTCGGAGACCGCGCCATTGCCGGCTCTGACCTTTTCCGAGATTCTGGCCACCAGCGATCTACCGGCCGGGGTGGTCAACGTTTTGTCCGGCCCGCGGGCGGATCTTGCCCCGACCGCGGCCACGCACATGGATGTCAACGCGATCGTCAATGGTTGCGAGGATTCCGCGCTGGACAAGACGCTCCATGAAGGCACCGCGACCAATATGAAACGCTACGCCCGCCACTCGGTGCCGGCCGGCGATTGGCGGTTGGCCGACCGGCCGCAGTGGATGCTCGACACGATCGAGTTCAAGACGGCGTGGCACCCGGTCGGGTGGTGAGGAGGTGAATGCCGGGGGTGGGAAATATTAAGAGGACTTGACCTGAAAGATATGAGCCATATGTTTTTGCATACATATGCATAGAACGACGATTTTACTCCCTGAGGACTTGCGTCGCGCGGCGGAACTTGAGGCCAAGCGGGCCGGGCTTTCGTTGGGCGAGCTGATTCGTCAGCGCCTGCGCCCGGCTCTCGAGGGGAAGAAAAGCGGAGTGCCTGCGTTCTTCGCCAGAACGCCTTGGAAGGGCCAAGGTCCGTCGGATCTCTCGGCTCACCATGACCAATACCTCTACGACTCTTGAAAAAGCTTTTTGTGGATACCGGGGCTTTCCTCGCCAAGGAGATCGCCGTTGACCAGCATCATGTCGAGGCGACGGAAAACTGGCGTGATTTGTCCTCAGTCGGCACAGCGCTTTATTCTTCCGAACACGTGCTTGACGAAACGATGACCTTGCTGGCCCGCCGCACAACTTATGCCTGGGCGGCGGATTGGGGGCGCGATGCGTTGAGCTCTGGGATTTCTTGGCTCCGGGCCGACGAGATGGAGTGGAAGCAGGCTTTGCGTTTGATGCAGAAGTTCGCCGACCAAAGCGTCTCATTCACCGACTGTGTGTCCTTCGTCTTGATGCGCCGGGCGGGCCTGCGGGAGGTGTTCGGATTCGACAGACATTTCACGGCGGCCGGCTTCCGTCTGCGCCCCCGCTGAACCTGATCCGACGATGCATTTACCATCCTTGCTCGAGCGAAAGCGCGATGGCGGTGCGTTGACGGCGGATGAGATTGCAGGGTTGGTGCGCGGCTACGTTCGCGGCGACGTCCCTGACTACCAGATGGCGGCTTGGGCCATGGCGGTTTTTTTCCGGGGAATGAATGATGACGAAACCACGGCGCTGACCATGGGAATGCGCGACTCGGGCGAGATATTCAAATGGCCCGTGGGAACCCCGCCGAAAGTCGACAAGCATTCCACGGGTGGCGTGGGTGATAAGGTTTCGCTCATTCTTGCCCCTCTGCTCGCTTGCGAGGGCGTGTGGGTGCCGATGGTCTCCGGCCGCGGGCTCGGCTTTACCGGGGGAACACTCGACAAACTGGAAAGTATTCCGGGATTCCGGGTGAATCTTCCCTGGCCCGAGATGTTGGCCCAGTTGGAGCGCGTCGGCTGCTTTATCGTGGGCCAGACGGCGGACTTTTGCCCGGCCGACAAAAAGCTTTATGCCTTGCGGGATGTTACCGGAACGGTGGCCTCGCTACCGCTGATCGTGGCGAGTATCATGTCGAAAAAATTGGCTGAGTCACTCGACCGATTGGTCCTCGACGTCAAATTTGGCCGCGGCGCCTTCATGCCGGACCGTAAGGACGCGCAAAGGTTGGCTGATGCCATGGTGGCGGTGGGGCGCGGCGCCGGGGTGGAAACGTGCGCCGTGCTCAACCCGATGGACGAACCGCTGGGGCGGATGGTCGGCAATGCGCTCGAGGTGGCGGAGTGTGTGGAGGTCTTGCAAGGCGGCGGGCCGCGGGATTTGGTCGAATTGACCTTGGAGCTGGCGGAAAGTTTGGTCCCGGCGGGGAAAGAGCACCTCCGTGCCCGGTTGCAGGACGGAAGTGCGTGGGGGAAGTTCATTGCCATGGTGGAAGCACAAGGTGGCGATGCCTCGGCCTTGTCGAAAATGGGCGAAATTCACCGCGCTCCGACCATCATTGAGGTGGCGGCGCCGCGTGACGGAACCTTGACCCGGCTCGATGCCTTGGAGATCGGACGTCTGAGCACCGAATTGGGTGCGGGGCGGGGAAAAGCGGAGGACCAAATCGATTTTGCGGTCGGCGTTGAGTGTCTGCGCAAGCAAGGAGAGAAAGTATCGGCAGGCGATCCGATCCTGCGAATTCACAGCCGGGTAACGGTTGATGGTGGGAGAATTGCGGACCGCGCGATCACCGTGAGCTGACCGGACCAGCCTTGTGTCTTGTCGCCTGTTTGGGGATTCTGTTCCGCACACGCCCGTGACCTCCGACAGCGCCCCAGCCATTGCCGTTTCCCTTCCCGACCAGTGGGAAAATTGTCACGCCTGCGACGCTACGTACCGGCGCCGGAAACTGTCACGCGGGGAAAAACTCTGCTGTTCCCGTTGCGGTGCTTTGCTTGCCGCGCCGCACGTCGAATCTGCGCGTCAGCACGCCCTTGCCGTCGCGTTGACGGGCATCGTCCTGTTCGTTTTGGCCAATATATTTCCCATTATGACCTTCGACGTGATGGGGGCCAAGCAGTCGAACTCCATTTTTACCGGCGTCCGGGGTTTGCTCGCCCAAGACTACGCTCCCCTGGCCGCGTTGGTGTTTTTCAGCGCGATTCTCGCCCCGGCGCTTTATTTGCTCTTTGGTTCGTACGTTCTGACCGCGCGTATGTTGGGGCGTTCCTGGCCGTGGGACTTCCAGGCTTATCGTGCGATGGAACTGTTGGCCCCGTGGAACTTGGTGCCGGTTTTTTTCGTGGCTTGCATGGTGGCGGTGGTGCGATTGGATTTGCTCGGGACAGTCACTTGGCAACGTGGCGCGGTCTTTGTTGTTCTGCTTTCGATCTGTTGTCTGATTCTCGAACAGATCCGGGAAAATGCCGGACAGGATTCGGATGCACGGCTGCGCCCGCGTTTCGACCCGCGGGTCAAGCGCCAGCGGGCGCTGGCTCTGGTCGTCAGTGGTGTGATTCTTTATCCCTTTGCCAATATTTTGCCGGTCATGACCATGACCGTGCCCGGAGACAAGGCGGCGTTGACTGTGTGGGGCGGGGTGATGGAACTTTTCCACGTGGGGCTCTGGCCGGCCGGGGTGATTGTTTTTCTGGCCAGCATGTGCGTTCCCTTCCTCAAGCTCGCCGCCCTCGGCTGGTTGCTCTGGATGGACGGAAAATCCACTTTGCGGCGCGAGCGCAGCAAGTTGTTCGGCGTGGTCGAAACGGTCGGAACTTGGTCGATGGTCGATATTTTTTTACTTTCCGTGCTTGTCGCCGTCGGCCAACTCGGTTCTTTGGCCAGTGTGACCGCAGAACTTGGAGCCCTCTTTTTTGCCGCTGTGCTGGTCTGTACCATCTTTGCCGCGGCGAACTACAGTGAGCAAATGATCTGGCGAGAGGAAAAAGTATGAGCATGTCCGCACCCGATCCCGAAGACCACGGGCATGTCGTCCGAGGCCGGCGCCGCGTTTCGTGGGCCTGGCTTTTTCCGGTGATCGCCTTGGCCGCGGCCAGCGGGATGTATTTCCAGTACATCAACTCCGTCGGCCCCGAGATCACCATCCGCTTTGCGGACGCACCCGGCATGGAAGAGGGGAAGACGCGGTTGGTTTTCCGTGGGGTTACGGCCGGCAAGGTGACCAAAGTGCATCTCGACCGTGAACTCAACGGGGCCGTCGTCCACGTGAGATTGGAAAAGTTTGCCGCCGGTCTGGCTGTTGAGACAAGCGAGTTCTGGATCGAGCAACCAGAACTCACCCTGCAAGGCGCGACCGGTTTGACCTCGTTGATCGAGGGCAATTCCATCCGCACCCGCAAGGGCGACGGCAAGCGCCGCTTGCATTTCACCGGCCTCGCGGACACCCCGTTGTTGTTTGGCGAAGAATCGGGAGTTCATGTCCGGCTGGAGTCCGAGCAAACCCAGCCTCTCTCTCGCGGCGCCTTGGTCGTTCACCGCGGTGTTTCGGTCGGTCGCGTGCGCGAACAATCGCTCTCTCCTTCCGGCGTGCCCTACATCGACATCGAAATCGAAAACGCAAAACGCTCGTTGCTCAAGACCAGTTCGCGCTTTTGGACCGTGCCGGCGTCCTCTGTCACTATGGGGCCGGGCGGCATCCGGGTCGACTTGACCAGCCTGGACACTCTTCTGCAGGGGGCGGTGGCTTTTGATGACTTCGGGGTCAGCGGGGCTCCTCTGGCGGATGGCGCGACCGTGGCTTTGGTGGAGAGTGAGGCTCTGGCCATGGCCTGCGGGGTGCCGGTCAATATCACATTCCAGAGCGGACGCGGTCTGCGTGCGGGGCAAACGCGCCTGACCTATCTCGGCATCCCGGTCGGGATGGTCACAGATTTGAAAACGGTCGACGGTCAGGTTCAAGTTACGGCGCGATTTAATCCGGGTTTCGATTTTCTGCGTCTGGCCGGCGCCACGTTCACCTTGGTCGAACCGGAGATTTCGCTCAAAGGCGTGAGCGGGCTGGAGACCCTTCTCACCGGCGTGGTCATTGAATGCGAACCGGGAGGCGGGACAACCCTCAAGACAAGTTTTGCCGGACGTGTCCCCAAAGACGGCAGCGATATCTTGGAGCAGAGCGAAGCCGGGCGGAAGTTCCGGCTCCTTTCGCGAGCCACCTCCACGGGGGAAGGAGCGTCAGTACTCTACCGCGACTTGCAAGTCGGCGTGGTCCTCGAAAAGAAGCTGACCAAGGACGGCAAGAGCGTCGAATTGGTCGTCGGCATCGAATCGGAATACATGCATCTGGTGCGGCAGAATTCCGTCTTTTGGGACGAGCGAGGTCTTCGCGGTTCGATCGGGTTTTTCAACATCAACCTGCGGGCCGCGATGCCTCTGCCGGTTGAAGGTGGCGGCGGCTCCATCGCCTTTGGGACCCCGGACAAAGCCGGGCCTGCGGCGCCGGCCAACGCGGCTTTCACTCTCTACGACAAGCCGCAGCGCGAATGGCGCAAATGGCAAGATCCGGCCTTCCGCTGACTCGGGCCGACGCGAGGGAAGGTCAGGCGTAGGGAAGAAACGCGGTGTGCACCTCGGGCGGCACATCGATCATTTTGTAATCGGCCGAGGAGACGAAGAGCAGGCTCTGCCGGCCCTTTCCGAGAAGGTGATGTCCCGAGTCGTAGATTTCGTGGTCGAGGGTGACAAACTTGCGGTTGTAACCGCTGATCCGGATGCGCACGCTTACCGTCTCGAATTCGCGCGTTTCGCGGACGAACTTGTGCTCGAACGACCGGGTCAGGATGTAGAAAGGCGTATCCTTGAGGTTGAATTTGGGCATGACGCGGTTGAAGAAGAGTTCGCGCGTTTTCCCCACCCACATGGCATACATGCCGAAGTAGACGTTGCCCACCGAGTTGGTGTCGGCATAAGTCGCCATGAACGAGTGGACAAACCATTTGTCCTCGAAGTGACCGCCCAGCGGATGCTGCACCGCGCCGACCAGGGATTTGGCCGCGTCGGTGATAGCGGCGGCCGCTCCGGCCAGACCGGGTAGCGGGTGCGTCGCCGCTTGGGCCAGTGCGGCCGGCATGGCCGGCGCGGCGAGGGGCATCATGTTGTCGGCCGGGGCATCGAGCTGCTCGACGTCGCTGACGAAATCTTCGGAGGCCGTCGGCTTGGCCAGTGTCCACACTACGTAGCCCAGCGGCAGGAGGGACCCGATGATCATGAAGGCGGGGTAGCTGAGGAGGTAACCGAAGGCAAAAATGACTACGGCCAGACTGCCGAGGCAGAACATCTTGATCTGCGGGATACGGTTGGCCGGCGTGTTGATATAGCACCGCGCCATTCCAAGCGCCGAATAACCGACAAAAAAGGTAGCGTAGAATATCATGAAATATTCCAACTCCAACCCGATGGCCGCGCCGACCAGGGCCACGGCGCCGCAGAAGATGAAGATCGGAATGGGTGAGGTGACCAACGCGATCGGAATGAGGGCAAAGATGGCGTTGACGCTGGTGCGCACATTGCTTTGCAGGAACCAGCGCAAGGCAATGTAGCCGCTGTCGAGGGTAGTCAGGACACAGGCGCACAAGAACACGCAGTAAGCGCCGAAAATCCACGGGTGATCCCCCGCCTTTTCGAACAGGAAACGCATGACCGAGTCATGCCCGTAGATGTGACCGCCCAACCCTGTGTGGAGGAATTTGCCGGCCCCCGCACCGAGCGCCCACAAGGCAAGAAGCCCGTGGAAGAGCAACATAAGAAAAAACTGGAGGGCCCCGACGATATAGGCCGCCGCGATGGAAACGCGCTCGCGATGCATCTGGATGGCCCGTTGCCATTGCTGCAGGTCAAGCCAGGGCCCGAGGAGGAAGCCGATGATGATCGGAATGGTGTATCCCCAGTAGTTCCAATTGTTGGTCGGCAATTGTTCCACCGCGATCGAGGGCAAGGCGGGCGAGATATGCGATGGAGCGCTCAGGAGGATGCCGACCGCGCCCAGAATGATGAGGAAGATGACACCGTGGCTCCACTTGATGCGGCGAATATTGAATTCCTCGCCGAACAAAATGCCTGCCGCGAGGATGACCAGAAGGATGAGCGGGAGGAAAAGAATCTGCGGTTCCAACCCGAGAGGCATCCACCCGTAGCGGATCAGCGCGAACACGGTGAGGGTGATGGCCAGTACTTGATAGAGGAAAAAAATCAGACGGAACGGACGCGACCAGCTGGTGAAAAATTTCCCCAGGGATTCCGAGCCGCCATCTTGCCGCCGCGCCAGATGGTGGGTGACGAGACCGAAGGTGATCAGCCCGAGGCAGTTCGGAATGGCAAAACTGAGGAGGCCGACCAGACCGAACTGCGAGGTGAATTGTACCGAGAAAAACAGCCCCAGACCCCACATCCAGGAGAGGCTGACGGTGTTGCCCCAGAGGAGGGTGTTGAACCAGCGGTAAGGTTTGAGTTCGTTGGAGGAGGCCATGGGTGAAGAGTTTGCGTCGAGACTACCACAGCCGGCCCCCCGAGCCCAACCCCCTTGCGCCGGGCGCCTGTTCAGAGCGCTTGTCCTAATCCGGCAGCGGGTTAGATTCGGAGGCTCTTTTCCGCCATGGGAACCACCATTCCGACCAGCCACGAAATCCGTCAAAGCTTCCTCGACTTCTTCCGGGAGAAGGGCCACACGGTCGTTCCCTCGTCGAGCCTCATGCCGGATTCGCCGAACCTGCTTTTCACCAATGCGGGGATGAACCAGTTCGTCCCGATCTTCCTCGGCAATGCCAATCCCGAGGTGTCGCGCTGGCCGGGTGCGGTGGCCGGCGCCGACACGCGCGCAGCCGACACGCAGAAGTGCATCCGGGCCGGAGGCAAGCACAACGATCTCGAGGATGTCGGGCTCGACACCTACCACCACACCTTTTTCGAGATGCTCGGCAATTGGAGCTTCGGTGATTACTTCAAAAAAGAGGCGATTGACTGGGCGTGGGAGCTTCTCGTTGATCGTTGGAAATTTCCTGCTTCGCGGCTCTATGCCACCGTCTATTCGCCGTCACCGGGTGACCCGAGCGAGTTTGACCAAGAAGCTTGGGACTACTGGGCGGTGCATTTTCGCGCCGCCAGCCTCGACCCGCAGGTCCACATTGTTCCGGGCAACAAGAAAGACAACTTCTGGATGATGGGCGAGACGGGTCCGTGCGGTCCGTGCTCCGAGCTGCATGTCGACCTCACCCCGCAGGGCGACACCGGTGGGGCGCTGGTCAACAAAGGTGCCGCCGAGTGCATCGAGATCTGGAATCTCGTCTTCATCCAGTTCAATGCCAACCCCGACGGCACTTTCACCCCGCTGCCCGCGCGCCACGTTGATACCGGCATGGGCTTCGAGCGGGTCTGCTCGGTCATCCAAGGCACCAAGGGATTCACCGATTTTTCCGGCGCGCGCATCTCGAATTACGAAACCGACGTCTTCCTTCCGCTCTTCGCCGAGATCGAAAAACTGAGCGGCAAGCGCTACGCCTCCACCCTGCCGGAGGCCGGCTCCACTGGTCATTCGGAGCAGGAAAAAATCGACATCGCTTTCCGGGTCATCGCCGACCATGCGCGGACGCTTTCCTTCGCCGTGGCCGATGGCATCAATCCCGGCAACAGCGACCGCAACTACGTCCTGCGCCGTATCCTGCGCCGCGCCGTTCGCTACGGACGCACGCTCGGGTTTGACCAACCGTTTTTTTACCAACTGGTCGGAGTGCTGGCTCGTTCTATGGGCGGGGTGTTTCCCGAGTTGCCGGCCAAGCAGGCTCACATCGCCGGAGTGCTCAAGACCGAGGAAGAAGCGTTCAATCGCACCCTCGACAAAGGGCTCGCGCTTTTCGAGACGGAGGCGGCCCGTGTCGGCCGGGGTGGGCAGATTTCCGGCACCTTTGCTTTCAAACTCTATGACGAACAGGGATTTCCCCTTGATCTGACCGAACTCATGGCCCGTGAACGCGGACTGGCGGTCGACTCCGCGGCATTCGAAGTCCTCATGGAGGAGCAGCGGGTCCGTGCCCGTGCCGCCCAGAAAAAACAGGTTATCACCGTCTCCGGAGTGACCACCATGACACCGACCCTTTTTGTCGGCCATGACAAGGCAGCGGTGCGGGCCAAAGTTCTGGAAGTCGTCGATTTGAAGGGCAACTTGGCCGTTGTTTTAGACACTAGCACTTGCTACGCGGAAATGGGCGGACAGGTCGGGGACTCCGGAGAACTGCGCCACGGCGCTGAGCTTTGGACGGTGACCGGAACGCAAAAAGCGGGCGATGTGTGGCTCCACGTCATCGCCGGCGATGGGGCTCCGCCGGTCGGCGCCGAAGTCGAGCTCCGCTTCGACGCCTCCCGCCGCGCCGCCATCGAGAGGCACCACACCGTCACTCACCTGCTCCACTGGGCGCTGCATGAGGTAGTCAGCCGCGAGGCCGTGCAGAAAGGCAGCTACGTGGGGCCGGACAAGTTGACCTTCGACTTCAGCAGTGCCGCCCTCACGCCGGAACAAGTGGTCTCGGTCGAACGCCTGGTCAATGCGAAGATCCTCGAAAATGCGCCCGTTACTTGGAGCGATGTTCCTTATACTGAGGTGCGCGGCCGTGAGAACGTCATGCAATTTTTCGGCGACAAGTACGGCGACCGCGTCCGGATTGTCCAGATCGGCGGACAGGCCGGAGCCCTGGACGGCTACAGTATGGAGCTTTGTGGCGGCACCCATGTGCGCGGCACGGGAGAAATCGGGCTCTTCCGTATCATCAGCGAAGGTGCGGTCGCCGCCGGAGTGCGTCGCATCGAAGCTCTCGCCGGGGCCGAAGCACAGCGCGCGGCCGAATCGGATCGCGAGCGCCTCAAAGCCATCGCCGCCCAGTTGGGATCTCCTCTGGCCGACCTTGAGAAAAAGTTGGAAAGCGTCATCGCCCAGCAAAAAGATCTCGAAAAAGCCCTCAAGTCGGCTCGCCAGCGCGAAGCAGCCGGCCGGGCCGCCGGGCTTCTCGGCCGGGCTGAAACCATCGCGGGCCTTCCGGTGATCATCGCCGACCTTGGTGAGGCGGACGGCGACACTTTGCAAGCTGCCGCCGAGGCACTCAAAGCCAAGTTCGACGGCATTATCGTGCTCGGGGGTTGCGCCAACGGCTCGGTGTCCTTGGTCACCCTGGTTGGCCCCGGACACACCGCAAAAATCGCCGCCGGAAAGATTATCCAATCGATCGCCCCGCACGTCGGAGGCAAAGGCGGGGGCCGTCCCGAGGCCGCCCGCGGCGCCGGAAAAAATCCCGAGGGACTCTCCGTGGCACTAACCGCCGCGCGCGAGTTGCTCGCCGCCGCACCTGTCTGACGTTCCTTTCGGGGGATGGGTGGCACACTGCTCGGTAGTGCAACAATCTGTCTGTAAAAGTGGTTCTGCCTGACTGACGCACTCCGGGTGTTCCGGAGGCGCAGCGAAGCGGAGCCGTAGGAACACCCGGAGTGCGTCTTGGTCCTTTTTGTGAGGGTCGTGACAAAGTCCGGCCACGGG
>CAMBUL010000037.1 GCA_945871065.1 Chthoniobacter flavus | reverse complement strand
GTGACCTCCCTGCAACCGCGCTCCCTTGTCTACTGGGACCTCGCCAGTTGGCACATGGCTTGGAACGCCTCCATCGCCGCGCGGGAAAACCCAAAGGAGCCCAGCGAATTCCTTCGCCAGCGCGCCGAACGGGAATACCACAAACTCGGCCGCGACTTCCTCCTTCGCGGCATCGCCAACAACCCCGACCAACACATCCTCCACGAGAGACTCGGCATCATGATGCGCGACAAATTCAATGACCCCTGCGCGGCCGCCGACGCCTTCACCACCGCCGCGGAAAAACCCGGCGCCCCGCCCTACGTCAAACGCCTCGCCGCTTACGAGCTGGCCGCCTGCCAAGGGCGCGAGCGCGAAGCTTACGACAAACTGCGCGCCATCTACCTGCTCGGCGAAGCGGAACGCATGCCCCGTGTCATCACCCTGATCAACGAACTCGAAGCACAGCTCGACATCCCCGCGGCCGAACGCCTTGCTCCCCCGGAAGCGCCATGAGGCCGCCTGATCGGGATTGCCATGGGGCTTTGGCCATCGGAGTCTGACCCCGCACCCGCGTCCCATGCGCATCGCCATCTTCGGTGACATCCACAGCAATCTCGAAGCCCTGCAATCGGTCCTGGCCGACGCGCAGACCCAAGGGTGCACCCATCACATTTGCCTCGGCGACTTGGTCGGCTACAGCGCCGACCCGGTGGCCTGCATCAACCTCGTCCGTTCGCTCGACTGTCCGGTGATCAAAGGAAACCACGACGAACAGGCTGCCATGTCCGGTCCGCTCGACGGCTTTACCGAACTCGCCGCCGCGGCCATGAACTGGACGCGCGGCCAAATTGGCGAGCAGGACAAGGAATGGCTCCGGTCGCTCCGCCTCCAGCGCGTCATCCGCGACTTCACTGTGGTTCACGCCACTCTCGATACCCCGCACAAATGGGGCTACATCGTCACCCCGGCCGACGCCGCAGCCAGCTTCACCTACCAGCACACGCCAGTCTGTTTTTTCGGCCACACCCACGAACCGTTCTTTTTCTCCACCGGGATTGCCGTGACGAAAAAGACGTTCGACCAAATCAAGCTCAACCCCGGCAAACAATACCTCATCAATAGCGGCAGCGTCGGCCAACCGCGGGACCATGACTGGCGCGCCGCTTATGTCATCTACCAGCCCGAGACCCTCGAGGTCGAACTGCGCCGCATTCCTTACGACATCGAAACCACCCAGCGCAAAATCCTCGAAGCCGGTCTGCCCGCTGAACTGGCCGAGCGTCTGGCCCTCGGCAAATGACTGCCTACGTCCCTCACCGCGTCCTCATCCTCAAGCCCAGCTCGCTCGGTGATATCGTCCATACCCTGCCGGCCGTTGCCGCTCTGCGTGCCGCCTTCCCGGCCGCGCACTTCACGTGGATGGTCAACCCGGAATGGGCGCCGCTTCTCGAGGGGAACCCACATCTTGACGAAACTCTCATTTTTCCCCGGGCCGATTTTTGCGGGCCCGCCGGATGGCTCCGATTTCTCCGCTGGCGGCGCGGTTTGGCCAAGCAAAACCGACCCGACCTCATCCTTGATTTCCAGGGACTCCTCCGTACCGCTTTGGTCGCCCGGTCTTTCCGGGGCGTTCCGGTCATCGGACTCTCCGACGCCCGTGAAGGCGCCCGCTTTGCCCAGACCAGGACCGTCCCCGTCAGCCCTGAGTCCCATGCCGTCGAACGCTACCTCACCCTCGCCGCGGCCGCCGGGGCAACCCTGGCCGGACCACCCGTCTTCCACCTTCCGCCCGGCAACCAACCCTCCGATCCGATCCCGCCCGCGCCCTACGTGGTCTTGCACCCTTTTTCCCGCGGCCGCGGCAAATCGCTCACCCTAGAGTCGGTCACGGCCTTTTGCCGGGCGGTCAATTGCCCGGTCATCCTAGTCGGTCGCTCAGGGAACGAACCCCCCGGCCTCCCGCCCAACGTGACCAACCTCCTCAATCGTACCAGTCTGACCGAACTCCTCTGGATTCTCCGCCGTGCCGCCTTCGTGGTCAGCGTCGACAGCGGGCCGATGCACCTCGCCGCCGCAGTAACCGGTCAACTGCTGGCCATTCACACCTGGAGTGATCCCTGCCAGGTCGGACCGTACCGTCCGGGCAGCCACGTTTGGAAGGCCCGTAACTTCTTCCCCGCCCTCGACCCGCTTGCCTCCTCCGCGCCGAACGTTATCCCGGGCCCCGACGACGCCGCAACCATCGCCCGCTGGGTGCGACAGCAGTTGTCGCATCCCCGGGCTATGCCCCCGGTAAGGACACAGCCCGTCGGCTAATCTTGCGTTTGACCAAGGCCATCGCCTCCCGCGCTTCCTCGACTCGCAACAAAGCACAGATCGCAAAATAAACTACCGCCGCTGCCCCGATGATGGCCAGCAACGACCAGGCACGGTCGACCAGCGACTCTGCCCCCAACCACGGCTTCAGCCATTCCCGCCCGAGGATGCACACCGCGGTCAGGCCCGCCGCCGCGACCAGAATCCGCCCGAACGAGCCAACCACCTTGAAGGTCTCCATGCCCCCCGCCGCCCGCCGCATGAGGAAATAGAGGATGAAGAAATCGATCGTCGCAACCAACCCGGTCGAAAGAGCCAGCCCCTTGTGCCCAAGCCCCATGCGGAAGGTCAACTGCCAGTTGAGGACAATGTTCAGGGCAATGCCAAAAAAAGTCACCAGCATCGGCGTCCACTTGTGATCCAAGGCATAAAAAGCGGGCGACAATACCTTGATGCAGGCATAGCCCATCAACCCGACCGCGTAAAATTTCAGCGCCGCCCCCGTCTGCATGGTATCCCCCGCCGAGAACTTCCCGCGCTGGTAAATTAACCCGATGATCTCGTCGCTCATCAGCATCAATCCGATCGTGGCCGGCAGAGTGAGGAAGAGCGCCAGACGGATCGCTTTGGCCAGCGTCTCGCGGAAGTGCACCATGTCGCCGCCCGCCGCGATCTTGGCCACCGCCGGTAAGGTCACGGTGGCCACAGCCACGCCAAAGATACCGAGCGGCAACTGCATGAGACGGAATGCGTAGGAAAGCCAACTGACCGCGCCATCCCCGAGGTAGGAGGCAAAGATGCTGTTGACCATCACATTGATCTGCACCGCACTGGCCGCGATGACCGCCGGCAGCATCAACCACAGTACCCGCTTGACCTGCTCGTCGCGCCAGCCGAAGTCGAAGTGGAAGGTGAAGCCGACTTTTTTCAAGCTCGGGATCTGCACCGCGAGCTGTAGGAATCCGCCGATCAACGTGCCGACGGCCATGCCGAGCAGGGCGCGCGGACCAAACGTCGGGTCGATCATCCAGGCCAGCGTCACGCCGCCGAAAATCGACCCCAGATTGTAAAAGCTGGAAGCCAAGGCCGGCACGCCGAAGACATTACGCGAGTTGAGCATGCCCATGACCAGTGCCGCCAGTGACACCATCAAAATAAAGGGGAACATGATGCGCGTCAGCTCGATCGCGAAGGCCGATTTATCCGCGTCGAATCCCGGCGCGAGCACGGCAATCAGCGCCGGGGCGAAAATGATCCCGAGCAAAGTCACCAAAGACATGAAAACAAGGAGCATGGTCGCCATTTTCCGCGCCAGCTCCCACGAGGCCTCGTAGCTTTTTTCCACGCCGAGCTTGGAGAACACGGTGACAAATGCCACCGACAGCGCCCCCTCGGCAAAGAGGTCGCGGAGCAAATTCGGGGCACGATACGCCGTGATGTAGGCGTCCATTCCTCGGCCCGCCCCGAAAAGCGCGGCAAAAATCAACTCGCGCGCCAAACCGAGCACGCGGCTCAGCATGACGGCCAGCGCGACGATGCCCGCCGCCCGTGTGTTCAGCTTTTCTCTAGCCATGCGCCGCCCTGCGTAGCCGATCCATGATGGCCATGCCCAGCCCCGATTCGGGAATAGTCCGGGCGTAAATGCGCGCCACCCCGCACGCATCGAGCCGGCGCAAGGCCGCAAAAAGAAGCGGAGCTGCCTCCGTGGGATCCAATGGCAAGACTTCGGCCGCGGCAAAACCCTCGTCGACCGCACCGAAGGCCAACACACCACTGGTCGACGCATCCTCCGGCCATGGCATGTCCTGCGACCACAAACGCAAAGGGGTGCGCGGTGCGTAGTGGCTCTCGAGCATGCCCGGCGCGGCTACCGGGCCGCCGCGGGCTGTCCGCTCGACCGCCCCGAACTTTTCCAGTTCCTCCAGCGTGACCGGACCCGGACGCAGCAAGACAAGCCGCCCATCCGCCATCGCGACAATGGTCGACTCCAAGCCGTGGCGGCAAGGGCCGCCATCGAGCACGAGTGGGATGCGGCCGCCCAATTCTTCGATCACATCTTCCGCCGTCACCGGACTGATCCGCCCGAAGCGATTCGCGCTCGGCGCGGCCACCGGCCCGGCCAGTTCGGAGACGAGGGCCGCCATGACAGGATGCGCACTGCAGCGCAGCGCCACGGTCGGCAAACCCGAACGCACCAAATCGGGCACAATATCTCGTGCGGGGAGAATCATGGTCAACGGCCCCGGCCAGAATTCAGCCGCCAGCTTTTGCGCCAACCGGGCAGCGGCGGCGTCCGGCTGGGCCAGCCGGCCAATCCATGAGGCGTCCGCCACATGGACGATGAGCGGATCAAAAGCCGGACGCTCCTTCGCGGCAAAAACTCTGGCCGCTGCCTCCGCGTTCAACGCATCGCAGGCCAACCCGTAAACCGTCTCGGTCGGCACAGCGACCACCTCTCCGGCGCGCAGCAGCGACGCAGCCTCCCCGGCCGCCAAGGCAATTTCCTCCGCACGCTGCGCGACGAGCCGGCGCGTCTTCATAGAGACTCTTTGTTTGCTCGCATTATTTATAAATATATGATGATTAGCTACTTGCAATCTAAAGACTCGCCCATTGGAAGCGTCCCGGACCACCCCTCGCCGGGCACGGCACGATGACCGGACCGGTTATCTTTGCCAATAAGCATTTGACCATTCCGCATCGCTCCACCATATACCGCACTGGGCGCAGAGTATCGCGTCAAAAACCAGCCCCGCCTCCATGCCCCAAGGAATAGTAAAATGGTTCAACAACAAAAAGGGATTCGGTTTCATCGCCGACCCCAGCGGAGCCAGCGCCGATATCTTCGTCCATTATTCGGAGATTGGCGGCGATGGTTTCAAGACGCTGGAGGAAGGTGACAGCGTGGAGTTCGAGCTCAGCCCGAGCGACCGCGGACCAAAAGCCCTGAATGTGGTGAGAATCTGAACGTGTTTCGCAATCTGGTCCTCGTCGGGTTTATGGGATCCGGAAAATCCAGCGTCGGCCGGATTTTGTCATCCCTCACCGGCTTTGCCCTCGTCGATACCGACGCCCTCGTGGCCCGGGAAGCGGGACAATCCATCCCCGGCATTTTCAAAGAGCAGGGCGAAGAACATTTCCGCGCCCTCGAAACCAAAGTCCTGCAGGGCCTGGTCGGACGCATCGGCTTGATTGTGGCCACTGGCGGCGGGATCATCACCTCTGGACAAAACCGCGAACTCCTCCCGCAAATCGGCCCCGTGGTCTGGCTCGATGCCAGCCCCGAGCATCTTTACCAGCGGGTCAAACACAGCAATCGCCCGCTCCTGCAGACCGCCGACCCGCGCCGCACCTTGGAAGAACTCTACGCCGAGCGAGAGTCCCTCTACGCCGGGACCGCTGCCATCCGCATCGACTCCTCCGCCCTCACCCATCGCCAAACGGCCGAAGCCGTCCTCGCCCACTTCCAGCAACAGGCCCAGCAGCAATAATTCCCGTGGTTGAAATAAAAAGGGCTCGCCGCTAATCTTCACTCTTCTTTGATGCCTCGTGGTGTAACGGTAGCACTGCAGATTCTGGATCTGTGTGTCATGGTTCGAATCCATGCGAGGCAGCCATCCGCAGGATGGCGGACTCAATCCCGTGCCACGCGCAGCCTTCTTCGGAAAGATCGCCGTAGGCGATCAATCCATGCGAGGCAGCCATCCGCAGGATGGCGAACTCTAGTCCGCGCCACGCGCAGCCACCCTCGGAAAGGTCGCCCTCGCGATCAATCCATGCGAGGCAGCCATCCGCAGGATGGCGGACTCAATCCCGTACCCCGCGCAGCCAACCTTGGAAAGATCGCCGCAGTCCCCTTGCCGCCGTGTCCCCCTCATGCCGGCATTGACCTCGGTTTCATTGAATCCCTCAGCCTTGATTTTCTCCTGCCGCAACGCAGGGTAAGCGCTCTTCCGGTTCGAAGTTGTGCCCAGACGCAATGCTCTGACCAAGAATGACCACGCGAACCGGATCGCCGACCCGTCTCGCCGTCGGTAACAACCGCACCCCGAGACAAAGCGTAAAGACTTCCGCGCCTATGAGACCCTCCCAAGAAACCATCAAACCGCCCCTACCGAGAGCGAGTCTGCTTCCGCGACGACCTTGGGGTCTTCCTCCTTCGCCCCCTTTCCATCCTGCGGCGCGAATTCAATGAACATCCCCACGCAATGTCCCTTCAGTGGCCGGAGCCTCGCGCCGGACGACTCCCCGCTCCTCGCGGACGAAGCGGGCCACCCGGCCGATCCGGTCAGGGCCGCGCATGCCTTTCTCGATCAGTTTGCGCGGGAAAACCACACCACCCCGGATAGCGCCCGCCGCACACAGGTGGCCGAAGAAATCCGGCATGGCGGCTTCTACCGGCAGACCCCGGAAGAACTCGCCTTCGCCTGCCGCCTCGCCTGGCGCAACAGCCGCCGCTGCATCGGGCGCCGTTTCTGGGAGTCGCTCGAGGTGGTCGACGCACGGGACGTCACCACGGCCGAGGGAATTTTCGAAGCCTGCATCGCCCATCTCCGGCGCTCGACCAATGGCGGACGCATCCAACCGCTCATCACCGTTTTCGCCCCCTCGGGGCCGGACGCCCCCGGGCCGCGCATCCACAATTACCAACTTATCCGCTATGCGGGTTACCGCGCGGCCGACGGCACCATGCTGGGTGATCCCGCGGAGACAGACTTCACCGCGCGCCTCCTCGAGGCCGGTTGGACCCCGCCCCGCACCCGCTCGGCCTTCGATATTCTTCCCCTCCTCATTGAAGTCCCCGGCGAAAAGCCGCGTTTCTTTCCCGTGCCGCCGGATGCCGTGCTCGAGGTTTCCATCACCCACCCGACCCTGACTTGGTTCGCCGACCTCCACCTGCGGTGGCACGCACTGCCGGCGGTGAGCAATATGAGCCTCCAGACCGGCGGCGCACGCTACACCGCGGCGCCCTTCAGCGGCTACTACATGGTCACCGAAATCGCCGCCCGCAACTTCGGCGATCCGCATCGCTACAATTTGCTGCCTCTCGTGGCCGACCGCCTCGACCCGCAACTCCGCTCGCAAGATCCTTTCTGGCGCGACCGCGCCCTGATCGAACTCACCGCCGCCGTGCTCCATTCCTTTCGCCTCGCCGGCGTCACCATGGTCGACCATCACACCGCGTCGCGCCAATTCATGGACCACCTGGCCAAAGAAAAAGATGCCGGCCGCCCCGTGCCCGGCGACTGGTCATGGCTCGTGCCACCGATTTCCGGTTCCGCCAGCCCCGTCTTCCACCGCGCCTACGACCCCCGGCGGCGCTTGCCGGATTTTGTCTTGGAACCACGGAAGACCTGATAGGGTCGCGTTGTGGCAGGCTGGTCGCGACCGCTCCGCGTCGGCCGTTCGCCCGCACTCGGCAGCCCAGGCTCCGCCGCTCCAACTCCATGGCCCCAATGAAACTCCGCAAACGCCTCCTCACGCTCGCCCTCGTGCTGGCCGTGCTCGGCCTCGCCGGATACGCGGCGGCTCGCGTTCTCCTCCCTCGAGTCCTCACCGCTTGGGTGGCCGGGCCGCAGTTCGAGCGCGTGTTGGCCCATGCGGTCGACCACGCGCTAAAGGTCGACGGAAAATTCGGCCCGCTCACCCTCAATCCCGACCTTTCCGTCACCGCGGCAAATTTTTCCAGCACCGGCTGGCCCGGACAAGCCATCGGCGGGCTCGACACCGGTCGCGCCACCGGTTGGCTTAATCCCGCGGGCATCCTCCGCGGCCGCTGGGAGGTCGACCGCATCGACATCGCCCGGGCCGATTTCCGCGTTGTCGCGCCGAACAACGAATTAAAAAAGCAGGACCCCGTCATCCCGCCCAAGCCTTGGTATGCCTTCCTCATGCCTTCGCAATTCCACTGCGGATGGATCGAGTGCCCCGACATGACCATTGAATTGCCCCTCGGCAAGACCCCGGTCCGCGGTGCTGGTATGCACCTCGGTGCCATGATGGTCGGGAGGAATTTCAAATACTTCGGCCGCGGGGGCCATCTGGTCCTGCCCGGATATCCCGACCTCGCCATCGACGGGATGCAGGTTTATGTCACGCACGAAGTGATCGATGTCGGCTACCTTTACCTCCGCGAACCGGCTTCCCCGCAGAGCAACCTCGAACTCAAAGCGCGCCTCGGCCAGCAAACCGACAAAAGCATCGACGCCTCCGCGCAGATCACCGCGCTCGACATCCTGCCCTTCCTGCCCTCCGACATCGCCGCGGTGCTCTCCGGACAACTCGACGGCAAACTGACCTACCGCGTCGACCCCACCGGGAAAAATGCCTCCGGCGAGGGCAATATCGCCCTGCAAAATGCCCGGGTGCGCGACTGGGATTACCTCGACCGGCTCGCCACACGCGCCGGCCAGCCCGCGTGGCGCGACCTTGCCCTTTCCCATGTCTCACTCGAATACCAGTTGGAAGGCGACCTCCTGCGGGCAAAAAATGTCGTCGTCACCGCCCCCGGACTGGCCGACTTGCGCGGGGCCGGATCTTGGAACATGGAAACCTCCGAGGCCGAGGTGAACATCTCCGCCTCGCGCATCCCGCTCGGCGCTTACCTCCCGGCTTCCCTCGCCGGAAACCTCGCCGGGGAACTCACCGCAGAAGCCTCGTGGTCCTGGCGCGGGGCGAACGTCTCCGGAGGGCGCGGCGACGGAACCCTCGGTTTCGTCGGGGGAGAGCTCCAAGGATTCCAATTCCAAAAATTTCTCGACCGCTTTCTCAAGTCGGACACCTACGCCACGATCAAAGTGTCGCGCGCCTCCGCCCACTGGAAGGAAGACCACCGCGGCCTGCACGTCGATCGGCTCGATGTCTTCTCGCCGGGAAAAGCCGGACTGCGCGGCGCGGTGCAGGTCGCACCCGACGGCTCCCTCAGCGGGAAGGTCATGGCCGGGCTGCCCGCCTCCGCACTCACTTGGTTGCCCGATGCCACCAAGTCCGTCTTCGCCCGGCAGGAGGAAGGACTCCATTGGTGCGAGATCGAACTTTCCGGCACAAAGAAGAAGCCGGTCAACAATTTCACGGCACAACTTATGCATCAGCTGGAGAAACATCCGCTGGCCATGGCTGAACTCGCACTGCGCGGCCTCAGCTGGTGGTTGGGTGATCACCTCGGCACGGAAAACGAAAGTTGAAGACCATCGGCCCCGGGGGAAATTTTCCATTGGCGCAGCCGCCCTGCGCGCCACACTAAGCCTGATGACTCCGCTTTCTCCGGTTAATAAAGTCGCTTTTCTCGGCGACTATCCCCCGCGGCAGTGCGGCATCGCCACCTTCACCCGCGATCTGCGCGATGCCGTCGTTGCGGCCAATCCGGATTGGAGCTGCCCGGTCATCGCGGTATCCGACCGCCCCGGAAACTATACCTACCCTCCCGAGGTGCGCTTCGAAATCCCCCAGCCCGATGTTGCCTCCTACGTGCGCGCGGCCAACTTCCTCAACCTCGCCCACATGGACGTGCTCTGCCTGCAGCATGAATTCGGCATCTTCGGGGGGGCGGCCGGCAGCCACATCCTCGCCCTCCTCCGCCGCGTGCGCATGCCCGTTGTCACCACCCTCCACACCGTGCTGGAAAACCCGGACTCCAACCAGCGCCGGGTCTTCCACGAACTCGTCGACCTTTCCTCGCGTCTGGTCGTCATGGCCGAGCGCGCCCGCGGCATGCTGACCAGCCTCTACGGCGTCGCCGACTCGAAAATCACCGTTGTCCCGCACGGCATTCCCGACACCGGCTTCACCGATCCGAGCTTTTACAAGGACCAGTTCGAAGTCGCCGGGCGTCCGGTCATGCTCACCTTCGGCCTGCTCTCGCCGAACAAAGGGATCGAATATGTCATCCGTGCCCTGCCCGACATCGTCCGCGATCATCCGCGGCTCGTTTACATTGTGCTCGGCGCCACCCACCCGAACCTCGTCCGCGAGGAAGGCGAGAGCTACCGCCTGCAACTCGAACGCATGGCCCGCAGCATCGGCGTGGAAAACAGCATCCGCTTCGTCAACCGCTACGTGTCCAACGAGGAACTCCGCGAGTACATCGGCGCGACTGACATTTACATCACCCCCTACCTCAACGAGGCCCAAATCACCTCGGGCACGCTCTCCTACTGCTTCGGCGCCGGCAAAGCGGTGGTCTCGACCCCCTATTGGCACGCCGCGGAGCTGTTGGCCAACGACGCCGGTGTCCTCGTCCCATTCCGCGATGCCACCGCGGTCGCCCGCGAAGTCGGCGCCCTGCTCACCGACGAGACCCGGCTCAATGCCATGCGCAAGCAGTCCTACCTGGCCGGACGCCACATGATTTGGCCCGAGGTCGCCGCCGCTTACACCCACCTATTCGCCACCGCTGGCGACCACAACGAGATCCACGCCCACCACAAACCGCGCCCGGCCGCACCCTTCGGAGAACATTCGCACCTGCCGCCCTGGCGGTTCGATCATCTCCTGCGTATGACCGACAGCACCGGCATCTACCAGCACGCCATTTTCACCGTACCGTGGTTCGACCACGGCTATTGCGCCGATGACAACGCCCGCGCCCTCCTGCTCTCAGTTCTCCTCGAGGGCCTTGACGAATGCCCGCCCGAAATCCGCCTCGCCCGCGCCTCTTACGCCGCCTTCCTCCAGCACGCGTTTGTCCGCGACACCGGGCGTTTCCGCAATTTCATGAGTTTCGACCGCAAATGGCTCGAGAAACACGGTTCCGAAGACAGCCACGGGCGCACGCTCTGGGCACTCGGCGCGGTGGTCGGCCGCACCCGCAGCGAGAGCCTCCGCTCGTGGGCCGCACCGCTCTTCAACGAAGCTCTGCCCGCCGTCGCCTCCTTTACTTCCCCGCGGGCCTGGGCCTTCACCATTCTCGGACTCCACGAATACTTGCGCACCCTCGAGGGCGACCTGCTCGCAGCCCGGATGCGCGCGGACCTCTCCGCGCGCCTCTTCGGGCTCTGGAAACGTGTGGCCACCCCCGAATGGCCGTGGTTCGAGGAAGTCGTTACCTATGACAATCCTCGCCTCTGCCACGCTCTCATCCTGACCGGCCGCTGGACCGGCAACGAAGAAATGCGCGAAGCCGGCCTCAACTCCCTCCGCTGGCTCATGAAGCACCAGCGTGGCGAAGGCGGATGTTTCCGTCCGATCGGATCAAATGGCTTCTGGCGGAAAGGCGGACAACCCGCCGCTTTCGACCAGCAGCCGGTCGACGCCGCCGCGGCGGTCGGTGCCTGCATCGAGGCTTACAACGCCACCGCGGACGAGAATTGGCGGGCCGAAGCCATCCGTGCCTTCGACTGGTTCCTCGGGGCCAATGACCTCGGCGAACTGCTTTACGATCCGGCCACAGGCGGCTGCCGCGACGGGCTACACCCCAACCGTACAAACCAAAACCAAGGCGCCGAATCCACCCTTTCCTTCCTCCTCGCTCTCGCGGAAATGAAGGCGCTGGACAACGCCAGCGCCGCCTTCTCCGAACGCCCGACATGAACCTCCGACGGCAACCTTTCGAATTGCGGCCCGATGCACGCCGCGTCCTTCTCCGTCCCTTCATGGCCTCGGTCGTGGTCAAACCAACCGGCCATCCCGAACCCAGCCGCCGGCTTCTCGATGTGCTTGCCCGCGTTCTCATGCTCGACGATGCCACCATCGCGGAGACGCTCGACAGCGTGCTCGCCGAATTTCACGACCGTCATGTCGACATTCGCACCATTTTCCTCGAACGCTTCGCCAAACTGGCCCCGTTGATTCCCGTCGACCGTCCGCTCGACGAGGGCCGCAAGCTTCTCATCGGTTCTTATTTCACCAACGAATATTCCCTCGAATCTAGCGCTCTCTTCAACCCGAGCATCGTGGCCGCCCCCGACCAATCCGGGCTCGCCTCCGGGGAATTGCGCTTCATCCTCAGCCTGCGCGCCACCGGCGAGGGACACATCTCCTCGATCACCTTTCGCTCGGGCATCGCCGCGGCTGACGGTACGGTGCGGCTCGACCCGGTCTCGAAATTCGTCCACTCCCCCCGGCCCGAAGCCGCGGCCAAATACGACCTGCGCCTTTTCCGCCGCAAACTTTTCGAATTGGGGGTTCCCCACCACGCGGCCCGCGCCGCCACGGCCGACCTCCCCGATGTCTTTCACATGCCGGAACTGGTGACCCGCACCGCCGCCCTGCGCCGTGACGGCAGCGACCCCGAGATCGTGCGGGCCGGCGAGCGTGCGGTTTCCCTCGCCGAAGCCAACTATACCGTGCGTTTCAAGGACGGCCTCAGCCTCTCCGAGAAAGTTATTTTTCCCTACTCGCCGCTCGAGAGCAACGGCATCGAGGACGCCCGCTTCGTTCGCTTCACCGATGATGACGGCAAGGTCACCTACTACGCGACCTACACGGCTTACAACGGGGCGGACGTCTTCCCGCAGATTGTCGCCACCCCCGATTTCTGCACCTTCCACGCCAGCACGTTGAACGGCCCCGCTGTCGCCAACAAGGGCTTCGCCCTCTTCCCGCGGAAAATCAACGGCCACTACGCCATGCTCAGCCGGCAGGACGGAGTCAACATCCACCTTATGTTCTCCGACCATCCCCACTTCTGGTATGAGTCGCAGGTCATCGTCCGCCCGGCGCAACCCTGGGAATTCACCCAGCTTGGCAACTGCGGCTCGCCCATCGAGACCGATGCCGGCTGGCTTGTCCTCACCCACGGCGTCGGCCCGATGCGCAAATACTGCATCGGCGCCGTCCTCCTCGACCGCAATGATCCCTCCCGGGTTATCGGACGTCTCAAAGAACCCCTCCTCCGCCCCGCCCTCGACGAACGCGATGGCTACGTGCCCAATGTCGTCTACACCTGCGGCGCCCTTGTTCACCATGGTGTCCTCGTCATGCCCTACGCCGTCTCCGACACCGCCACCCGCTTTGCCTCCGTCGATCTCCACGAGTTGCTCGACGCCCTCCGCCGCGGCAGCCCCTGAGGCGACGCAACCCGCGCGAACTGAAGCGCATCCCGCGGCGCCACGTGATCCGCTACTGCGGCAAACGCGCCTCGAGCATCCGGTAAGCCGCTGCCGCTTTGTCCGCTTGCCGGGCGGCCCCCGCAAAGTCCCCGTGATCGCCGTCGTGAGCCACGGAAACCCATGCCTTAGCGGCATTGTTCGCCATACCCTCAATGCGCTGATTCCCCGTGCCATCCGCCGCGGTGAGCAAACCGGGAATGGCTTTCACGCACGCCACCAGCACATCGGTCGCCGCACGCGCTTCCGGGGCGTCGCCCGCGGCAAGCAACGCGGTGAGTTCGGACTGTTTGGATGCGATCACCGCACGCACCTCGGGCAGGGAGGATGGAACCTCGATTTGTCCGTGACTGTGCCCGTGGCCATGGTCTTCGCCCGCCGACAAGTTGAAGGGAAGGATCAGGATGGCCAGAAGGATGAGATATTTCATGGTTGGGTTGGTATGGGTTGTGGAAAGGCACCGGGCACCAGCCGCGCCGAAGCACGGCCCCCAAATTGCCAGAAGACCATCGGCCGCACGAGCAAATCAAGCAGCGTGCTGGTGAACAGACCGCAGAAAATGACCACCGCCACGGGATGCAGAATTTCTTTGCCCGGCTGCCCGGCTCCGAGCAGCAAGGGCAAGAGGGCCAGACCCGCGGTCAGCGCCGTCATGAGCACCGGAACGACACGCTCCTGCGTGCCGCGCACGATCATTTCGCGGCCGAAGGGCATCCCCTCCTCGCGCATGAGGTGCAGGTAGTGCGAAATCATCATGATCCCGTTGCGCGCGGCGATTCCGGTCAAAGCGATGAAGCCGACCATCGACGCGACGGAGAGCACCCCGCCCGAAAAAAACTTCACCCCGAAGACCGCTCCGACAAAGGCCAGCGGGATGTTCAGCATGACTTGCGCGGCAAAGGCGCCGCTTTGGAATTGCATGTAGAGGACAAAAAACATGGCGACCAGACTCAGGGAACCAAGCAGCAGGATAAGTCGCGCGGCCCCGGCCTCACTTTCAAATTGTCCGCCGTAAGTGACATAATATCCCTCCGGCAGCGTGACCCGCTCCGTCACCGCAGCCTGCGCCTCGCGGACCACCGTGACCAGATCCCGGCCGGCCGCGTTGGCCGAGACGTAAATGCGCCGCTGCGCATTCTCCCGGTTGATCATGTTCGGCCCCATGGCCTCGCTCACTTCCGCGATCAGCCCGAGGGGAACCAGTTGCCCGGCGAGCGTATCCACCGGAATGGACCGGATCGCCTCCAAGTCTTCCCGCGCTTCATCGGTCAGTCGCAGCACCACGTCAAAGGTCCGTTGACCCTCAAGCACCTCGGTCACGGTCGCTCCCTTGATCGCCAGCTCGGTGTAGCGCGCCGCCTCACCCGGACGCAGCCCGTAGGCCGCGCATTTCGCGCGATCGAAACGGACATGAATCTGCGGCACCAGGGTGACCCGCTCGACTTGCACGTCGGCCATCCCCGGGACGGCAATCACCGCGTCACGCACCTCGCCGGCCAGCCGTCGCAACACCCCAAGATCATCACCGAAAATTTTGATCGCGATCTGCGCCTGCACCCCGGAGAGGATGTGATCGATCCGGTGCGAAATCGGCTGGCCGACACTCACCCCGACACCCGGCAGCGTGGCCAACCGCGCGCGGATGTCGGCGAGAATTTCCGCCTTGGAACGTGCGGAGGGGTCCAATTCGAATTCGATTTCCGTCGTGTTGACCTCCATGACGTGTTCGTCGCCCTCGGCCCGTCCGGTCCGGCGGGCGATGGTGCGGGCTTCGGGCACCGCGGAGAGCAACACCTCGGCCATACGGCTCACCCGGTTGCTCTCCTCCAGCGAGGTGCCCGGGGCCGAGACGACAAAAGCGGTGATACTTCCCTCGTTGAACTCCGGGAGAAACTCACGCCCGAGAGTGGGCAGGATGACCAGCGCCGCGGCAAAAAGGGCCCCGGCCGCGAGGTAGACGCGGCGCGGTGCGGCGAACCCGAGGTCGAGCAACCGCGCTTCCCAGTCCTTGATCGTCCGCACCAGCCACCCGTCCCGCGGATGCTCCATGCGTCTCATCCGCGGCAGAAGCAAGGCGCACAAGGCGGGTGTCACGGTGAGGGACACGGCGAGCGAAGCGAGAATGGACACGATGTACGCCACCGCCAAGGGCGTGAAAATGCGCCCCTCGATACCCTGCAGGGCGAAGAGGGGGAGAAAGACGAGCACGACCAGCACGGTGGCATAGACAATGGAATTGCGGATTTCCCGCGAGGCCGCCACCACCACATCGAGGACCGGCCGCGGGTTCGCCGCCTGGCGGTTCTCGCGCAGGCGGCGGAAAACATTTTCCACATCGACGATGGCATCATCGACCAATTCGCCGATGGCCACAGCCAGGCCGCCCAGCGTCATAGTGTTGATCCCGAGACCGGCCGCATGGAAAACGATGAAGGTGGTGAGCAACGACAGGGGAATCGCGGTCAAGGTGATCGCCGTGGTGCGGAAGTTGAGCAGGAAAATAAAAAGCACGACCGCCACCATGAGACTTCCATCGCGCAAGGCCTCCTCCACATTGCGCACGGCCCGGGCGATGAAATTGCTCTGACGAAAAATGTCGGTGTGCACCTTGACCCCGTCCGGCAGCGACCTCCCGATGATCTCCAACTCGGCCTCGATCTTCCGGGTCAAAGCAATGGTGTCCGCCCCGGGCTGTTTCTGCACCGTGAGGATCACGCCCGGACGCCCGTCGATGCCGGCATCACCTCGCTTGTTGAGCGATGCCCCCTCGCGGACCTCGGCGATCTGCCCGAGGAGAATGCTCGATCCATCGGGCAGCACCTTGACCACCGTGATGGCCAGATCCTCCGCGCTTTCCACCCGGGCCAGATTGCGGATCAACCGCTCATTGTGCGCATCGGGGAGAAAACCTCCGGAGGAATTGACGTTCGACTCGTCAATGGCCGACTGCACCTCGTGCAAGGTCACCCCGGCGGCCACCAGCAACGCGGGGTCGACCAGCACCTGGTATTGCCGCACGTCCCCACCCATCACGGTGATTTGCGAGACGCCGGGAATGCTCATCAGGCGGCGACGCATGTCCCAGTCGGCCAGAGTCCGCAGTTCCATCGGACTGACCGACGGATTTTCACTGGTCAGGCCGATGGCCATGATCTGGCCCATAATCGAGGAGACCGGCCCGAGGAATGGCCGGATATCCTGCGGCAACCGTGGGGTCACTTCGGCGACTTTTTCCGCCACAATCTGGCGCGCCCGGTAAGTATCGGTCTCCCAGCCGAATTCCACGAAGACGAGGGATAACCCGATGCCCGACATGGATCGCACCCGCTCCACGCCCGCCGCGCCATTGACCGCCGTCTCCAGCGGCACAGTGACGAGCATTTCCACTTCATCGGGCGCCAACCCGCCCGCCTCGGTGAAAATCGTCACCGTCGGACGGTTGAGATCGGGAAACACGTCGACCGGAATCTGGGTCAGCACGTAGCCGCCATAGGCCGCGATGAGCGCGGCGGTCGCCACCACCAAAAGGCGGTTGCGCACGGAAAAGGCAATGAGGCGGTCGAACATGGGCTCAATGCGCGTGGTCGTGACCCGCTTCCGCCTCCGCTGCGCGGCCCGCCGCGGCATATTGCAGTTGGTAATGCCCGTTCGTCACCACGATGTCGCCGGGCAGGACGCCTTCCACCATTTCGACCCGGTCGCCGCTGACCAACCCGGTTACCACCTCGCGCCGTTCGAAGTGCAACGGCTCGGTCTGGACGAAGACGAACTTGGCCCCGAGCTGACCGAGCACCGCCCGGCGCGGTACCGCAACCACGGTTTCCGGCGCGCCGGTTTCGACCAGCATGCGCCCGCGGTAATTCGGGTGAAGCTTGTCCCCTTCATTCGGGACCAGCGCGTAAATGTGAAAGAACGGGCTGCCTTCCGCATGGCCCGGATCGACCCGCTGGACCAGCCCCTCAAAGCGCTCGCCGGGAAAAACATCGAGCAACAAAACGGCCTTCTGCCCCGCGGCCACCCGCGTCAGCTCCGGCGATTGGTAAAAACTGCCCCGCGCCAGTAACTCCCGGTAGTCGCCGGTTTGCATTAGCGTGGTCTCCGGGGTGAAAGGCAGACCAATGACCGCATCCTGCTCAAAAACCACCCCCTCGAGCGGTGCGCGGATTTCCTGCGCCGGGCTTCCCACGGCCAAAGGCGCGACGCGCAGCAAGGGCTGACCTTTTTCCACTTCCTCGCCGAGCTTGGCCAGAAGTTCGGTCACGCGTCCGGCGAACGGTGCGGTGATCCGCGCATGGCGTTCCGGCGGGAGGACAAAAACCGCGGGCACCTCCAAGACCGGCGCCATCTCGGCGATCTCCGCTTCCGCCGTCTCAAGCTGCAGGTTCGCCGCCTGCGTCGCGGTCAGGACGACCGGCCCGTCCGCCGTCGGGCTGCCGGAGCCCGGTTCGTCCGGATGGTCGTGGCCCGGCCCAGCCCGCAAAGTCACGGCCGCGACGGCGAGTGACAAGACAAGGATTAGTATCTTCATGGTTTTTTCCTCCGATGCAGTGGTTTTTCCTCCAAATAGGGTGCGGCCAAGGCGGGATGTGCTCCGCCCGCAGCCTCCAGATCGATGAGCGCCAGGGCCAGATTTTCGATGATCCGGGTTGCCTCGACCCGCAGGGCCGTGCTCTCGGCGCGAACGAGGAGCAGATCCCGCGCCTCGACCCGCCCCTGCTCGAAACCCTGCAGCATCTCGCGGCCCGCCTCGTCGATCACCGGTTGCGTCTCCCGACCGTAGCGACGCCATTGCTCCTCAAGCAGCGAGACTCGGCGGCGCGCGGCGGAAATATCATTGCCCACCTCAAGTTCGAGCGCACGCACCCGCGCCGCCCGCTCCTCTTCCGTGGCCCGCGCCACTTCGATGTCTCCGGTCTTGTTGTCCCAAACCGGCAAAGGAAGGCTGATCTTCACCCCGAGAAAATAGCCCGTGTCGATGCCGCCCGGCGCATTGACTCCGCGGTCCTGCATGTATTCCACACCCACCCGGATCCCCTCCCAGGCTGAAGCCTGGGCCAAGCGCGTCTCCGCCCCGCCGCGATCCAAGCCGAGCAAGGCCAATTCCACATCGGGACGGAAGGCAACCCCCGCGGCACCGGCACGGGACCGCAAATCTTCCACCGCCGATTCGAGCGTTTGGGTCAGCGCAAGCGGAGCTTCAGCCGGCAGGCCAGCCGCCGTTTTCAAATCAAGCAGCAATGCCTCGGCCTCGGTCGCAGCGCCCGTTGCCATATTGCCCCAGCGCTGTTCGTCCACCCGGGCCAAGGCAGATTCCGCTAGCGTGCCCTGCCCCGCCGAGAGCCGGGTCGCGGCCAAACCAGAGGAAGCCGCGGCATCCGCCCTCGCCTCGTCCGCCGCCGCCGACCGGAGCCGCGCCGCCTGGGTCCGCACATAGAGTTCCTCCACCCGGGCAATAAGCAAACGTTCGTGGTTGCGCACCTCGCGCAGCGCCTCCGCCACCCCGACACGGCTCACCTCACGGGCGAGCGACAATCTCGCGGTCAGCGGCAGAACCTGATGCAAGCCGATGATAAATTCTCCCTCCCCGTCACCACTGGTGATGAAATCACTGAAGCCGTTGAACTCGATGTCCGGATTCGGCAGCAAGCCCGCCTGCCGCAAGCGCCCTTCCGCTTTGGCCACCACAAAGCGCGCGGCCGCCAAATCGCGGTTTCCCATCAAGGCGACTTGCACCGCGCCCTCCATGGACAAGGCCGCACCCCGCGCGGCGGCACACGGCCAGCAGGTCGCGAACAGCACCGCGCAAAGCGGACCGGGCAGCCAAAATGTCATACGTTTTTTCATTGTCCTGATGACCGGCGGATTCAAAGTGCCGCGCCGGTCGGCGGCAGGGGACATCCCTTCTCGGATGCCGGACCCGGAGTGCATAGCGGGCCGGGGCACGGGCACACCTCGCCCGTGGATGCTCAGGACAATCGAGGGGGTTGATCGATGGACGCGGCCAGGGCGGCAGGAGCACCGGGAAGTTCCGCGAACAACAAAGCAACCGACTCCGAAACAGTGAGGACAAAGGCCGCGCCGGACAACGCGGGGGCATGATCGTGCGAGGTGCAGCCGTGATCATGCTGCGGTCCGCCCTCGTCATGGTCGGAAGGTCCGTGGCTATGGGCGACGCATTGCGCATGCGCCGCGATTTCCCAGTGCTCATAAGCATGAACCCCCTGCGCCACGGCCAGCAGCGCTAGGCCAACCAGCCAAAGGACACGGAAATAAGTCAGCCCCGACATGAAGGCGAAACTAAGCGCGCCCCTCCGTGAGTCAAGGCTTCAGCCGTTTGGACCGAGCCGCCGCAGGGCCCGACGGGCGGAGCGGACACTTCCGCATTCTTCATCGCCCCGCCCAAAAATCAGCCCGCCCCTCCTCCTTCCATGGGGCAAATTGCCTCAACACCGCGGCTTGCCGCCGTCGCCATCACCCAGATGCGCACCCTGCTCACGGCCAACCCGGGAAAACGCCTGAAATAAGACCATTTCCCCACTTTTCGGGCGCCAAACTCCCTGTCCGGGAAACTCTTGCACCTATGACAACCTTCGTTCGTGCCACCCGCACGGCGTCTGATGTAAATTCCCCGCGCCATGCCCGCTTCCGAAAAATAAAAATCCCTCGAATCCTGGATCTGGGATGCCGCCTGCTCCATCCGCGGGGCCAAGGACGCGGCGAAATACAAGGACTACATCCTTCCGCTCATCTTCACGAAGCGCCTCTGCGATGTCTTCGATGACGAACTGAACCGCATTGCGAAGGAAGTTGGTTCGCGCAAGAAGGCCTTCCAGCTCGCCAAGGCGGATCACAAGCTCGTCCGCTTCTACCTTCCGCTCTTGCCGGACGATCCCGAGCAGCCCGTTTGGTCCGTCATCCGCAAGCTTTCCGACAAGATCGGCGAAGGCGTCACCACCCAGATGCGGGCCATCGCCCGGGAAAACCCGCTCCTGCAGGGCATCATCGACCGCGTGGACTTCAACGCCACCACGCACGGCCAGCGCGACCTCGACGACGACCGCCTCTCCAACCTCATCGAGGCCATCAGCACCAAGCGCCTCGGGCTTGAGGACGTCGAGGCCGACATCATCGGCAAGAGCTACGAATACCTCATCCGCAAGTTCGCCGAAGGCAGCGGCCAGAGCGCCGGGGAGTTCTACACCCCGCCCGAGGTCGGCACCATCATGTCCCGCGTGCTCGCTCCCGAGCCTGGCATGACGGTCTATGACCCCACCTGCGGTTCCGGCGGCCTGCTCGTGAAACTCGAGACCGCGATGGAGGAGAAAGCCGGGGCGAAAAAGCCCGCCCCCTTGAAGCTCTTCGGCCAGGAATACGTCCCCGAGACCTGGGCCATGGCCAACATGAACATGATCATCCACGACATGGAGGGCCAGATCGAGATCGGCGATACCTTCAAGAACCCGAAGTTCCGGGACAAGAGTGGCAAAATCCGCACCTTCGACCGCGCCATCGCCAATCCCATGTGGAACCAGGACTGGTTCACCGAGGCCGACTACGATGCGGACGACCTCGACCGCTTCCCCGCCGGGGCCGGCTTCCCCGGCAAATCTTCCGCCGACTGGGGCTGGACCCAGCACATCCTCGCCAGCCTCAATGACAAAGGCCGCGCGGCGGTCGTCTGGGATACCGGCGCCGCCTCGCGTGGCTCCGGCAATGCAGGCACCAACAAGGAAAAGACTGTCCGCCAGTGGTTCGTGGACCAGGACCTCATCGAGAGCGTCCTCTACCTGCCCGAAAACCTCTTCTACAACACCACCGCCCCCGGCATCGTGCTGTTCCTGAACAAGGCCAAGCTGAAGGAGCGCAAAGGAAAAGTCTTCCTCGTCAACGCCAGCCAGGTCTTTGAAAAGGGCGACCCCAAGAACTTCATCCCCGACGGAGGCATCCAGCGCATCGCCGACACCCTCATCGGGTGGCAGGAAGAGGAAAAACTCAGCCGCATCGTCGATCACGCCGAGCTGAAGAAGAACGACTACAACATTTCCCCCAGCCGCTACATCCACACCAGCGACGCCGAAACCTACCGGCCCATTGCGGAGATCGTCGAGGAACTGAAGGTCATCGAAGCCGAAGCGCGGGAGACGGACAAGGCACTGAAGGCCATTCTGGAGAAACTCGGCATATAGAAAATGAGCACGGATCCAGCAGCCCATCTGAAGCTACGCGTCTTCATCAGCTCCGTTCAAAAGGAACTTGAGGAGGCGCGCATGCAGCTGCGAGTCCTGCTTACCTCGGACCCCTTCCTTCTGCGCTACACGGTTCCCAAGCTTTTTGAGAAATATCCGGCACCCCTGCGCCCTGACAAGAAGGCCTATCTCAAACTGCTCGAGAAGTGCCAACTCTATGTCCTCCTTATCGGGAAAGAATACGGTTCGGACTCAGGCGTAAAATCGGCCACCCACCACGAATACGACTTTGCTCAGGAAAATCGCCTTCCGACCCTCGTCTGCGTCAAGGGTGACAGCGGATTCAAACGCGCCGACGCGGAGGAAGAGTTCTTCGAGCGCGTCAAAGCGGACGGTCACACCTACAGCCGCTTTAAGAACAACCCCGAACTCCATGAGATTGTCCGCGAGCGACTGATTGCGCACATTAAGGAACACTACGAACTCGCGCCGACCAAGGAGGAAGACAAGCTCGCCAAAGCGAACACCGCCTTCGCTTCCCCCTTTGACCGTCAGCGGCTGCATGAGCGGGAACTCGGTGACTTGAGCCCGGCCCGCGTCACCGCACTTGCCCTCGGCCTCGATCCTGAATCAAGGAAACCGCTCAAACCCGCTGAACAGGAGCAGCTTCTTTTCGATCGGGGTTACATCTGGTTCAATTCCATCAAAGAACAAGCGCGCCCCACCGCCGCCGGCCTTCTCCTTGCGGGCAATGACCCGACTTCCCTGTTTCCCCACTGCCGCATCCAGCTCGATGTTTACCCCGGCCGCACAAGCGACGACGAAGCCGTGGTTGCCGAGACCATTCGGAGCAACGTCCCCGGCGCCATCGAGACCGCCGTTTCGATCATCCGCAAAAACACCCGCCGCACCCCCCGCGTCGTCGGTCTCAAGCGAATCGAGCTGCCCGAGTATCCGGAAATCGCCCTCCGCGAAGCGCTCGTCAACGCTCTCGCTCACCGCGACTACGAGGATCCCAGCCAGCATGTCATCGTTGAAGTCTTTTACGACCGCATCGTCATCACCAATCCTGGCCTGCCCGTCGGGCATCCCTCGCTGAAGCGCCTCGAAAAGGGCGAATCCCGCTCCCGCTCCCGCAACCCCCTCCTGAGTCAGGGGCTCGTGTTTCTCAAGCTCATGGAGGAGCGCGGCACCGGTATCCGGCGCATGCGGGCGGCCATGCTCGATCATGGTCTGGAAGTCCCCCACGTCGGGACCGATGAAGACCGCTTCGTCCTCACCCTCCCCGGACCGGACAACGACCTCGGCCGCATCAAGGCTCCTGCCTCGGCTGCGGAGGCATTGCCGCAGTCTGTGCTGGAGGCACTCAACCCACGCCGACGAGCCATCCTCGAACTCGGCATCTCCAACGGCTCCGTCACCAACCGGCAGGTGCAGATGCAGTTCAAAGTGGTTCGGGACACCGCCCACCGAGACCTCTCCATCCTCTGCGACCTTAAACTCCTCCAGCAGGAAGGCAAAGGCCGCGCAACCCGCTACGTTCCCAAAAATCCGTGAACTCCAATCATCCGATAATCATCCAATTTTTCGCGCCGAATCATCCGATTTGGACCAAATCGCGCCTCCGCGCCATGTCCGAATCATCCGATAATCATCCGATTTTTCGCGGAAAATCATCCGATCCGACGCCCGAAATCGTGAGGCATCGTCAGGCCGGGCGTTCGAATCGTCAGGTTTGCGTCAAATCCAGGACCGCCAATCGTCAAGTCAGGCGCGCACGCCTAGGAACGGGGCCGGGACGAGCACCACGATCAGCACCATCACGATCACCAAGACCATGATGACTACTACCATAACGATGCCGAGCACGGGAGACGGACAAGGCCTTGAAGGAGATTCTGGAGAAACTTGGGCTATGAGCGATTCAAACCTACTGATTGACCCGTTGCCGCCTGGATGGAAAAACCAGCAGTTCGGTGACGCTTGCGATCGGGTGAAGGATTCGTATCAACCAGTTGACGATGGCGACACTCCATACGTCGGCCTTGAGCACCTTGCCCAAGGGTTTCCCGCCTTCGTTGGCCGAGGACAAGAGAGCGAGGTAACGTCTTCCAAAACTGCGTTCAAAGTCGGCGACATTCTCTTCGGAAAACTTCGTCCATATCTTCGCAAAGGCGCACGAGCCGACTTCGATGGAGTATGCTCAACAGACATTCTGGCTTTTCGCGCGAAAGCTACGTGTGAATCCGAATTCCTGAAATTTGTGATCCACAGTGACGAGTTTGTGGCTCACGCGAAATCGACAACGAGCGGAGTCCAGCACCCGCGCACTTCTTGGCCCTCAGTGAAGGAGTTCCGCCTTTCCATCCCACCACTCCCCGAGCAGAAGAAGATCGCGCACATCCTTTCGACGGTGCAGCGGGCGATCGAAGCGCAGGAGCGGATCATTCAGACCACCACCGAGCTGAAAAAGGCCCTCATGCACAAGCTCTTCACCGAAGGCCTCCGCCACGAACCCCAAAAACAAACCGAAATCGGCCCCGTCCCCGAAAGCTGGGAGGTGGTGAAGATCAAAGACCACTGTATCGAATCTGCCTTTGGCCCGAGGTTTGGATCCGAACTCTACGCAGCCGATGGCAACATTCTCACCCTCCGGACGACGGACATGGAGGACGATGGTCGCATCGACTACAACACGGCGCCGCTTGCTCGCATCGACTACGCCAAGTTCGAAAAGCATTATCTCCAAGTCGGTGACATTGTCGTCTCTCGCAGCGGAACATGTGGAATTGCGAGCGTATTTGAAGGCTACCCATTGCCGGTGCTGCCTGGCGCGTTCCTCATCCGCCTCCGGATGAAGGAGTCAGTGCAGCCGATGTTCCTGCGGCACTACATCAACTCTCCGGTCGGTCGCCCTTACGTTCTACAGCTGGCACAAGGTGCGATTCAAAAAAACATCTCGGGAACTCGTTTGGGCGATCTACTGATCCCTCTTCCCTCACGGGCGGAGCAAGAAGAGATCTCCGCCGCAGTGGGAACGGTAGACCAGAAGCTGGCTAACCACCGCCAGAAGCTCACGGCAAACCAAGACCTCTTCCGCACCCTCCTTCACGAACTGATGACCGCGAAGACCCGCGTTCACGAACTGGAGTTTCACCTTCCATCCTGAGCCATGCCCACACCCGGAGAACACAAAACCGTCCAGGGCCGAATCCAATATCAATGAGGAATTAAAAATTAGGAATTAGGAATGAAATCGGAGAATCCAATACAGACCAAGTCTTACGCGTTCGCACTGCGGATCGTGAAACTGTATCGGTATCTTTGCGACGAGAAGAAGGAGTTCGTTCTTTCCAAGCAGATCGTCCGGAGCGGAACATCCATCGGCGCAAACGTTGAGGAAGCAATCGGCGGCCAGTCCAGCAAGGACTTCCTTTCGAAGATGAGCATCGCCTACAAGGAAGCCCGCGAAACGCATTACTGGCTGCGGCTACTTCGTGATTCCGAGATTCTCGATGCCAAACACGCTGGGGCGGTGATCGAAGATTGCGAAGAACTCCTCAAACTTTCCGGCTCAATTATTCGAACGACGAAGTCCAAAATTCCTAATTCGTAATTGATCATTCCTAATTCCGTTTCGCACATGAAACCGACTCCAATAGCACCTGACTACACGAGCTTCCTCACCGAGGTGAAAGGCCGCATCCAGACCGCGCGTTTGCAGGCCGGGCGAGCGGTGAACCGGGAGCTGGTGATGCTCTATTGGGACATCGGGCGCGGGATTGTGGAGAAGCAGAAGAACGTCGGGGTAGTGCAACAATCTGTCTGTAAAAGTGGTTCTGCCTGACTGACGCACTCCGGGTGTTCCGGAGGCGCAGCGAAGCGGAGCCGTAGGAACACCCGGAGTGCGTCTTGGCCTTTTTTTTCGGGGCCGTGACAAGGTCCGGCCACGGGT
>CAMBUL010000036.1 GCA_945871065.1 Chthoniobacter flavus | reverse complement strand
TCAAGGCCCTGTTGCGCAAAGCGGCCGAACGACACTTCGATGCACTGGTCGATCGCATCAAAATCATCCTCGAAAACGTCACCACCGAGGAATGCGCCAATTACTTCATTGCCGCCGGCTACGTAAAGGCTTGAATCGAAAACGCTCTAGTCACCGATGGAAGAAGATCGGCCTGACCCCCCGCAAGTGGGAAAGCCAATCACTCCTGCCCCGCCTCCAATCTGAGGAACTTCTGCCCCTCAGTCACCGCCACGCTCGCCGTGCGCTGCTGCACGCTCACGCCGTTCACGGTGGTCGGTCCTCCGACCGCCACATCAGTGATCCCGCTGGTCGCCCACCCAGCTGCCCCTGCCGCCGGGTTAACACTCACCTTGGACCTCACGGTCAACCCGGCGGTGTTTTGCCGAACAAAGTAGGTCAGGACAAGATTTCCCTCCTCGAGGGCAATGGTGGGCTTGAGGCTCGGATCCAGCGCTCCGGGAGTGACCGCGCCAAAGGCATAGTCTAAGAGCGCCCGATCCGATGCGCTCGCCCCAGCCAGCCAGCCGCCGTAAGTGCTCCCCACCGGGTTCACGGTCACAGCGACCATGGTCGCCGCCGGATGATAGTTGGCCGCATCACTCGGGTTGAAGGTTACCCCATAGCTGGCCGTTCCCACAGCAGGAACCCAGCTCGGCATCGTCCAAACAAAGGTTCCGGCCGCACTTGCCGACCCACCAGTCAAAACGGAAGCACTCAGTGGCTGTCCAGCCGCGATGGCGGAAGCCGCCGGCCCTTGGGTGATCGTCGATGTTCCCTTACCGACGAAAAAGGAATTCGTCCGCAGGTTTAAGCCGTACGAGTTGGAGGCGATCAACACGACTTGCTGAGAGCCCGCTTGAGTCGGCGTGCCAAGGATCATCCCATTGGATGAAATTAGGCTTAAGCCGGCCGGCAAATTGCTCGCTCCGTAGCTTATCGGCCCCGTGCCCGTCGCGGTGACATAGTTTGTCCCGGCCACCGCCACGGTTCCACTGTAACTACTGGTCGAGGTGATGACGGGGGCCGCGCCGACGGTCACGACAAAGGTATCGCTCGCCGTGGAAACCCCATCTCCCACAGTCAAGGTGATCGTCGCCGTGCCGACCTGGCTGGCCACTGGCGTCACCGTCACCGTCCGGTTTACCCCAGTGCCACCGACCACCACATTGGCAATCGGCACCAAGGTCGGATTACTGCTACTCACCGTCACGGTGAGTAGCTCCAAGGCCGGCACCGCGAAAGCCCTCACCACCGCCATGTGCTGCATCCCGGACACCTCACTGTCCCCGTATCGCACAGGTGATACTAGCGAAAGATCCGAGAAAACCCGACTGTCAAACACCAGGCCGCTCGGAAAGGACAATGTTCCAATAGTTACTGGCACCTCCAAGGCATCCAGCTCAGCCTCCGCCATGACCCAATCATAGGGCGAAGAGCGATCAGCGTTGGTGTCAGGATCACCCGATTGATCAGCAGGACGCGGGGCGGAAACGTCCACCACGGACCCCAAAGTCTTGAGGCAAGCCTCCGAATAATTATAGGTGTTAGCATCCCCGCCAATCATCAGGTAATCGTCTGCTGGCACGTTAGCCTGAATCAGTTCGACCAGCGCTTGGGCTTGGGCGTTACGCCGGGAACTATTGCTCGATCCGCTGGAGGCCTTGAGATGAAAACTGATCACCCAAAGATTCCGCGGGCCCGGAATATCAATCTGCGCCCAAGCAAAACCACGGTCGCTTATCCCATCATCCCCATCGTCCCATGATCCCGAGGCCACAATCGGCCATCGACTAATCACCCCATTGGGAATTCCACTATAGTTCTCCCGAAAGTAGTTGAACTCGGGACCAAAAGTGGAATCGACCCAGCCACGTAAATCCGCGGTGCTACCACTATTCACATCGAACTCTTGAATCATGACCACGTCAGGCTGCAACCCCTGCAAAATTCGCGTCCCCGGCGCCTCATAGGCTTGATTGTTTCCCGAGGTAATATTGGCGGCGACCGTCCGAATCGTCTGCTTCGGATCAAAATTGGACAAAGTAAAACCCATCGGTCCCGTCGTCCCTCCCGCCACAATGGCCCGATCCGTGAGGTCACTTACTGTGCCGGCATAGCCAGCAAACCCACCCAGCAACCAAATTCCTAGCCCAAGCTTTACCGCTTGAGGGAGAAACCAACGCCTGCCTCTGGGGAGAAAAGTCCTCATCACAACTTAATCTAGCGCCCAAAGCTGATTTTGCCACCGCAGGAAGCCCTCTTGGCTCGTGGCTTCGGAGGAGAACCCACCGGATTCAGCATGGCTGCTCCAAGCCCTTGGGAGCGGGCTGGGAAACTCCCTCGAGGCCCTCCGCCTTGAGGCCTCGGCAAAATCGCCCGGCGAATGATCCCTGCCCTGCCACGCACCCTTGGGCCCCTCTCCCAACAAACCCTCGGCCGCCGCGCAATAGCCGTCCGGAGGATCATACGGCAGGGCGAGCCCGATACGCGCCTCGGCCGTCGGGACCGCCGCGAGCAGAAGAGGGCAGAAGAAAATTCTGAAAGAAAACACGGAATGCGTTGGGGAAAATCGACTTAACCTCAAATTTAACCCGTTTTGCCGGCATGGCAAGTAGCCCGCCACTTTGACCGCTCCCGACCCATCCCACCATCCCGTCTCAAACCCGTGCTGGCCCGCCCCGCTTTGCTCGTTCCTCCGAGAATCACCCGCGCAGCAACGGCAGATCGCCGAAACTGCGCCCGAGGACCGCGGCAGATGGGGTTTTCAACCACTGATCCAAGAGAGTGGCGTAGACGCTGCGGAAATCAGTGTGGTGCACGAGATCACCGCGGTGGAGTTTGGTCAGGCTGGGATGCTCGCCGACCAGGCCACCCTTGAGCGCACCTCCGAAAAGAAAAAGCGGCGCGGCCGCCCCGTGGTCGGTGCCGCTGCTCGCATTCTGCGCCACGCGCCGTCCAAACTCACTGAAGGTGAGCATCATCACGCGGTCGAAATTCCCCTGCTCCTTCATGTCGCGGCAAAAGGCCCCGACCGCTTGGTCAAAAACGGCCAACTGGCGCTCATGTGCACCCGCCTGATTGGCATGCGTGTCGAAGCCGCCGAGCGAAACATAATAGACCCGCGAAGTCATGCCGCCTCCGATCAGTTGTGCCACCAAGCGCAAACGCCGCCCGAGGTCGGTCGCCGGATAATCCGCGCCGCGGTGAGCTCTGCGCAGAATATCCTGCACTTGGGCCGACGAGGCCACCGCATCAAGCGCGGTGCGCTGCAGAAAATCCGCTACGTTGACGTCCGGATCGGACGCCCCGAAAAGCATGTCGATTGATCCGCCGGCCGGCGCCCCCGCATCGTCGTCCGGTTCCATCGCGGCGGGATCCATGCCGCTTTGAAATTGGTAGTCCTGCGGCGCCCCGATGGCGATCGACTGGCCGGATTCCGACCGCAGGGCCTGCGGCAACTGGTCTCCAATGGCGATGCCCGGCTCGGCATCTTCGCCGGAGCAGGCCGCATCGCAATAACGCCCGAGCCAGCCGTGCGCCTCGTTTTTGTCCGCATCGCTCGCCGTTTGCCAAATCTCGGTGGCACGGAAATGCGAGCGGTTCGGGTTCGGGTAACCGACGCCCTGCACGATCGAGGCCTGCCCCTCCCCGAGCAAGGAGGCCAGATTCTCCAGCGACGGATGCAGACCGCAACGGTCATCCAGGCGGTGGACCTTGGCCGCGGGAATGGCCAGGCCCGGACGCGCTTTGAAATACGCGTCATCGTTGTAGGGGATCACGGTGTTGAGTCCGTCGTTGCCGCCGGCGAGTTGCATGACGACCAAGATGGTATTGTCCTTGCCCGTCGCCGGGGTGAAAGCCGACGCGGCTACGCCGTCGAGGGCGGCAAAGGTGCGGTTGACGAATGACGGCACGGTCGGCGCGATGGCGCCGCCGAGGATGACGGTGCGGAGGAATTTGCGGCGGGTGAAAAACGGGTCGGTCATGATTTCAGCACAGGTTGTATTCGGGGCAGCCGAGCAGGACGACCGATGCTTCGCGCACGGTTTCGTCGCTGCAGGGGAAATCACCTTGCTCCAACACTGCCTCCAAGCGTTGGCGCGTGGCCGGTCCGGGCGGCACGGCGAGGAACACTTTCTCCAGCCGCCGGCCCAGCGCCACCATGTCATGGCGCATCTCGGGCGGCGCCACCGCGGCCCAAGCCACTGTGTCCAGCGATTGCACCTCGAGCGGCAGCGGCGGTGCGGCTGTGGCGAACAAAAGTGCCGTGTTGCTCCGCCGGATGAGCGTGGCGCTATTGATCCAAGATGTGCCGCCGTCCCAGCCCTTGACGCTGGGCGGCATAAAAAGATTCTGACCCAGTTCCGCGGCCAGCGGCAGGGCCACGCCGGGCGGCAGAAGTTGGCGTCCAGTTTCGCGCGCAGCTTGCACCATCCATTGCACGGGACTCTTGACCTGCGTGGCACGGGCCCGCGGCGAGTAGAATTCCGGGTGGGTGAAAATCATGCGCAGCAATTCGCCGGTGCGGAGGTCATGGGCCCGGTAATGCGCAGCCAGCGACTTGACCAGCGCGGGCTCGGGGCGCGGATAAGCGTAAAATTCCCACAGCTTGGCCGCGAGAAACTCCGCGCAGCGCGGTTGCGCGCAAATCACCTCCACCGCGTCCTCCGCCCCGAATTTTCCCGCTTGGCCGAAAAGCTTTTTCCGTCCGTTATCATGGCGCTTGGGCACGAAAACGCTTTGGCCGTTCGCCGGATTAACCGTCCATCCGGTGAAACACCGCGCAGCTTCCCGGATATCCTCCTCTGAGTAGTGGCCCTCGCCTAAAGTGAACAACTCGAGGATCTCGCGGGCGAAATTCTCGTTCGGCGCCTTGCCGTGGCTCTGTTTGCCGTCGAGCCAGACGAGCATGGCCGGATCCCGCACCATGGCAGCGCAAAGTTCGCGGAATGGTCCGGTGCCCAGACGGCGCAAGGTCTCGTTCTGCCCGAGCATCAGGTGGTTGCACCGCACCTTCGTCTGGCTGGTGGCAAAATGCCCGTGCCAGAAAAGCGTCGATTTCTCGCGCACCCCCGCAACACCCGTCCGCATGCACTGGAGCCACCAGGTCCTCATGGCCTCGAAGGTTTCGTTCATTGCCCGGTTGTAAGCCCCGAATTCCCGGCGGGCCGCCGGATCCTCGCTTCGCAAGGCGCGTCGCAATTCCCGCCGCCGCCGTTCCTCCGCCGGATCGGTCACTGGCGGTAACGGCAGGCCGCGTCCTCCGTCGGTCAACAACCGATCCACCGCGCCTTCCAGCCCGGCGGCGGCCAACCCTTCCGCGTCCTCCGGCCGGCCCCCGAAGGCCGCCCGCCGCAGCAAATGCGCGGCGGCAGCTTGATCCCATAGTGTCTGGGGCAAGTTAGGCACGCATGATCTAACCCCGAACCTGCAAAACCGTCGCGTTTTATCTCGCCCCCCTTCAGGCACTGACGCATTCGCAAGCCTGGGTCTCGCCTAGGTGGCCGGCCCGCCTTGTTCAAAGACCGGAAATAAAATGGGTAACCAGCCGCAGCCCGACCGGACATAGTTGTCACAGCTGGGATCTTGAGGCGATACTTCAGGGTCGTTCTTCTTTATGATGCTGTTCGCCCCCACGATGATCCTGCGTTGCCTTGCTCCTGCCCTCCTGCTGGCGCTGTCCGGTTGCGGCGAGCAAGGCACAACCCCGCCGCTGGACATCCCCACGGCACAGGCCGAGCGGCGCGATATCCGGGAGGAGATCCGCCTCAGCGGCGATGTTTCCCCTGCCTTCCAGGTGGAAATCAAACCGGAGGTTGGGGGCAAATTGCGCGATGTCCTGACCCAAACCGGGCGCGAGGTCAAAAAGGGGGAGCTTCTTTTCGTCATCGATGACAGCGACCTCCAGATCGAGCGCGCCTCGGCCCAAGTGGAAATCGACGGCGCTGTCGTCACGGTGGAAAAACTGGCCGGCAACCTCGACCGTGCCCGCCAGCTCTTCGCGGCCAAGCTAATCAGCAAGGAAATCTACGAAAACCTCGATGCCGACCATCGCCTCGCCGAGAACGCGCAGGAGCGCGCGCAGCGCCGCCTGGAAACGGTCGACGACCGCATCACCAAGACCCGCGTTCCCGCACCGGCCGACGGCACCATTCTCTCCGTGCCGGTCATTGCCGGCCAAATCGTGGTGCCCGCGGTCAGCGTCAATGCCGGCACCACCCTGGCCACCTTGGCCGATCTCTCCAGCCTCATCGTCGATGCGCACGTCAACCAGCTCGACATCGGCAAGGTCAAACTCGGCGACACGGTCGAGGTCCTCGGCGGGGCGGATGACTCCATCCGGGCTACGGCCAAAATCAATTTCATCGCCCCCTTGGCCACCGTGAAAAACAACGTCAAAGGCTTTACCGTTCAGGCCGTGCTCAGCGGTGACACCTCGGCTTTCCGGCCGGGCATGACCGTGGCCATCCGCCTGCCGCTCGCCACGGCGACCAATGCGGTGTCTGTCCCGCTCGCTGCCGTCTTCGAAAGTCGCAACGGCAAAGTGGTTTACGTCCCCCGCCCTGACGGCGCGCCTCAAGCGCGGCCCGTGGAGGTCGGGGCAACGGATCTCTTCCACGCCGAGATCCAGTCCGGGCTGGAGGAAGGCGAAACCGTGCTGCTCAACCGTCCCGATGAGGAAAACTCCTGATCCTTCCGCCGCCGTTGACCTCGTTGACGTGCACAAGATTTACGGCACCGGACCCGACCCGGTCGCCGCGCTCGATGGCGTGAGCCTCCGCATCGATCCCGGCGAGTTTGTCGCCATTACCGGCACGAGCGGCAGCGGAAAATCGACCCTCATGCACCTCGTTGGCTGCCTCGACACCCCGACTTCCGGCCGCGTCACGGTGGCCGGTGAGGACATCAGCACCGCAGGCTCCGACCGCCTGGCCCGTTTGCGCAATCGCAGCATCGGCTTCGTCTTCCAAGCCTTCAACCTCCTGCCCCGCCTTGACGTGCAGAGCAATATCGAACTCCCGTTGGTCTACGCCGGTATCCCCCGCCGCGAACGCCGCCAGCGCGCGCTCGACGCCGCGGCCAAGGTCAACCTGACCGACCGCCTGACCCATCGTCCCTCCCAATTGAGCGGCGGCCAGTGCCAGCGCGTTGCCGTGGCCCGCGCCTTGGTCAACGATCCCGCCCTCATTCTCGCCGACGAACCGACCGGCAATCTCGACACCGCCAACGGGGCGGACGTGCTCCGGCTCCTGGCCGAACTTCATCGCTCCGGCCGGACCATCGTGCTCGTCACCCATGACCCAGCCGTCGCCGCTCGGGCCGCCCGCATCGTGGAAATGCGCGATGGGCGCATCGTCAAGGACACCCCGACATGAACTGGTTTTCCGGCCTTCTCATCGGCCTGCAGGAGATCCGCGAACACAAATTTCGCAGTTTTCTCACCATGCTCGGGGTCATTCTCGGCGTGGCTAGCCTCCTCGCCATGTTCGCCCTCACCGCCGGCATCGCCGCCGGTTGGCGCAATACCATGCAGCAACTGGGCGGACTCGAGCGCGTCGGCGTGAACGACAAACAAGTCTCACTCGAATTCGCCGACCTCGCCGCACTCTCGCCCGGCCGCACCCTCGCCGATGCCGAAGCCCTGCGCGGCCTCCCGCACCTCGTCTCGCATGTCGCGCCGGAAATGCAAATTCCGGCCACCCTCTCCGCCCCGGACGGACAAACCGTGAGCGCCCGCGTCACCGGCACCTGGCCGGACAATCTCACCGTCTCGCAGCACGAAATCGCGGCCGGACGCTTTCTCACCGACCTCGACTTGGAGCGCGGAGCCCGGGTTGTCGTGCTGGGTGACGCGAAAGTCGCCCAGCTTTGGCCCGACGAGCACGGCACAGATGCGGAATTTCTCGGACGCACCATCACGATCAACGACCGCCCTTTTTCCGTGGTCGGGGTGCTCGCCCTTTATGAACGCGAAGAGGACCGGCGCCGACGTGAGGCCGCGGCCAAGGGCGCACCAGCACCGGCCCGGTTTGCCATGGGTGGACGCAGCAGCGGCTCCGGACGCCGCGATATGTTCAGTTGGAAAAATGAATCGGTCATCGTCCCGCTTTCCACCCTTTACCACGAATTCCGGTCCGGACTGCCCGAAACCCCGCCGCTGGCCATGGCCAAACTCGACAACCTCAACTTCCGCGTGCGCGACCTGCAACGCTTCGACGAAACACTCACCGCGGTGCAGAATCTCCTGCGCGGCACCCGCCGCGGGGTCGACGACTACGATTTCGACACCCGCGAGGACTGGTTCGAGCGGATGGAAACCAGCCTACGCTCGACCCAGTTGTCCGGAGGCCTCATTGCCGGCATCAGCCTGCTCGTCGGCGGCATCGGCATCGCCAACATCATGCTGGCCAGCATCGCCCAGCGCGTGCGCGAACTCGGCGTGCGCTTGGCCGTCGGTGCGCGCCGGCGCGATGTCTTCCTCCAAATCCTGGCCGAAAGCACGGTCATCGGAATGATCGGCGGGTTCCTCGGGCTCGGCGCCGGGGTGGTTCTGCTCGATTTACTCGGGCGCGTCGCCCCGCTGGAAAGCCCGCCGGTCATCGAACCCTCCGCCATTCTCATTAGCGTCGGCTTTGCCACCGCCGTCGGGGTGCTCAGCGGGTTGTATCCCGCTTGGCGCGCCTCGCGTCTCGATCCGATTGCCGCGCTCCGGTACGAATAGAATCCCCATGCCGTTCCGCCTGCTCATTTTGCTGCTCCTCGGCAGCATCCCCGCCGCCGCGAGTCCCGAAGACGAATACTTTGCCGCGGTGACTTACCCCGAATCGGTGCAACTCGCGCTGCAGAAAAATTTCGCCATCGCCGGCGCGTCTTATGACCCGTTGGTCAGCCGCGCCAAACTGCGCAGTTCCGAAGGCAAATTCGATCCGGTGCTCACCCTGGCCTACACCCGCAACGAGAACGAAGAAGACCTTACCGGGCTCGACATCACGTCCGGGCCCCAGCCCGCGGACGGTCTCATCCAGCCCGGACTCTTCACGCGCAACATTCGCGACTTTGCCGACGCCAATATCGGTGGCCTCACCCCTTGGGGCCTGACTTATGAACTCGGTGTCACGGTGGAAAACAGCCAAACGTCCCGCAACGACTACGAGGACCGCTACGCGACCTTCAGCGGCCTCACCGTCACGCAACCGCTTCTCCGCGGCTTCGGCACCGATGTCAACCTCGCCTCAGTGCGCCTGGCGCGTGCCGATCTGGGCATCTCGCGGTGGGCTTACGCCCGCCAAGTGATCGAAACTGTGACCCGGGTAGCCGAGGTCTACAACGAGCTCTGGTTCTCGGGGGGCAACGCAGAGGTCGAACGCCGATCCCGCGCCTTGGCCGCCCAGCTCGCCGCCGACAACCAGCGCCGTGCGGAGATCGGCGTGATGTCACCGCTCGACGTCCTGCAGGCCGAAACCGACGTCGCCGCCCGCGAGGAACGCGTTCTGGTCGCCGAGCGTCAGCAGGCTGACGACGAAAATTTCCTCAAACAGCTCGTGACCAATCGCGTCGAAGATGTGCTCGCCATCCGTCTGGACATCGCCCCGCCGCCCAAAGCGCCGGGTATCGCGCAAGACCGCAAAGCGGATCTTGCGGCCGCCATCCAAAAACGCCCCGACTTCCAAGCCGCCCTGCTCGAATTGCAGAAGCGTGAGATCAATGTTGTCTTCACCCGCAACGCCGCGCTGCCCCAACTTGACTTGGTGGCCAGCCTCGGCCGCAACGGTATCGACAACAACCTTTCCGAAAGCATCAATCAGAATATTGAAAATGGCGCACTTGCCTGGTCGGTCGGCGGCATCTTCAGCGTGCCCATCCCGAACAATACCGGGCAGGGAGACCTTGAAGCGGCCAAACTCGAAGCGGCCCGGCAGATCGTCGAACTCAAACGCCTCGAACAAAGCATCCTGGTCGAAGCCGACAATGCCGCGGGCCAAGTCGAGACCGCATCAAAGCGGATCGAAGCCGCCCGGCAGGCCCGCCTCCTCGCGGCCGAAACCCTCGCCGCGGGCGAGACGCGCCTCCGTGCCGGTGCGGCCACGACTTTCGAAGTCCTCCAATTCCAACGCGACCTGGCCACCGCGGCGATTTCCGAAATCCGCGCCATGGCCGACTACAACATCGCTGTCGCCCGCTACCACCAAGCCACCGGCACCACCCTCGAACGCCACGGTATCACGCTGGCCAATTGAGCGGTCACCGTTGGGCACGAGGCACTGCTCCCTGCGAAACAAGCCGCAGCCAGCTCAGGGGCGGGAGGCGGGCAGAAGCATCTTGACGCCAAGTGGAGCGGGAAGATTGACTGCAACGTCCAACGTGAAAAACAAAATCTACATAGGCACCGACAGCGGCGCAACCACAACAAAGATTGCCGCCGTGCGCGGTGACGGGGAACCACTGGGCCAGGATGTCGTGCAGTGCCCGACAGAATCAGCAGCGGGACGCGATGGTGTCATCATCGGCTGGATCCGGGCCATGGACGACTATTTGGCCGGTCACAATCTGGATTGGGACGATGTTGGCGGAGTCGGGCTTTCCATTCCGGGCCCCTATCTCAGCTATGGTATCATGGATCGCTCGGCCAATTTTCCAGTGGAGTTTGCCGGCTGGAATGTGCATGAGGAATTCGCGCGGGCGCTGGCCACGCGGGCCGGCCGTGCTTTGTCTTTGGTCGTGGGAAACGACGGGAACTTCGGCGGAGTGGCGGAAGCAAAGCTCGCGCGGGCCGGACGCAAAGCCTCGGTGCTCATGCTCATGCCCGGTTCTGGATTGGGCTGCGCCTACGTTGATGCGGATGGCCGACCGTTGGACGGCGACACCTTGGCCGGGTTGGAGTCGGGCCATCTGCCCGCGCCACTGCATTTGTTGGGTTGGACAAAGAAACCGTTGCCGTGCGGGTGCGGCCGTGACTGGGGATGCGTGGAAGCTTACACCACAATCTCCGGACTGCGGCACTTGCTCGAAGACCAGCTCCCCTCATTCCCCGACCACGAGCTGGCCAAGTCGGACTCCCCGATCAAGGAGAAGGTTCTCTCGCTCCGCGACCGCGCGCAACATGGTGACGCATTGGCCGTCTCCATCTTCGACTTTCAAGCGCGGGTCATGGGTCTGCATGTGGCCTCGCTGACCATGACGCTTGACGCCGGGATTGTGGTCATCGGAGGCGGACTGATGGATCCGCATGCCACCACAGCTGACTTCCGCCAACGCTACCTGCGCGTGGTGCGTGAATCTGCTCATCCCTACCTCTGGCCAGCGCAAAAAGAACGGCTGGAAATTGTCCCGGCACGGCTCGGAGACCTCTCGCAGGCCATCGGGGCAGCACTGGTCGCACAGGCCGCGGCGGCATAACTGTTCTCTGCCACGCGCCAACGGGCGGCCGGCGCGATCTCCCGGCCTCAATCCCAATCCTCGCCGCCTGACACCGAGGCAAAGTCTCCGCCTCCCCCGCACTGACTGCTGGCCTCCCTGCCGGTTTTTGCTTAAACATCAGGCTGTGCGCATTATCCGGAAAAGCCTCGTTCTCGCTTGCGCGGTCCTGCCCTTGACCCTTGCCGCGCAAAACCCCGCAACCGCACCGGCAGGGCCGAAGGACGCCGTCCGCAATGGTGGCTTCGAGCGCACCCTGCGGGCGCCGAACCTCTGGAGCGGCGTGGACAAAGACGGCTTCCTCGCCGGCTTCCGCGGTTTCCTCCCCGTGCTCAGCGAAAGCGGCAACGTCGCCGAAACTCCCATGCCCGTGGGCGTGAGTGTCGGCGATCTCAACAACGATGGACTGCCGGACATCCTCTCTTCCGACCCGCTCGGCTTCATACGCATTTACTTCAACAGCGGCAGCAAAGAGCAACCCAAGTTCACTTCTGGCGAGCTGACAACTCCCTGGCTCGCTTCCGGCGAAGGAGATCCACCGTGGACTCCACCCATGCTCGGTGGCGAGCAAGAGGTCGGAGGCTGGAACCAAAGATGGACCAAGAGACGCCAAGGCGTGCGCGCTTCACTCGCCGACCTGACCGGAACGGGCAAGCTGGATCTCGTGGCCGGCAACTACTTCGGCGACATTTTCGTGGTCCGTAACAGCGGCTCGGCCCAAGTGCCGCAATTCCCCCAGCCGCGGTCCATCGCCAAAGCCGTCATTCCGACCATGAAGGATCCCGTTGCCCGATGGGGCAATGTTTTCGCTCCACTCATGCACGACTGGGACGGCGACAACAAACCCGACCTCCTCGTCGGCGAGGGATCCTACTCCGCCAATAACATCCACATCTTCCTCAACCAGGGCTCGGCCGCTGCCCCCGCGTTCAATGAGGAGAAACGCCAAGCGCTGGCGCTCGGCAAAGGACGCGAGCAACTCACCCCCGCACTCGCCGATGTCAACGGGGACGGCAATCTGGACATTCTGGTGACCGACCGCAGGGGCCGCGTCACCGCCTATGTCAGACCGTCCGGCTGGAAATTCGGGGATAGCATCTCGCCCTCCGGTTTCCTCGCCAAAAACGGCGGACTCACCCCCGATGACAGTCAGGCCCTCGTTCTTGGCTCCGGCATCCACACCATCGCGACCGGCGACCTCAACGGAGACGGACTCTTCGATCTTGTCGTCGGCAAAAGCAACGGTCGGGTCGCTTGGGCGGCCAACAAAGGAACAAAGGAGGCACCGAAGTTCCAGACCGCCAATGACCTCACCGGCGAGAAGCCCGTGCCCGCCGCATGGCAACTCCCCTCGGGCTGGGATGTCGATGCGGGTGCCTCGCGCGGGAATTTCTTTGCCTACGCCAACAGCGTGACGGCGCAAGAGGATCCAGGTGCGCAACCCGTCGAGGGGACGCGCGCCTTCAAGTTCGGCTACGCTGCCCCGGCCACCCCCACCCTACCCATGCCGCGCCTCAACATCCCGGCAACCCGAACATTTGATCGCCGGGGTGACCTTTTCAGCGCCTCCGCCGAGCGGCGCGGCACCGGCGCCCCCTCGAACTTTTTCGTCCTTCGCCAGCCACTGCAGCTGGAAATCGGCAAGACTTACAAGCTGAGCTTCCAAGCCAAGGGAAACCAGGTCGCCAACGCCAGCTACACCGTCGGTTGGCGCGGATCCAAACAACTCGGCGAGGACCGTCTCGTCCGCGGCGAGCGCGGTGCGGTGCGGCGCGAACGCAACGTCATCTCCGACCAAGAAGTTCAATCCACCGACTTCCGTCCCTCCGGCAACTGGTCCACGGTTTCCAAGGATTTCAAAATCCAATTCAAAAAAGAACGCGACCTGAACAAGGAGAAACTGACTTCCGAGGGCATCTTAGAAATCACCTTCGAACTCGCTAGTCCCGACGGGTTCCTTTATTTGGACGATCTGAAACTGGTTCCCTCGAGCTGAGAGGTAATCTGAAAAGGCTTCGCGCCCCGGGCCCGGCCCGCTGCTTACTCCCCCGCGCGCACTGTCACCTTGATGCGAACAAAACCGGACGTCCCTGCCTGCGGCAAGACTGCACGGTAAATGAGGTAATCAGCGTGCGTGTCGTCGCTGATTTCCGAAGCAAGCGCTGTCCAGACGGCATCCGTCCCGAGAACCGGCGATGACTCAGCCGAGACAGTCAAATCGTTCTGGTCTCGCGCCACCCGGTAGGTGACCACAAAAGTCTCGACTTCGGATCCGATCGTCACGGGCCAACCACGCGACTCAGCCACCAAGGGATTCAAAAACAGGGCACGCTCGAACAAGTTGTCCAACCCGTCGCCGTCCGGGTCGGCATCAGCGGCTCCATTCCCGCTGCCATCGGTGGGAAGTCCGTATTGCGCGAGCCATGCGGTGGCCGGGTTGACGGTGGCCGACAGTACGGCGTAGAGCGTGCCATTGCTGAAGCTTAGACTGCCGGCCGGAAAATTGGTCGAGGCCAAGGCCAGCGAAAGACTATCCAAGCCAGCAGCCGCACCATCGACGGTCAACAGAGGATACGCTCCCGTCACTGCCCCCTCGCCCGGCGTAACCGCAATCGTCACGGTGCCGATTGCCGCGAAACTCCCCGCTTGCAAGGGCGCCACATCACCCGGCGACAATCCGGGGAAGAAGGCCAAAGCGGAACCGTCGCGTGCTACAAGGCTTCCGCCCCAGCGCCCCGTGCCGGTCAGCACAGTCTCGTTGGTCAAAACCAGAGCACGCACGGTGTTGGTCAGCATGGCCGCATCGAACCGCAGCACGCCGCGGCTGACGGCAAGGCCACCGGTGAAAGCTGACGTGTGGCCGGAAAGCACCAAGGTGCCGCCACCGGACTTGGCCAGCACATTGGTATTGGTCGACGTGGTCAGCGGACCCCCGAGTTGCATCGCGTTGCCTGCCGGCACATGCACATCGGCCGAGTCGTTGAGGTGGATCCGGTTGGTCAGCACGGCCACTGTGCCGGTTCCGCCGGTCTCAAGTCGCAAGGCACCGAGCACCCCGAGGTTCTCGTTTTCCGGAACGCCGGAGCGACCGCTGCCAGCGAGTTGGAGAGGCCCTTTGAAAAGGTAATTGCGCGGATTGCCGGCCGAGCTGAGCCGAAACTGCCCACCAGACTGCACCGAGTAGTTGGTCACGTTGTTGGCTGTGATGGCCGGCTCGGAGAAGGTCAATACGCCCTGCTCGATGGTGATGTTCCCCGAGAATGTCTTGCCTGCCCCGGTGATCCCCGCCATGCCGGGACCGCGTTTGACCATCGAGGCAGGGCCGGACACCAATCCCTGCAAACGAAGCGCGCCGTATTCGGCATTGGTCGACCCGGTGTTCTGCACGTCGAGGACGACTTGATTGGAGAAGACCACGCCGCCGGGCACTTCAAGGTTGGCGTGGCCGGCGCCTGTGCCGTTGACCGTCACGGTGGAGATGCCGCTGGTCGAGGCGAGGGTGAACGGTTGCCCGGTCGTGCCGTTGATTCGGCTGCGGAACGCGGAGCTGCCCAACTCAAAAGTCACAGATGCCACCGTGGTCGGCGCGTTGTTAGTCACATCGCGATTGGCTGCGGTGTTGGGCGGAATAATCACCGAAGCCGCGGGGCTGTCGGGTACCGCACCGGTATCCCAGTTGGCCGCGTTGTGCCATACGCCGCTGCCCGAAGGTACGAAGGTTGCCGAGCTACGCACCGTCAACCCGACCGGCGCCAAGGTGGCCAATGCGCCCGCGCTGGCCGAGAGCGTGTAGCTGCCGGCGGGCAAGTCCACCGAAGCGAAAGTGGCCACTCCCGCGACCGCCGCTGCGTTGTAAGTGCCGAGCACTCCGCCGCGCTGCGTAAGCGTGAGGGTTACCGTGCCGGTGAACGTCGCATCGGTATCGCCCAGCGAGTTGACCGCGCGCACCGTGACCGGCGCATTGCTCACTCCGGTCGTCCAGACCGGCGGAGTGATGGCCAGCAACGTAGCCGGCTCTGGTTCGAACACCGCCTTGAACGTGGTGTCCGCGTCCAGCGTCGGTGTGATGGTGATGCTGGTGCTGTAAATCTCGTGGCTGGCTTCCGCATCGGAAGCGGTTACCGTGGTCGCGGTTTGCGCAACCTGCTTGAGCCAGTGCACGAATCGGTAGCCCGGCGCTGGGCTGGCCGAGACCGTCATGGGGACTCCGCGGAAATAGGTCCCAGTCCACGGGTAGGGCTGCTCGGGTACGCCCGGCGTCGAGCCTTCGAGGCCGATGGTGTTGATCTTCACCGTTCCACGTCCGCGCTGCGCCACATCGACCGTGACATCCGCCGTTCCATTCAGGCGGAAAAGGCCCGACAAATGTCCCCGCACAGCGGCCGGACGCGACGCGAGGTAGTTCCCGATGCGAGCCAGTTCATTGTTCCAGTTGTAAGGTTGGTTCCAGCGCGCGACATGTTCGGCCATGCCGGGCGCGTAAAGGGCGCGGAATTCTTCCAGTTTGGCCGCAGCCTGTTCGGCCGACAGCGTGGTGTTTAGCAGGTCGGCGAAACGGTTGATGAATTCGTTCCGGAAACGGGGATTCTCCAAGGCCTTGCGCAGGAGCAGAGTGCCGTTGCTACTGTTGCCGATGAAGTTTGCTCCGCCCGATTGCGATGCGTAAGCGAGCGTGTTGTGCTCCGGACCCTGCTGGTACCCGGGCACGTAAAAGAAATCCAGCCCGAGGGCGAAGTCGGCGTCGAACAGGATCCAGCGCCAGCGACCGTCATGCCGGGGGGACGCGCCGGACGACCGGTCGGGCGTCACCGTGCGCCAGAGCCGGACGTTGTTCCCCGGCCAGTCCGTATTGCCGGACCAGATCTGGTGTGCCTGGTAATCGATGAAATTGGCAATGTCGATCCGGTCGGCCAGCGTGTCATAACCGGCTACACCGCCAAACTCGTTGCCGGCCGCATCGCGCAGGATGTCCTCGAAATCCTGCAACAGGCCCGCCGCATCGTTCCCGCGGTCGTACACCGGCCAACTACTGTTGTTGCCCGCCGGAATCTCCAGCTGCGTGAACTCCGTCTCGCCGAGATCGTAGCGGTGGAAATAGTACCCCTCGTCGATCCGGTCCCGCAGATTGTGCAGGCCCCAATACTCCCCATCGATAAAGACCACCGCCGGACGCGCCGACATGTGGTCGAGACCGGATGGCGCAGCGATCTCGCTGACCAAGGCATCGCGGAAAATCGCCTGTCCCCAGTCGTTACCGCCCGCCCGGAGCAGGAAAGTGTCGAAAAACGCCGTGTCCTTCTGGGGAAAAATGCGGTGGTTGAAGGTGGAGGGACCTTCCGCATTGCGTGCGTAAATGCGCAGGGATTTGCGCGGACGGTTGACCGTGGTGTTGCCATGCACACGGATGCCGATGTCGCCAGCAAAGGCCAGCGTGCCGTTCCTTTCGAAAAACTCGATATGACCCGGACGCTCCCACGCGCTTCCCTCATACCAGAAATTGGGCGACACGTAGATACCCTTGGCTGAGTTGAAAAGATTGGCCGGATCTGTGGCGATGGACACGACAGGATACGGGTAGCGCCCGGCGCCGTCCGGATGCACGACGTATGACTGCGTGACAATTCGTCCGGGCGCGACGCCCACTTTGAAGATCCTCGCCCGGAGGACATTGAGGCGCGCAACCGTGCCCTGAGGTTGCTGCCATCCCTCGTAGTACGGTGGACCAACCGACTGGGAATTGGTCCGAATCCACGAATAGCGCGTGTTCTGGTTTGCCGCGGCGGTCAGCGTGATCGGTCCGTCATACGCCGGCGAAGACTCTGTCGGATCCGATCCGTCGAGCGTATAACGCACCGTGGCGCCCGTCAGTCCAGCTGGGATGGACAACTGTACCGTGACGTCAGAACGGAAGACGCCGCCACCTCGGGAGACCAAGGGCACAGGCAAGGTCTCGGTCGCCAACCCCGCCGTGGTGTTGGCCGCGCCCGGAGTGGGCGCCGCGTAAAAATAGAGAGCACCGGAAAAATCGGCGGTTCCCCGGCCCAACGAACGGCCAATGCCGCCCGACGTCCCGATGGGCAAGGCAGGAAACTCATCGACCACCATCGCGCCGTCGGGTGCCGTCAACACGATCGACTCACCCCCGGAACTAATCGCAAAGCTGGCCGATCGCAACTGGCCGGCCGGATACGGCCCCGGTACCGGAAACTCGGCGGACTGACCGCACCAGACCAGCAGATATCTGCCGGGACCGATGCTCACCGCGGGAAAAACAAACTTCGAGCGGTCGTTGAGGCTGTCTGAGAGACGGTAGCCACTCAGGTCGATGGAGACATTGGTGGGATTGTAGATCTCCACCCAATCTATGAGCTGACCGTATTGATCCGGCAACGAGGTATTGGTCGACTGGACCTCGTTGATGACTGGCGCGGCCGACAATAAGGATGTCAGCAAGATGGCGGCGGCGGGGAAATACAGTCGCATGGGGGCGGAGGAGGATCATCCGCCGGGACACAATTGCGAACCAGCGAGATGCGATAATATGAGCGGGTTCCCGGGACTGTCAAACCGCGTAACGCGCGGAAGATCCTCGCCTGGCCGAACCACGCCGGAACATCCTGCCTGTATGCCCTCTCCGTTCCATTTCCTGCTGTCGCTGAGCGCCCTTCTGGCCGCCAGCCAGGCAACGCCCGCTGCAGCCGCCGATGTTTACCTCACTTGGCAGCACGATCCCACCACCACCATGATCATCTGCTGGCAGGATCAAGCCACCGGACCGACCGCCATCGATTGGCAGAAGCAGGACCAAAATACGTGGCGAACATCCGCGGCCCGGCAGAGTTTGCTCCCCTCCACCGAACGTCTTGTTTCGCAAGTCGAACTCACCGGCCTTGAACCGGACGCCGCCTACGAATTTCGCCTCGCAGGGGAGAAAAAGATCCGCCGCTTCCGCACCCTCCCGGCCAAGCTTGAGCGTCCTCTCAACTTCATCGAGGGCGGTGACCCGCAAGACGGTGCACCCATGGAGCAAATGATGCAATTGGCCGCTTCACTCGACCCCGCCTTTGCCGTCCTTGGTGGCGACCTTACCTTCGATGACGGACTCCCCGAACATGCCGGCCGCGTGGAGCGTTTTTTCCGTGCGCTCGGCCGCGATTTGGTCACCCCGGACGGCCGCCACATCCCACTGGTGGTCTGCCTCGGCAACCACGACGTAAACCGTGCCGAACAATGGATCATCAATGACCAAAGCCTCCCGAATAATAGCGAGGAGCGCCGCGCCATGGCGCCTTACTTCCTGGCCTCGTGGCCTTTTCCCCGGGACCCCGGCTACGACGTCCTCGACGTCGGGGACTACCTCAGTTTCGTCGTCCTTGATACCAACCACCTCAATGCGGTCGATGGAGCACAGCAGGACTGGCTGCGCCAGACGCTCGCGACCCGCCAAGCGGTGCCGCACCTTTTTCCCATCTACCATGTCCCCGCCTACCCTGGCGTGCGGGACATGAATGACGAAGTGAGCAAACTCATCCGCGAAGCGTGGACCCCACTTTTCGAGCAGGCCGGTGTGCGACTGGCCTTCGAGCACCACGAGCACGCCTTCAAGGTCACCCATCCCATGCGCCGCGGGGAAAAATGCGCGGACGGCGTAGTCCATCTGGGCGGCGGCGCCATGGGCGTCGAATTGCGTGCTCCCCGCGACCCCGCTCGCGAACCGCACTTGGACAAAACAGCAAAAGCCCACCACCTGCATGAGGTAGTACTCGAACCGCAACGGCGCACGGTACGCACTCTTGGCATCGATGGCAGGGAAATCCACCGCCTCGAGCAGACCGTCAGCGAGGCTCCATGAGTCCGTGCATCCCGCGCGCACGGAGCGCCCAGCGAACGACCACCAGGAAAAGGACCAGACCCCCGAGGGCCTTCACCCCGGGCTCCGGGACCGCGGTGGTGTAAGTCAACTGCAACTCATTGCCCTCGACGCGCAAGCCAAAGGTACCGCCCGAAGGGTCGTTGGCAAAGCCTCCGGTCCCGTTGGTCGCCACGGTATTGAGATCGAATGCCGCGTCGTCAAAACCGGATACCCCGAGACCGGAAACCACGATAGTCCAGGCATGGTCGCGGGCATAATCGAAGTTGACCGCATCGCCATCCGTATCGGGACCGACGGTGGCCAGCGACCAGAGATTGATCCGGAACCGGCTTTCCGGGGTGAGCGCGCCGAGATCCAGCACTCCGGCCACACGGTAAAGATCCCAGCCGGTCGCCCCGCCGGCCAACCCGGCAGCGTCGTGGATCTGCCAATTGAAATTCCCGCCGCCGAGCCAGGTCAGGTTGCCGTCGACAAACATCGTGCCGAGGGAATTCCCGGGGCTGCCCGTGCCACCACCGAAGATCACCGCAGGCCCCACCCGTCCACTCCCGGCCAGCAACCCGCCGCTCCCCACCGTGGTGAGCACGCTCGAGGAAATGTCGCCCTCGACCAGCAGCGTACCCGCCGTCACCGTCGTCTCACCCGCGTAGTTGTGTCGCCCGGGGCCGAGCACGAGCGTGCCGGACGCGGCGGCTTGCGTGACGCCGGTCACCTCGGGCCCGATGATCCCGCTGATCCGGTTGGTGCCGGTCCCGCTGCCGTCGTTGACTACCGCACCGCGGTGGCCCACCGAGCCGGACAAAACCACGGAGCCTCCGGCCTGCGATCGTAAGTGCAGGTCACCGCGACCGGTGATGGTGCCGCCGACGCGGAGATCGAATGATGATGCGTTGGACCAAGCTTGGTCGCCCGCGAGCAGCAAAGACACCGCGGCTTCCAGCACCATCTCTCCCCCTGCCCCCGCGCCGAGGGTCAGCCCTTCGCCCGACAGGCTGATCGCGGCCCCGTTGATGCCGGTCAAGGTGACAACCCCATCCCTAACTTCGAGTCCCCGTGCAAGTTGCGGACCATCGACCGTCACGGTGAGGTTGCTCCCTTCGCCCGGCGCGATGATGAGGCGGTCCAGTCCGGTAGTGACCGCCTCGCTTATTCCGTTCGTCCCGGAGGGCGCCGTGTTCCAACTTCCGTTCAACCCGCTCCACGTGCCGGAGGCAGTGCCACCGTTCCAGAAAAGCGTGTCATAGCCACCGGCGAACCAAGCAAGACCATACGATTCGGATGTCACACCCGCAGTCTGGTCGAAGACCAGACCATCGAAGCGCACGCGCAATCCGTAAGTGCGGTCACCGGACAAACCGAGGCGCAAATATTCCGAGTTTCCGAAAGCGGTGGAGGACGCACCGACGAGCGAGGCAAAAGTGCCGTCGGTCACCTCCCAAACTTCAAGGTTCAAGTCGGCAAAGCTAAGGTCGCTCCCCAAATCAGTCGCCATATCAAAGGTGCGGCCGGCAAACCAGTTGAGCGAGACCGTCAAATCCACCGGCTGACCGAAGGCGCCGCCGAAGAGGTAATCGTTGCGGCCACCCACGGCGACGGCCCCGAAATCCCAGCCCCGCTCGAGAATACTTCCCCCTGCCCCACCGGCAACATCCCGCGTGCCCTGCAAATAAGCCAAGCCGGCGCGCTCCAATTCCAGCGCCCCCGCACCCGTCGCGGCATCGAGCGCCTGCGTGGTACGCACCGCCCCGTCGGGACCGGACTCCTGGCCGTTATCCCAGCCGAAGGTCGCCTGGGCTCCGGCCATGAGCACCGACTTCACCACCCGCGTATCCGGGGCATTGCTCAAGCCCTGCAGATTGAGCAAAGGATCGCGATTGGCCGCATCCTTGAGCACGGCAGCACCACCGGCCACCATAGGCGCGGCGAAACTTGTGCCGGACATGTCGATGAAATACAAATCGGTCGGCGGCGGTTCCCTAGTCAATTCCGGCAGAGCCGCGGACAGCCCGCCCTCGTCGCCGAGGTAAGCCGCGAGGAAAAAATACACCCCCGGGGCGGCCAAGTGCACCGCCGCCCGGGCATTGGTTGTTGTGACTCCCGTGACCGGATTCGAGAAGTCCGCCAGCCCTCGTGAAGTGAAATCCGCCGGCACGAGAAAATTTTTGCCGCCGAGTGCGCCGACCGTGACCCCGTTGAAGCCCGAGCCGGGCCAGCCGACGTCCTCATCGTCACCGTTGCCGGCCGAGGAGACAAGCATGGCGGAAGGATTTTGCGCCGCCAGCCCGTCGAGAGCCAACGCCTCCGGGCCGGCCGCCGCGGGATCGGGGCCACCCCAACTGCTGTTGATCACGTCCGCCTGCGGCACTCCTTCACCGGTCATCAGCGCACGGTAAGGCGCGACGACCGACAGGTAGCTGGTGTTGAAGGCCCCCGCATTGTTGGTCGAGAACGCGGTGGCGACTGCCGCAGAGACCAGCGTGGCCTGAGGCACCATGCCGATACCCGCCAGCGTGTAGTTCGTCCCGTCGAAACCACTTCCGGCCAGCACATGGCCGACCATGGTCGCGTGAAAATCCAGCTCATTGAGCGCATGCGGATTGGTGTAAGCGATAAACCCGTTGGTTACGGCTGGATCGCGCACGAATACCTCGTGGCCAGTCCAAAGCAGACCAGCCTCGACATTGCCCACCACCGTGCTCGAACCGAGGAAGCCCGCCTCGGCATAGGGTCGCCATCCGACCAAGTCATTGACAAAAGAAACCCAGACCGGCTCACCGTCTTGGAAGGGAGCAGCGAAAATATCCGGCTCTGCCGCGCGGGCGGGCGACCCGGCAGCCCAGAAAAAAGCCGCGGCCAAAAGAACCGGGATCCGGCGGCCAGAGCTGGGGAGGAAAGTCATCATGGTCCGACTACCGACAATTTATCGCGAAACTGCGGGAAGACAACGACCCTGCAGACCCCGGAATCCTATCAGTGGCATTGTCTCGGCCACTGCATAGCCGCAAGAACATTGCTCGCTGCGGCGGCCACTGGCCAAAAGTCTCACTCCGTGTGCCGCGGCGACCGACCGTTGGATCAAAGATGGCACGGTGTTCGACTTTCCTTGCGTCCCTCCCCGCACCATGCGATAAAGACTTTGTTACGGGCTGTGGCTCAGCTTGGTAGAGCGCTGCGTTCGGGACGCAGAGGTCGTGGGTTCGAATCCCACCAGCCCGATTTTCCCCGCTTCCACAGCCACTACCAAGCGGATCAATGGAGCGGCGACAGGCCTGTCCTTCCAATCCCACCAGCCCGACCACCCTTTCCCGCATGTTTCACGTTTACGTGCTGCGCAGTGAGAAAACGGTCGCAGATACGTCGGCTCTTCGCAGGCTCCAGAGAAGCGCTTAGGTGAGCACAATAACGGCCAGTCCCTTGCGACGAGACACGGCGCACCGTGGAAACTGATCCATCACGAGGAATTCCCAACCCGCTCCGAAGCGGTGCGGCGCGAGCACTTTTACAAAACCGGCAAGGGACGCGAAGCCTTGGATCAACTGCCCGACTAGAGCGGTCGCCGCGGCGACAGGCCGTGGGTCGAAGATGCGCCGGGGCGCATTCGAATCCCACCAGCCCGACCGCTTTCTCAAGGCGCCTGCCACAAGGGCACAACGCGCGCAGCGCTAATTTTTTTGTCTCGCGTCAAGACCCGCAGTTTCATGACCCGCGCGGTAGCGACGATCAAGCGATCAGCCGGATCGCGGTGAAATTTTTCGGGCAAGCGCGCCACCTCCGCAGCCACTGCAGGCGTGAGCCGTGCCAGCTCGACGGTCGCAGGTGCCGAGGCCACGGCCAACCAGCGCTCAAGATCCATATCCAACTCCAAACGGTCGCGCTCCACCAACATCGCCACTTCCCACAAACTGATCTCCGCCAAAACCGGACGCTCGGACGGCAGCAAATTATCCAAAGCTTCGCGCTCGCGCAGGGTGAGACGTGAATCGCCGCAGATCCACCAGATCCACGCATGGGTATCGAGCAGCGGACGACTCACCGCAACGCCTCGATCTCCTTCTCGTCAACCACTGGCGCGAACGCATCCCCGGTAAACCTTCCTTTGCCACGGAGAGCCAACCATGGCTTCTCGGCAGCCACCGGCACCAGACGGGCGACGGGGCGACCGTGTTTCGAAATAAGCAGCTCACCCCCCTTTTCCTGCACCTCGTCGATGAGAGCCAAGCATTTGGCTTTGAACTCGGTGGCGGTGATAGTCACATGACCAGTCTGCATGACTAGTTAGATAATGTCAATGGTCCACGCTCCGGCTCCGCTCAAACCGTCATTGATCCAACCGGCTTCGGCCTCGCGAAACACAAATAAGCACGCTGCGCGGACCATTCCGGACTTTCCTCTCCCCTCCACCTCTGGTCATATCCGCCGCATGTCATCATCCCCCGAAGACAAGGACTACACGTCCATCGTCGGTTCCCAGACCGACATCGCCCCGCTCGGCCGCAGCGGCAGCAAGCCCGACCACGAGCGCACCGCCGACGAAGACATCGATCCCGTCGAGTGGGGCCGCATCGCCGGGGACCCGGACTTCAAACGCCTCGTCCGCCGCAAACTGCGCCTCATCGTTCCCGCCACCGTCTTTTTCATCGTCTACTATTTCCTCCTGCCCATCGGCGTCGGTTGGTTTCCCGGACTCATGGAGAAAAAAGTTTGGGGCGACGTCAACCTCGCCTACGCCTACGCGCTCTCCCAGTTTTTCATGGCGTGGATCCTCGCCGCGATTTATGTCGTCGCCGCCGCCGGCTGGGACAAAAGCGAACACGCCTTGCTCCGCAAATTCGGCGTGGAGCACAAATAACTCATGCACCCCCTGCCCCTCGCCGCCGCCGCCTCCCAGGCCTCGCTCTGGATATTCCTCGCCTTCGTCGCCGCCACGCTTGTCATCACATGGTATAGCGCCCGGAAATCCTCCGGTGCCAGCGCCTACTTTGCGGCCGGACGCCGCATCACCGGATGGCAGAACGGACTCGCCGTGGCCGGCGACTACATGAGCGCGGCCAGCTTCCTCGGCATCGCCGGCATGATCGCCATGAACGGCTACGACGGCTTCATGTATTCGGTCGGCTTTCTCGTCGCTTATCTGACGGTCCTTTTCATCGTGGCCGAACCCCTGCGCAACGCCGGCAAATACACTATGGCCGACGTCCTCGCCTACCGCCTCAAGCCGCGTCCCGTCCGCGCCGCCGCATCGCTTAGCACACTCACCGTTTCCCTTTTCTACATGATCGCACAAATGGTCGGCGCCGGTGTGCTGGTGCGCCAACTCATCCCCGGCGTGTCTTACGAACTCGCGGTCATTGGCGTAGGGATCCTCATGGTGGTCTACGTCGTTTTCGGCGGCATGCTGGCCACCACTTGGGTGCAGATCATCAAAGCTGTTATGCTCATGGCGGGCAGCTTCTTCCTCAGCGTTCTCGTGCTGCAGCGCTACGACTTCGACCTCGGCAAATTCTTTTCCTCGCTCACCGCCATCACTTCGACCACGGCGGACGGACAAAGCGTCACCCGCAATTTCCTCACGCCCGGACTCATCTTCAAAAATCCGTGGGACCAGATTTCTCTCGGTATAGCCCTCCTGCTCGGCACCGCCGGACTGCCGCACATTCTGATCCGCTTCTACACCGTGCCCGACGCCAAAACGGCGCGCGCCAGCGTCGTCTGGGCCATGCTCATCATCGGGTTGTTCTACATCATGACCACGTTCTTCGGTTTCGGCGCCGCCAGCCTGCTCGGACCCGACCACATCGCGGCCAATGGCGGCACCAACATGGCAGCGCCCGAATTGGCCCGCTTCCTCGGCGGCGAAATCTTCTTCGCCTTTATCTGCGCCGTGGCCTTCGCCACCATCCTCGCCGTCGTCGCCGGACTGACCATCAGCGCCAGCACCAGCTTCGCCCACGATTTCTTCGTCAACGTCATCCACCACGGCAAAGAGCAAAAGCCCGGCGAGGAAGTCCGCGTCGCCCGCATCACCGCTTTCGTGGTCGGCGCGCTTGCCATCGTCATCGCCATCATCCTCGGTCCTTCGGTTAACGTCGCTTTCCTCGTCGGCCTCGCCTTTGCCGTGGCGGCTAGCGCCAATCTTCCCGTCATGATCTTTTCGCTCTACTGGAAGCGCTTCAATACGGCCGGCGCCGTGACCGGACTCCTCGTCGGGCTCTCCTCGAGCATCATCCTCATCCTGGTCAGCCCAGACTTCATGAAAGAGCCGCTGTTCCCGCTGAAAAATCCAGCTCTGGTCAGCGTTCCGCTTGGCTTCCTCGGCGCTTGGCTCGGCACCATTCTCTCCAAGGAAAAACCCGACGAAGCTAAATTCACCGAATTGATGGTCCGCGCCAACACCGGCCTCGGGGCCGAGAAAGCCTCGGCACACTAGTAAAAGGGCGGGTGACCGTAAGCCGGATTCTGTCGGACGCCGAAGCGTCCGGGCGGCCATTTCTCTCGCTCCGCTTGCGCGGAACGCCCCGCTTGCGCGGGATGCGACTAATACCCGGAATGTGTCCCGCTTGCGCGGGACGGCCGGGGCGGGCCGTCATTCCTGTTCTGTCTTGCACCGCACGGGGTTTGTCCTGCCATGACGATCACTCGTCACGCGGTGGGCTCTTACCCCGCCATTTCAACCTTACCTGCCGAAGCAGGCGGTATATTTTCTGCGACACTATCCGTGGCAACGGACTTGCGTCCGCCGGCCCCGCGCTTGCGCGCGGCGTGCTGCCCCGAGGTGTCCGGACTTTCCTCTGCACGGGTAAACCGCACAGCGACCGCCGGCCACCCGCCGTAAACAAGCTAGGACCCTTTTGGTCCTACGGCAACCATGCACGTAGAGAGAATAAGGCTGAGACCTGAGTTTGAAACTTGAGTGATATTGCTCCGGCCTTCGGCCGCAACGATTCCACTGGCGCAGGTTCAGGACATAGGCAACGCCCGTGGTTCAGGACATAGGTAACACATGGGGCGCTCTGGCAGAGTGGGCGGCCTATGCCGTGGCAAGAAATCAAACCTATGGAAAAGAGACTGGAATTTGCGTTGCGAGCGCAGCGTTGCGAGAACTTCCGAGCCCTGTGCCGGGAGTATGGGATCAGCCCGCGGGTGGGCTACAAATGGAAGAATCGACTGCTGGAGGAAGGGATATGGCAGTTAGCC
>CAMBUL010000035.1 GCA_945871065.1 Chthoniobacter flavus | reverse complement strand
AGCGAGTTGGGCGCGGACGCTTCCGCCGAGGAGGTCCGCCTCAAGGCCCGCGGGTATATCCTCTCCAACCGGCAGGCCTTCGTTGAGGATGTCGGCGCCTACTTGATCCGCGCGGTGCGCTGGAAGATGGACCGCACCAAGGCCGACGGTCTACGCCTTGATGCGGTCAAGCACGTGCCGGAGTTCTTCTTCGGCCAGCAATCTGGAGCAGGCAAGGACACCAGCGATGCCGGATATCTAGGCGGGGTGCAGTGGCAATTCAACCGCACCCGTGGTTTCAGCGACGCCAACCACCGCGATTCCGTTTTCGAAGACAAGGTGCCGCGCGATGACGCCCTTGCTTTCGGCGAGCACCTCGGCCTGCCACCCTTATACGGGGGCTACTGGGACGCGGGCATGCGTCTGGTCGACAACGACCTCCGCTCGAAACTCAACAGCACTCTCGGCAATCCCGGTGCCGGCTTGCAGGGTCTCGATGCGCCCGGAGCCGGCGGGTTCCCCCAAGGCATGGGCGTGACCCACGCTAACAGCCACGACAGCGACTTTGCCGCGCAGAAGGAATGGCAGCATGCTTTCTACATGACCCGCGAGGGCATGGGGCTCATTTATTCCGACGGCTACAACAAAGCCGAGACCCTTGGCGAATCGGGCGGCGCTTTCCCGCGGCACGCCAACACGCATTATCTCGGACAGTTCGGCGACCCGAGTATCCCGAACATCTTGAAAATCCACAACGACTTCGCCCGCGGCTTGCAGCAAGGCCTCTGGGCCGACGGCGATTATCTTGCCTTCGAGCGCCGCGACAACCGCAACCCGGACGGCTCGACCCGCAGCGGCACGGCCGCCGGCGAGATCACCATGGTCATGATGATGAACGACAACACGGTGGCCGGTCAGTCACGCGGCATTGCGACCAGCTTTCCGGGCAATGCCTGGCTGCACCAATACGCGCGCGGTCCGGACGGCTCGTTCATGGGTGACTTCTATGTCGCCGCCAGCAACCTGCCCGCCGTCGTCGTTCCTCCGGGCGGTTACTTCGTCTTCAGCTACCGCACTCCGGAGGCGTCCGACTTGTGGGCACGTCCCATCACGCTCTACCAAAACGGCGAGGAGGTTCCGCAGATCACGGTCACGCGCCAAGACGGCCGCGATGGAGATAAAAATTTCAACCCTTATGGACTGGAGAACCGAGGCTTTCCCGCCGGGACCACGCCACCTGACCTGACTTACCGCACGACCGTGCCGGTGGTCAAAGGCGGCCCCGTCACCATCCTGGCGCGCGCCGATGGTTCAGCCGAAAACGTCCTGCTCAAACTCGATGGCGGTGTCGACCTCAACGGCACGGGCCTGGGAACCGACGCCGCCCTCCGGGACAGCCCGCCCGGTCTGCGCACCGACGTCTTCCTTGGCTACGAACAGCCGGACTTTGCCGACCGCCAGCATCCGGAAAAATTCGCGGCGCGCATTGTTGATCGCAATCGGCTCGGTTCTCCGGGGGCGGAAACCTACATCAAAACCATAGGCGGCGGGGTGGACAATGACCCTGTCTATCACGGTCCGCTGCCCAGTAACGGGGGCAACGATTACAACACCTACTCGGGCAATGTTGCGGAGTGGGTCTTCCACGATCCTACGGGCACGGTCGGCGGCCTGGCCGGCACCACCGGTGTCGGCGGCCCGCAACTGGTCGAGGGCTCCGATGACCTTGTCATCTGGGCCAAAAGCAACTCGGTCGGCGATGGTTTCAAAGCTTTCGTCTACTACACAACCGACGGTTCCTTCCCCGAGGGAGCCGGCGGCATCGGTCGTGGCACAACCAAAGCGGCCGAACTCAACTTCCGCCACAACCAAAGCGCCGACGACTGGTGGGGTTCGGCCAGTATTCCCAAGCCGCCGCCCGGCACGAAGTTCACCTACAAGATCGGTTTCTGCAAAAACGAGGGAGCTGGTGCTCCCTCTTGGTGGCCGGGCGACGCGGGTTCGGTCGCCTACAAGAAGATGATGATGACCACCTTCCGAGTGGCCGATTTCGACCCGGCAACTGTCCGACTTTTCCCGCACAACGACTATGCGCGCACGCCGCAAGTGGACAAACCTTACGACCAATGGCCTTTCGCCATGCAGACCGGCCTGAGCGAGGGTTTTCACGTCGTGCGTGCCCGCGCCTTCCTCAAGCGCAACGCCTATCCCACCACCGGCAAACCAGCGCTCGATGCCAGCCATAACGAAGCCCCGCTCTACAACACCTTCACCCAAGTCTTTTACTACGACGCCGAAACCCCGCGGGGTGCCCTTGCCTTCCCGACCGCCGATGGTGAGACGGTGGGCGGGTCCGGCTACGAAATGGTGGTCCGCACGGACATGACCGTTGAGGAAGTCTGGTATTCCATCGCTGATTCCGAGACCGACAACGACGATGCGGTCACGCGCCGGCAGAATGGCAATGGCATCGGCTTCGAGCCTTTTGTGGACGCCAACAGCAACGGCGTTTGGAATGCGGGGGAAACTTTCACTGATCTCAACGGCAATGGCACCTACGATACGGCCTTGAGCCCGTCTTGGGCCCGGGCTACCGAGGTGACACCCAGCCCGTCGATCGACAGTCCCCACCAGAAAGAGTGGCGGTTTACCTACAACAACATCCCGGTTTCCGGTGCAGCGACGATCAAAATCCGCCTCCTCGAGGCTTCCTCGTCCCGCGATCTCAGCCTCGTGGCGGCCGCGGCCCACGTGCGCGAGATCACCCGCAGCGTCCAGACCTTGGGCAACGCGGAGCGCCTCCTTGTCGCCTTCCCGGCCAATGACGGCGACGAGGTCGACGACAACTACATCATGCGCGTCTGGTTCCCCAAGACATGGAGCAATATCTCCATCACGCCCGCGCAGATGATGGCGCGGTTCACGTTCCTAGCCGAGGGCAATGCGCAGGACCGCGACAGTTGGTCCATCGACTACGGCAGCTTCGGTCCCGGCAGCGCCTTTCACCAGCTCTCTATCCCTTTGCCGAATCTCTACAACTCCGCCGTGCCCCAGCAGGAGTTCCGGGTCGTCTATCGCGATCCGGGCGACACCAATCGCACCTTCACGGCCATCCGGCGCGTCACCGTCAACGCGAGCGACAAACCCTTCCTCCGTATCACCCGCCCGACCGTGGTCGGCCCCGACGGCCGTCCGACGGAACTCATTCTTCCCGACGGTCCGGGTCCCGATGCCATGTCCTACGTGGTCCAAGTGGAGACCGACTCCGGGGTGACCGACGCACCGACGCTGACCGGCATCGCCGTCAGCGGAGACCCCGTGTCCGAAACAAACGGCAACATCAGGCTTTGGAGCTACACGTGGAACATCACCGCACCCGGCAGCTACGTCATCGAGGCCGAGGCACTGCTTGACGGCGTTGTCACCAGAACGTCGCGCAATGCTTCCGTCGTCCTGCGCCAAATCGTCGAGTCTTCCGGCTTCGACGACCGCGATGACGACAACGACGGATTGGTCAACATCGACGAGAGCAACCGCAAGGCGCTCCCGGCCGGAAACGCCGAGACTTGGAGCAATGGCGACGTCCACACCCACTTCGCCACCGGCCGCTCGCTCCCGACCAGCCCCGATAGCGACGGCGACGGCTTGCCCGACGGTCTCGAGGTCGGCTGGCGCACGGCGTCCTCGCCGCCGACCGATTTGACGGCCGATAGCAACGGCGATGGGTTCCCCAACTTCATCGGCGACCTGGATCCCCCGCTTTATGCCGTGGTGCAGAACCACCCGGCAGTGCCCGGCGTCGGCTCGCAGAGCCAAGGCGACGACCGCGCCCGCCAAGCGGCCGGCTCGGTGACCGATCCACTCAACCCCGACTCCGACGGTGACGGTCTCTCCGATGGCGTCGAGGATGCCGACCGCGACGGCTGGACCGACGGAGACGGCAAACCGCTGCAACTTGCCGCCACGATCAACCAATACACCGACAGCGCGAACCGCCCGAATCTAGGCGACTGGCCGAACAACATCATTGATTCGTTCGAAACCTGGCAGGAGACCAGTCCGACCAAAGCGGACTCCGATGGCGACGGTCTGACTGACGGCAACGGCGAGGACCGGAACTTCAACGGCCGCCCCGACCTCTTCCTCAAAGCGGAAAACGGAATGCTCACCGAATTGCTCCTGTCGGCCAACCCCCAATTCCGCCTCGGCGGCGCCGCCTCGCGCGCGATCAATTACACCGCGCTGTTCGCCGCCTACGCGCCCGGCGGCAACGGCACCGCGCAGACCGACGGTTGGCCGAAAATCGTCATCAGTGAGACCGATCCGTTGCGCACCGACACGGACGGTGACGGACTGCCCGACGGCTGGGAGGTCAACCACGGCCTCGATCCGCTCGACAACGGCACTTACAGCTTCCGCGATGGCGGCCCCGGCAACATCAACAACGGTCCGGCGGGCGATCCCGACAACGACGACCTCGACAACGCCTCCGAACTTGCCAACGGCTCGCATCCGAACCAGTCCAACACTGGCGGCGGAGGCGGGGCGGGCGAGGGGGCCATCACCATCGGCAGCTTCACCGATTGGACGCACGAAGATCTGCTCGTGCTGGATGAATACAATGAGGGCGGCAGCCAGGGCGCCGATGTCTACCGCACCAATGCCAGCGACAGCTCGCGCGACACCGTCGCCTTCAGCTTCCGCGATGGCGGCGCCACCGACGGACGTGTTTACTTCCGCGTCGACTTCATGGACCTCGCGCCGAATGCTTGGCAGGGCCAGGTCGATGCCTACATCGTCATCGACACGGGCAGCCCCGCCGTCGGCGAGCGCGCCATTCCCAACGAGGTCGACATCGCCACCGACATGCGCTGGGAGGCGGTCGTCGCGGCCTATGGCCAAGACTTCGGCTCGATCTTCATCGACACCAACCGCGGCAATAACACGACCGACCAGTTCCAGAGCCCGGCCAACTTCGGCGTCATTTCGCGCGGCTTCGGCACCGGACGCGACCGCATCGCCTGGTCCAGCCGCTACGATGCCGTCGAAATTTCCGTCGACCGCCAGCATCTTATCGACGCCGGTTGGGGCGGCAATCCCGACACGCTGAATTTCCAGGTCTTCACCACCATGCCGAACACTATCGGCAGCGGCAGCGGGGACATTCCGGGCCGTAACGACATCCGCGACACCATCTACGACGACTGGCTGGCCTCCGATTTCTGGCGGGATCAGGACAACATCCGCCTCAACGGCAAGCTCTCCAGCTTCTTCGGCCGGAGCGGAAGCAACGACCGCAACAGGAACGCCAAGGTCATGCTTCTCGCCCACGGCAACCAAGCTATCGACCGGGCCGAGACCGCGCAGACCTGGGTTCGCCGCGGCACCCCCGCGGTCGGTTACTCCCGTCTGCTCGAGACTCACGAGGCCTACAACGCGCCACTCACCCTGCACATCACCCCGACGCTCGCTTCCGCGCTCCAATGGGCCAAGAACCCGAATGCCGGCCCGTGGCCGAATAACGACGGCCCCACTTTTAACTCCCGCATCAAGAGTCTGGTCGGCGGCGGAAAAATTTCCCTCGTCGGCTCGACCTTCGCCGACCACGTGCCGAAATATTTCCTCCCGGAGTTCAATCTCGCCAACAAGCAGGTCGCGGAGAAGTTCCTCGATACCATCTATGGCGGGAACGTGCCGGCCGCTTCGCGCAGCATTTTCTGGTCGTCCGAGCGCGTCTTGGACGACGAGACCCTCACCATGATCCAAGGCATGGGCTACGGCTACACCTTCGCCGACCAAATGCGTCACTTCGTCAAATGGTTCGGCCGGAACAACGCTTTGAGCACCTCGGGGTACCGTCTTAATGAAGTCAATGGGATGAAAATTTTCCCCATTCACGAGGTGGCCAGTGATTACCTGGATAGCACGCTCGACGAGGGCACGCCGTTGCCCGTCCGCCAACTCCTCTCCCGCCGTTCCCGCAGCGACACGCAGGACCAAGTCGTTGTCCTCTGGCGCGACTTCGATGATTTCTCCAGCAACGCCAAAGCCACCAGTTACGACGCCAACGTCCGCTGGCTGGCCAGCCGTCCTTGGGTCCGCGTGGTCACCGCCGGGCAGATCGCCGCGGGTCAGATCCAATACCCGCGGCAAGACAACGGGCAACTTGTCGGAACTTGGGGCACAGTCGATCACGGCACCGGCCGCGACTTGCCTCAGACGGCCAAAGACTGGGTCGACTGGGCCACCCGGGAAAATTATGACAATTGGTTCAACCAGCTGAAGACCCAGACCTTCAGCGCGGACGGCGCCTTCGGTCAGGTCGGCGTCGACGGCCATGCCAATGCCGCCTGGAACGCCGCCAAGACCGCCACCTCCGACCACCTGCAGGACGTGGCCCGCGCGGTCATCGGAGGCGCCATGTTCCAAACCGCGTTCTACCTGCCGAATGCGGGCCAAGCCAACGACCTGGGCAAATTCAGCACCGGGGATTACATCAATCCCGCGTCGCTCGACAACCAATCGCTCGCTTCGTTCGCCCGCAACACCCAAGGCCAGGCCCGCTTCGCCAAAGTCTACGCGCGTGTGCAGCAGTGGAACGCGTTGGCCGCCGCCGGCACCCACGAGGCGGTGCAGGAGGACGTCGATCTCGACGGGTTGGACGAGTATCTCCTCTTCAACAGCCGTGTCTTCGCCGTCTTCGAGAAGAAGGGCGGACGCATGACCGCGGCCTGGCTGCGCGATGGCACCGGCAAGATTTGGCAGGTGGCGGGTAACTTCGCCTCCTACGGCAACACGGATACCGAGGACGAAGGCTTGAGCAACGAAACGGCTTACCGCACCAGCGGCTTCAAGGATTGGTATTCGCTCACCGGTTCGACCGGGAGCAGCGCGGGTGTCAATGCCGACTATGCCGTCAGTGCGGCTCCGGGCGGCGCCAAAGGCTGGACCTTCACCTCGGACGGTGTGCGCAAAACGATCTCCCTGCCGGCCGCCAACCAAGGACGGATTGCCGCGAGCTACACCTTGAGTGGGCCTTCCAAACTTTTTGTCCGCATCGGCCTTTCGCCGAACCTCCTTGACCTCATGCTCTACGGCCACGAAGGCCTCACCAGTGAAGTGGTCGAAAACAACACTCGCGTCAGCGTGGCCAACGCCAGCGGCAGCGAAGTGGTCCGCGCCTGGGTCGAGGCCCCGCAAATCAACACCGCGGCCGTCGACACCGTTGCGACCACCACCGTGCAGCGGCGCAACCAAGCGCAAACGCACCAGGTCGAAGTCGAACTCACCGGAGCCGGCCCGCACCTCGTCACCCTCGGTTTCGACGACGGCGGCAGCACGGACCCCGACCGCGACAACGACGGACTGCCCGATGTTTGGGAACTGGAGAACTTCGGCAACCTTGATCGCGATGGCAGCGGCGACTTTGACCGCGATGGTCTCAAAGACCGCGAGGAATACATTGTTGGTTCGAATCCGATGAATACCGCCAGCGGCTTCCCGGCCCTGGCCGTCGAGTCGACCGGCGATACCTTCCGCGTCCAATTCCCGACCGTGGCCGGTCGCGTCTACACGGTCATGGCCCGCACCCATCTCACCTCCGGCGATGATTGGGCAGTTGTCACCCAAATCGCGGACGGCCAAGCCAACCCCGTGACCGGCGACGACACGACCAAGACGGTGACGGAAACCGGCCTCGGCTCGACCGGTGGGCGATTTTACCGCGTCCAAGTCGAGATCGCACCCTGACCCCTCGATACCCTCTCCGGTAGGGCCCAGTCGCCCCAGCGGGCCGCACCCCGTACCCCGCCCCCTCGCGGTTCCCTTCTCGAATCACGCCCGGATGGCGCGACCTACCTTGGTGCACCCCTATAAATTGTGGTTGCAGACCCCCAGAGAATCTGTCAACACAACGGGTTGATATGGCCACGAAAAAACCAACCAAGAAAAAACCAGCCAAAAAAACCGTCAAAAAAGTCGCCAAGAAAAAAGTGGTGAAGAAAAAACGGAAAGCCAATCCCGCGCTCATGAAGCCGGTGACGCCTTCCGCCGCTCTCGCCGCCGTTGTTGGCGCCAAGCCCGCTGCCCGCGGACAAATGACGAAAAGGCTTTGGGACTACATCAAGAAGAACAAGCTGCAGGACAAAGTCAAAAGGACGATGATCCACGCCGACGAGAATCTGAAGTCCATCTTCGGAGGCAAAAAAATCGTCAGCATGTTCGAGATGACCAAGCACGTCTCCAAGCACCTCAAATAACCTCCCGGTTATCCTTCACCAACCGGCGGCTTCGCAAGAGGCCGCCGGTTTTTTTTGAGGGGGGCGCCGCGAGGGCGTGCACTAATACCAACGTCCTTTAGCTTTTCGACTATTGGTCGAGTGGTAGGGCTGGGCCTTTGCCTAGGGGCCATCTTCACTGCGTTCCGGTTGGACCGGCCGTGTCGAAGCCCAGAGAAGGTTCGCGGTCGGCCCGGAGGTCCGACCCTACCCCGGGGCCGAAGGACAAAGTCCCAATGCGATGGGCCCTTGGTATAAGTGGAGCGGCCGGGCGGTCTCTACATGTGCGGCACGGACGCATTCATTGCGGCGGTCAGCGCAACGATCGCCTCGTTCGTGGCCGTTGCCACTTCGCGGCCGACCAAATCCATTTTGGCCAGCGTGACCAGGCGTTGTTCGCGCGCCGCGAATTCCGGGCCTTCGAAAATGTGGTCGGTCAGGCGGCAGCCTCTCAACAGGCTGATGAGGATGGCGTCGCGCGGGTCGGGCAGGTCTTCCCCGAGGATGAGTTGCCCGAGCCGCGTGCGTACCTCGGTGCGCTCGTGCCCGTCCACCGTGGGGTAGCGCCGGAGACCGATGACCCAGAGGATTTTTTTGTCCTCCCGGCGCAGGATGCCTCGGGTCATGAGACGATCCAGCGCGGGTTGCTCGATCTCCGTCCGCCGGTCCGAGAGCACGGAAAGCCAGTAGGCCACGGAACGGGCGGTGGTCTCCGCGCTGATCAAGGCGAGCCAGGGGTCGAGCAGGGGATCGCCGGTGGGCGATGAGTCCAAAACGGTGACGCGCTCGGGGTCGGTATCGATTTTTCCGGCCACCGCGAGATCGGCCAGCACGGCACCGGCCAATCCGTAGCTCAGGGCGGTGACTGGCAGGTGCAGCTGCGCCCCGCTTTTGTCGTCGAGGGCCAGAAGGACGATTTCTTCGGTGAAAGTCAGTTGGGTCATGGCTTCAGGCGGCGGCCGACTCCACGGTGTCATGGATCTCGAGCACATCGAGAAAACCGGAAATACTGAAAATTTCGCGTAGCGGAGGGGTCAGCGCGGCAAAGCCGCAACGGCCCCCGGCGGTCTTCAGTTTCTTCGCCGCCGAGAGGAAGACGCGCAGGCCCGCACTGCTCGCGTACTCGATACCGGAACAATCGAAGACCAAACGCGTCGCGCCGGAGGCCAGGAGGATGGTGACTTTTTCTTCGACCGCCGGAGAGGCGGTGCCGTCAAGGCGCCCGCGGAGGGCGAGCAAAGGGGTTCCGTGCAAAACCGACTCGTTGATTTCCATGAGGCCAGATAGTGCGGGGCCGGGCGGCGGCAATCAACCGTAGCTTTTGCTGAACTTCTTTTTTCCGTCGTCCTCGTCCGGCGGGGTTTCGGAGACGGGTGCTCCGGACTTTTCCACCGCCGCGGTGACCGCCGGTGCGGGGTCGGCCGCCTGATGACCCGCCTCGACGAAAGCCAACTGCAAATCGGCCAGCACCTTGGTCAGCATATCTTCTTCTTCCTTGCTCAGGTTCCCCCGCGTTTTTTCACGGATCATTTCGAGTTGATCGATGAAGATCCGGGCCACGGGAAGGTTCGGATCCATCGGCTTGCCGTCGGGGCCGGGAATTTGCCCGAGCATGAGCGCAATTTGCTGCGCCTGCATGAGAACGAATTCGATGAAGCGGCGGGTCATCTCGCCGGATTGTTGGGTATTTTGGACTTCAGCCATGGCTAGTTTTTACCCCCGGCCGGGGCCGAATGCAATTGCCGCGGCCGGCAAAAGACCGCCGCGACAAGCCTACGCCGCCGCGGAGGCTTGGGGGGTGACCAAAACCGTCGCGCGGAACGGTTCGCGGAAATACTTCCGCGCCACGTCGCGCACCTGCTCGAGCGTGACCGCGTTGATCTCCGTCGCGCGCTGCGCGTGGTGGTCGGCTCCGAGCCCGTACAGCTCATCCACCGCCACGATGTGGGCGAAGGCCTCGAGTGACTGGTTGCGGATGGCTTCGCCGCCGATGAGCTTTTTCTTGGCGCGGAGCAATTCGGCTTCGGTCAGGCCATCTTCGGCCAGCGAGGCGATTTCTTCGTCGAAATTTTTCCGCACGAGGTCGACCTTGGCCGGATCGGTGCCGAGGTAGAAGGTGAAGATGCCCGGGGCAAAGCCCATCATTTGCGCGGCGCCGACAAAATAGGCCAATCCGAGTTCTTCGCGGATGCGGTGGAAAAAGCGCGAGGACATGTCGCTGCTTGCCGTGTCGATCAACTCTAAGGCCACGCGGTCCGGGCTGAGGGCGTCCGCCCCGCGGAAGCCGGCCATGAGCACGGCTTGTTGCTTGGGTTCATTGGCCACCACTTCAACCGCGGCGGTCAGCGCGGCGGGGGCGGGCGGATCGGTCATGAGCAATTCCCCGGTGGGGAGCGGACCGAACATTTCGGCGGTCAAGGTGCGCACTTCCTCCAAGGAAACGTCGCCGAAAATGGCGAGCACGCCGTTTTTTGCGGTGACGCAGGTGTCGCGGAAGGCGAGCAACTGGGTGCGGGTTAGGGCCCCGGCCGATTCCGCGGTGCCGTTCGAGCGCAGCCCGTAAGGATGGTCCCCGAAGATGGCCCGGCGCATGGCATGGCGCGCGATCGTGGTGATCTGCTCGTCCTCGGCCGTGATCGCGGCAATCTGGTCTTCCTTCTCACGGGTGATTTCCTCCTCGGGGAAAGTTGCGTGGACTAGCACGTCGGACAAAATGTCCATGCCGAGCCGCAGGTCCGGTTTCATCACCTCGACCGAAACACTGAAGCTGTTGTTTCCGGAATCGGCGCGGATTTGTCCGCCCACGGCTTCGATCTCGTCGTTGAGTTGCTCGCCGTCTCGACGGGCCGTGCCTTTGATCAGGGTGCGGGCGGCGAGGGCGGTGACGCCATTGGTCCCGGCGGTTTCGGCGAGAAGGCCGCCGCGGAAGACGGAGACGAAGTTGACCAGCGGGAGTTTGCGGTCCTCGCAGACCAGCACGCGCAGTCCGTTGGGCAGGGTGAAGCGCTCGATACGGCGCACGCCCGGGGCCGCGGCCGTCTTGACCGTGCGGTCGAGGGAGCCTTTGGGATTGAGCGAGGTGATGGTGGCCTTCGATTCTACCAGGTATTGGCAGGCCACGCGTTGCAGGTCGGCGGCCTCGACGCGTCCGACATGCCCGAGATATTCGGAGCCGAGATCCGGGTTGCGGGCTAGCAACCAGCTCCCGCCGATGTCCGAGGCGCGGCCCCGCGCGGTGGAGAGGTTGCTGATTTGGTCGGCGAGGATGCTCTTCCGGGCCTTGGTCACCTCGCTGCCCGCTGCCGCTTGTCCGCGGTAACGATCGACGATGTCGAGCACCGCGCTTTCCGCCTCGGCGCGTTTTTCCGGCTGGCAAAGGAAGTCGATGCCGAAGAGTCCCATTTCTCCCGCCATGTAGGAGTAGGCGGAAATGTGATGGACAAGGTTGCGCTTCTCGCGCAATTCGAGGTGCAGGGGCGTGCTGCGGCCTCCGCCCAGCACGGTGGCCAGCACATCGAGCGGGGCGGTGTCGGGGTGGGTGACCGGCGGGATATGCCAGACGAGCGAGCAACGCGTCAGCTCGGTCCCGAATTCTTCGTGCGCCTCGCGGCGTCCGAGTTGCGGCGGTTCGTGCGGGATGAAAAGCGGGGGTTGGACGCGGCGCGGCGCACAACCGAACCATTTTTCCGCCTCGGCAAAAATTTGCGCCGGGTCGACGTCGCCGGTCACGACGAGGAACATGTTCTCCGGGGTGTAGCGGGCGTGGTAGTAGGCGGTGAGGTCGTCGCGGTTCAGGCGGTTGAAGACCTCGAGATGCCCGATGATCGGGTGCCGGTAAGGGCTGGTGCTGAAGGCGGTCGAGAGCATGAGTTCGGTGCTCATGCGGTTGGGATCATCGAAGCCCATGGCGAACTCGCGGCGGATCACCTCCTGTTCCTTGGCGAACTCGCCGTCCGGCAAGGTGGAGTTGAGCGTGGCGTCGGCCAGAAGTTCGATCGCGGTGGCCGTGCCGTCGGCCGGCACATCGATCCAATAGACCGTACGGTCGAAGGAGGTGTAAGCATTGACGTAGCCCCCGGCCTCTTGCACGGCGCGGGCGATCTCGTTGGGGCCGCGTTTTTCCGTGCCCTTGAAAATCATGTGCTCGAGCAAATGGGACAATCCGCCGCCGAGCCACTGGCCTTCATGAATGCTGCCGCTCTGCACCCAGACCTGCACACTGGCCACCGGGGCGGAGTGGTCGGGCTCGACCAGCACGGTGAAACCGTTGGGGAAGACACGGGTGATGGTCTGACCGCGGGCCAGCGCCGAGGCGGCCTGATCGGGTGCTGGCAAGAACTCGGGCATGGGCGGGCGGCGCGGCGGCCGGCCGCGCTAGTTGGCCTCCTGCGCGACTTTGCGGGTGCGCGGGGCGCGGCGGCCCGTTTTCTTTTCGACCGGACGGAACGGCTCGACGAAAGCTTCCTCGAAGCTGAAGCCGTTCTCGAAGTCCTCGATGCGGTCATCCTCGGCCCGGCCAAAGACGCCGGCCTCGATGAGATTGAAAACCATGCGGCCGACATCGCCGGTCGAGCGCACGCCCCAGTATTCGAGAACGGTCAGGCCCATCGGACCGAATTGTTGGAGCGAATATTCGCGGAATCCCTCGAGGAGTTCGTTGGCCGAGACATGGGTTGATTCGGCGCGGGATTTGCGGCGCCTCTTCTGGGTGAATTCGAGGGCCTCGCGCAGGAAGCCGTAAGCCTCCCGGGTGTAGCGAGGATCGTTGGCCACCAGTTGGTCGAGGGTTTCGTGAAAAGCGGGTTTTTGCATGGATCAAGGAGCCGGCGCGATTTCCGCAACCGCCGCTTCCGTCTCCCGCGTTTCCCGCCAGTGCTTGATCCCAAGCCCGGTGAGAAAGGCCACGAGGATGAAAGCGACGAGCCTGCGTTCTTGGCGCGTCAGCCTGAACATCGAACCAACAACATGCCGCAGCCGGGGCCGGGAGGCAAGCGGCGCGTGGGATTTGCTGGCCATGACGCGCCGGCGGTCCGAGGATGCGTCCGACGCGATGGAGCACTCCGCGAAATGGTTTTTGAAAAAGCATGAGGACGGCGAGGTCTTCGGTCCGGTCGAATTCGCCAAGCTCAAGGAGTGGTCGCGCGCCGCGCAGGTCTCGCCCCTCGATCAGGTGAGCGATGACCGCGCCCATTGGCTCAAGGCTCCCATGGTTCCCGAGCTCCACATGGATTACCTTATCCATTTGGGCGAGGACTCGTACTACGGTCCCACCACGGAGGAGGCTGTGCTGGAATTTCTCCGCAGCGGCGAGATCACGGTCGAGAGCATCGTGATCAACTGTTGCACCGGCGCCGAAACGACCTTGCGTCATGCAGACTTTTTCCAAGGCCAGCCGCCGGCCCCCGAGGCCACCGCGCTGAACGAGCCCGGACGCCGTAGCATCCGGCAAAATTTGCAGCAACGCATCCGCGAGCTGGAACTGCTTCTCATGGATGAGCGCCGGCAACTTGACATGGCCGAGGCGCACATCCGGCAACTCGAACGCCGCCTGCAGGATGCCGGACTCCCCGCCGGTTAGGCGCCTCGCGCCATGGCCAAAGAACGCCTGGATGTCCTGCTCGTGCAGCGCGGCCTGTGCCCCTCGCGGGAAAAAGCGCAACGCCTCATCATGGCCGGCGGCATTTTTTCCGGTGGCACCCGCATGGACAAAGCTTCGCAGACCCTGCCGGATGACACGCCGCTCGAGGTGCGGGCGGCGGAGCGCTACGTCGGACGGGGAGGATTGAAGCTCGAGGGGGCACTGGCCCACTTCGCTCTTGATCCGGCCGGACTGACTTGTCTCGACGTGGGGGCATCGACCGGCGGTTTCACCGATTGCCTCCTCCAGCACGGGGCGGCGAAAGTCTACGCGCTGGACGTCGGCCACGGGCAACTCGACTGGAAGATCCGCAGCGATCCCCGTGTCGTGGTCATGGAACACTGCAATGCGCGGCACCTCCAGCCCGGTGATTTACCGGAGAAAGTGCAGCTCGCCGTGGCCGATGTGAGTTTCATTTCGCTGACTTTGGTCTTGCCGCCGGTGGCGGAGCTTCTTACTGACGGCGGAATGATCGTTGCCTTGATCAAGCCGCAGTTCGAATTATCCCGGGCCGAAGTCGGCCGCGGCGGTGTGGTCCGCGACGATGTCGCGCGCCAGCGGGCTGTCGATAAAATCCGCGATTTCGCCATCCGCCTCGGCTGGAGTTGGGGCGGGGTTGTCGATTCACCGGTGGCCGGGGCGGACGGCAACCGCGAGCTTCTTGCTCTTCTCAAACCATGAAAGCGGGCATCGTAGCACGGGCCGACAAGCCGGAAGCAGCCGCTCTGACCCGCTCCCTCATGGAGGCGCTCGGCACGCGCGGTGTCGAAGTGCTGCTTGAGGCGCGCACCGCCGAAGCGGTCGGGGCCCGCGGGGTGGACGAGCAGCAACTGGGTGCGGCGTGTGACCTGCTCATTGTGCTCGGCGGCGACGGCACCATCCTGCGCGCCTTGCACCGCATGCGCGGCGAGGTGCCTCCCATTTTCGGCATCAACGTCGGCTCGCTTGGTTTTCTCACCGGCGTGCACGGCGAAGAATGGCCCAAGGCGGTGGAAAGTATCGCGGCCGGCGACTTCCGCCTCAGCGCGCGCACTATGCTGCGGGTTGAACTGGTGCGCGGGGGCGCAACGGTGGAGGCGTTCACCGGCCTGAACGATGCCGTGGTCAGCCGAGGCCAGCATTCGCAACTGATCAAGGTGGCGGTGCACATCGATGACGAGGAGCTTTCCGTCTACCATGCCGACGGCCTCATCGTGGCCACCCCGACCGGATCGACCGCTTATTCCATGTCGGCCGGTGGTCCGCTGCTCCTGCCCGACAGCGCATGCTTCGTCATCACCCCGATCTGTCCGCACGTGCTGACCAACCGTTCCACCGTGGTCTCCGACCACGCACGGCTCGAATTGCGTTTGGTCGGGGGCGGGCCCGGGGTCACGGTCAATGTGGACGGACAGGAGATCCGCGACTTCGGTCCGGGTGACGTGCTGCGCATTTCGCGCGCCGCGGAAAAACTGCGCCTGGCCACCCTGCCGGGCCGCACTTTCAGCGGCGTGCTGCGGGACAAGCTGAAGTGGAGTGGAAGCAACGTCTGATGGACAGCTCTTCGATTATTGACCCGTCCTTGGTGCGACTCGATCTGGAAGCGCCGGACCGCGAGACCGCCTTGCGCCGTACCGCCGAATTGCTGGCCGCCGATCCGCGGGTCGGGAATTGGGAGGAATTCTGGTTGTCCATCGGGGGCCGCCAAGTGGTGGAACTGGCCGATGCCGCCGGCAGCGTCATTCTTGCCCACGGCCGCGGCCAAGCCGTACGGGAAGTTGCCTTGGCCGCGGCCCGGTGGGCCGCGCCGGCCGGGCCGCGTCTGATTTTCGTTTTCGCCATCCCGGCCACGATGTCGGAGGAATATTTGCGCAATGTCGGGGCCCTCGCCCGCATTTGTCGCCAACCGGAAAAAACGGCCGCCCTGCTTGCTGCTGCCACGCCCGCGGAATTCGCCGGGCTGCTCGACGCCTGGCTCGGGTAGCGTCGTGATGGCGGCCAAACTTGCCGGCTGCCCCGCCGTCACCGTCGTTCTTGCGGCGGAACGCCCGTGAGGGCACATTGCGCGAATGCCTCTGCTTTCCGTCCGCAACCTGAGCACGTGGTTTCCGGTCTATGGCGGCGTCCTGCGCCGTCAGACCGGTGAGATCAAGGCGGTGGACGGCGTGAGCTTCGACATCGAGCCGGGCAAGACCGTCGGTCTGGTCGGCGAGAGCGGCAGCGGCAAGACCACGGTGGGACGGACCTTACTCAAGCTGATCCCGGCCACTTCGGGCCAGGCGCTCTACGAAGGGCGCGACATCCTTCCGTTGGGCGAAGCGGAGTTCCGTCCGATGCGCAAAGATTTGCAGATGATTTTCCAGGACCCTTTCGGATCGCTCAACCCGCGGATGACGGTCGGCGCGATCCTGGCCGAACCGCTGGAGATTCACTTTCCCGCCATGAGCAAAGGCGATCGGCGTGAGAGGGTGGCGGAATTGCTCGGGTTGGTCGGCTTGCCCGCCGATGCCATGGGTCGCTACCCGCACGAGTTCAGTGGCGGCCAACGTCAGCGCATCGGCATTGCCCGGGCCCTCGCGGTGAAACCGAAATTCATCGTCTGCGACGAGCCGGTCAGCGCGCTCGACGTCAGTGTGCAGGCGCAGATCGTCAATCTTCTCCAGGACTTGCAAGAGCAGCTCGGTGTCGCCTACCTCTTCATCGCGCACGATCTTGCCGTGGTCGAGCACGTGAGTGACCATGTCATCGTGATGCACCGCGGGAAAATTGTGGAGTCCGCGCCCGCCGGGGAGATTTACGAAAACCCGCAGCACGAGTACACGAGGAAACTGTTGTCGGCCGTGCCCAAGTTGGTGGCCTGAGATGAAAACGATCACCCATCTTTTCCGCAAAATGACCGGCCTGCAATGGCCGCTGCTTGTCCTCGTCATCCTGCTTGGGCTGTTCGGCGTCTATGCCATTTACAGCGCGACTTGGGTCCGCGATCAGGACTTTTGGAGTCGCCAACTCGTCTGGCTGGCCCTCGGCTTGGTGGTCTGTCTCGGGGTGTCCCTTTTCGACTACCGGTGGATCCGGCGCGGCGCCCTGCCTGTTTATCTGGCCGGCTTGGCCGGGTTGGTCGCGGTCCACCTTTTCGGCAAAACGGTCTACGGAAGCGGCAGCTGGCTCGACCTCGGTTTCATGAGCTTCCAGCCCTCGCAGTTGGCCATCCTGGCGGGCATCATGCTCATGGCCCTCTTCCTTTCCGGCCACGAGGACATGCCTGCGCCCCTCCGCATCGCCCTTTGTGGCGCCATCACCGGCTTGCCCTGCCTCATGATCCTCGCGGAACCGGATCTCGGGTCGTCCATCGTCTGGCTGCCGGTCATGATGGCCATGCTTTATGCGGCGCGCATCCCGGCGCGCTACCTCCTCACGCTGGTCTTTATCGTCGTCGCGGTCATCCCGCTGGTGGTCAATTTCGGCCTGCGACCCTACCAGCGGCAGCGCATTCTCACGTTCCTCGATCCGGAACTCGATCCGCAAGGTGCGGGCTGGACGATCAACCAGTCCCTCACGGCCATCGGCTCCGGCGGCTGGGACGGCAAGGGTTTCAAGGCGGAAAACACGCTCAATGAGTTGGGCTTTCTGCCGAGCACGATCGTGCACAACGATTTCATTTTTTCGGTCATCGGCGAGCAACATGGCTTCATCGGCGGGTTGCTTCTTCTCCTTGCCTTCCTCGCCTTCGTCGGCCTGGGCCTCTACGTGTCGCTCAAGGCCAGGGATGACCTCGGCCGCTTGCTCGGGGTGGGGCTGACCACGCTTATCTTCACCCACACCTTCATGAATATCGGCATGACCATCGGGGTCACCCCGATCACTGGTCTGCCCCTGCCTTTGGTCAGCTACGGCGGGTCATTTGTTCTCGCTGTGCTCTTTAGTGTCGGTCTGCTCCAAAGTATCTGGGTGCACCGTGGCAACGGCGATCGTGGGCCGGCGGCCGGCTGGCGGAGCTGAATTGCGCGCCCGCCAAACCCTTGAGGACCCGCTCTTTGGGCCGGATCCTTGAAACGGGGGAGGGGTCTTTTGCTTGCGCGGTCCGACGATCGGCCGGATATTTACCAGTTCCACCCATGCGGAATTCCGATTTCTTCTTGAGGGCAGCGCTGACCGGCCTTTTTCTGGCCGCCCTGGCCGCCGCCGCCGAGGCCTCGACTTCGTTCGAGGATCAAGCCCTGCGTTTGCGGGAGAGCGTGCTTCTGCGGGTCGAGCCCCGCATCTCGCGACCTTCGGTCAAGGCGGGGCCGCGGGCGGGCAATTCGCGCTCCCATCCGTGGAAAAACAATATTGTTACCACCGTCTTCTGGGTCGGCGAGCAACCGACGCAGAACAACCCGGTTCCGAATTGCAAAAGCTCTTGGGATGTCGAATGGGCGCGCAACTTCGGCGGCTACGACAATCCCGAACCGCGAACCCGCCGCGGTTATTTGCCGGCCGCCTTCATCCCGAGGCAGAACCCTTTCTATGTTGCCCTTCCCTACAATGACGTGACCAAGGGACGGACCAAGCCCGAAGCCCCGCGGGTCATTCCCTGGTTCCGTGAGGCCTTTGTCAAAGCGGGCCAATCGGTCTGCAAAGGCCGCTGGGTTGTGGTGCGCGGCCGCACCCGCGAGGCTTACGCCCAGTGGGAAGATTGCGGCCCGTTCCGGACCGACCACTGGCAGTATGTCTTCGGGAACCAACGTCCGCTCCCCAACCTCAACCAAGCGGCCGGCCTCGACGTTTCACCCGCCGTGCGGGACTACATCGGGATGCGGGGAGGAAAAGATGTGGCCAGCTGGCGTTTTGTCGAATTCCGCGAGGTGCCACGCGGGCCTTGGGCAAAATACGGCGACAACAACACGTTTGTGCAGCAGAGAAGGCGGGGCGATGTGCGTTTCGCCGAGACCGGTCGCTCGGCCACCCCGGCCACCAGCCGGAATTGATCTTTCCGCCCTGTCGGCCTTCGGGATGGAGGCTCCGAACGGCCTCAAATGCATGATTGCCAAGGCGGGACGGGGACATTAGTTTTCTCGCTTCGGCGCAACCTTGATGAAAATTATCAGCATCAACGGGGAGGAAGTGACACCTTCCCTCAATGGCCATCCTTGGGACGGAGAGAATGATCTCTTTGCCAAGTGCGTGGCCTATGACGAGCCCGAGCGGGCTCAGGCATTGGGCATCTATCCTTTTTTCCGCCCCATCGAGGAAATGGACGGCGCCGAGGTCATCTGCGAGGGCAAGCGCGTCCTCATGGTGGGTTCGAACAACTATCTCGGCCTGGCCAACGATTCCCGCGTGGTCGAGGCTGCGGTCGAAGCCACCCGCAAATATGGTTTGGGTTGCACGGGTTCGCGCTTCCTCAGCGGCAACCTCGTCATCCACGAAGAGCTCGAAGAGCGCCTGGCCGACTATATCGGTAAAGATTCCGCCCTGCTTTTTTCCACCGGCTACTTCGCCAACCAGGGTGCGCTGACTTGCCTTTTCGAGGAGGGTGATTTCATCCTCTGCGACAAGGAAAACCACGCCAGCATCATCGACGGCTGCCGCATGTCGCCGGCCAAAATCATCCCTTTTTCCCACAATTCGCCCGAATCCCTGCGCCGGCGTCTTTCCCGCTTGCCGGCCGAAGCCGGCAAGATGGTGGTCATCGACGGCGTTTTTAGCATGTCGGGCGATATCGCGCGTCTCGCCGAGTTGATGGACGTGGCCGGCGAATTCGGAGCCAAATTCTACGTCGACGAAGCCCACGCCCTCGGGGTGATGGGCGAAGGCGGCAAGGGCAGCGCCCACCATACGGGAACAGCCGACCGGGCCGACCTCATCATGGGCACGTTTTCCAAATCGCTCGCCTGCATGGGCGGGTTCCTCGCCGGCGACAAGGACGTGATCAAATTCGTCCGCCACAAAGCCCGTTGTTTCATTTTCACCGCCTCGCCGACTCCCGCCGTGGCCGGCGGGGTGCTTAAAGCGCTCGAGGTCATGCAGGAAGAGCAGTGGCGCGTGGTCAAACTCTGGGAGAACACCCGCCGCATGCACCGCGGCTTCCGTGAACTCGGTTTCCACATCGGGACGACCGAGACACCGATCGTCCCCATCCTGATCGGAGACGAGCAAAAAGCCTTCTTCTTCGCCCAGCGCCTTTTCGACAACGGCGTCTTCGCCACGCCGGCTATTTATCCTGCGGTGCGCCGCGGCCAGGCCATCATTCGTACCAGCTACATGGCCACACACACCCCGCAGCAACTCGAATACGTGCTCGAGACCTTCGAGCGCATCGCGCGTGAACTGCATATCTTTGAAGACGATGTCTACCAGCGAGCCGCCGGGGAAATTTCCCAAAGGCATCGCGATACTTCCCTGCCGCAGCCGGTCCGAACTGCGGCGGTTTGAGAACTGCGCCGAGGACGTCCTAGGTAGCTTCCCGCAATTCGTCCCGCCGATTCCGGGAAGTATTGTCGATACCTTCCTGCCGCGATCGCCGTTCCTGGCCACCGGCGGCGAACTCGCCCCCTTCCTCGCCTTGCGCGACGGCCGCCCCGTTGGTCGCATCGCCGCGATCCGCAACCCGCTGCACAACGAAACCCACCGCGACCGCATCGGCTTCTTCGGTTTTTTTGACTTTGCCGACAACGAGGTGGCCGACGCGCTCTTCGCTGCCGCTTGCGGCTGGCTGCGGGAGCGCGGACTCACCTTCGTGCGCGGACCTTACTCGCCGAGCATCAACGACACCTGCGGGCTGCTCAGCATGGGGTTCGAGGATCCGCCGTGCGTTTTTATGCCATGGAACCCGCCACGCTACGTCGCCACCTACGAACGACTCGGCTTGTCCGAGGTGCGGCGGCTTTGCGCTTTCGCCATGGATATGACCGCGCCCGCCAATCCCCTCATGGTGCGGCTCTCCGACCATGCGAGGGAGAAAAGTGGACTCAACATCCGCCCCTTCGACCTGCGCGAACCGGAGAAGGAACTGCGCATCCTGCAACGTCTCTACAATGTCACCCTCGATCGCAACTGGGGTTATGTCCCGGTTACTTGGGAGGAATTGGAGCACTCGGCCGTCGGCCTGCGCACCATCGCCTCGGCCCGCATGTTGTTTTTCGTCATGCACGAGGGACGCGAGGTCGGTTATTCTATCTCGCTGCCTGACATCAACGAATTCCTCCGTCACTCGCTCTCGTGGCCGCGCGGTTTTCTCCGTTTGCTTCCCATGCTCTGGATGATCAAAACCCGCCGGCCGCGCCGCGCCCGTCATCTCATCCTCGGGATCGAGCCCGAATTCCGCCGCCGTCGCGGCATCGCGCCCTTCCTTTATCACGAAACCTTCCGCCACATCGCGGTCGACTATCCCTTGTCCGAGGTCTCCTGGATTGAAGCGAACAATGAGCAAATCGTCCGCAGCATCGAAATCCTCGGCGGCTACCGCGCGAAGGATTACACCATCTGGGAAAGATCACTCTGACCATGCGCCTGCTCGTCACCGGCGCCACTGGATTCATCGGCCGCACCCTTGTCCTGCGCGCCTTGGCCGATGATGCCGTCCAAGAAATCATCGCCCCGGTCCGTTCGGCGGACAAACTCCGCGCGCAACTCGCCCGCGAAGGTGCCAGCGGCATGCGCAAGCTGCGCATGATCAAAGCCGCCGCACCCGCCTGGAACCTGCGCGATCTCGGCCCCGTGGATCGCGTCGTCCACTGCGCCGGCGTCCTCTTCGGCCGCTCCCGCGAGGAGTATTTCCGGGTCAATGTCGACGGCACCCTCGACCTCCTCAGGCAACTCGGGGATGCCCCCGAAGTGCTCGTCCTCTCCTCGCAATCGGCCGGTGGACCCACCCCGGCCGGCCACGAGGCCAAGAAGTTGGACCACCCTGACCGTCCGATCTCCTGGTATGGCGAGTCCAAGTTGCAAATGGAGCGCGCCGTGCGCGAAGCCGGCCACCAACGTGTCCGCTTTCTCCGCGCCCCCATGGTGCTCGGCCCCGGCGACCAGGCCACCCTGCCGCTCTTTCGCATGGTCCGTGGAAAGATTTGGACCAAGCCCGGGCGCGCCTTGAAGCATTTCAGTTGGGTTTCCTCCGACGATTTGGCCGACGCGATCGAGGCGTGGTTCGAGCGCGGCGGCGGCTTGGATGTCGCGCACGTCACATCGCCCGGCACGATCACCGACGCGGAACTCATGCTCACCGCCGGCAAAGTGAGCGGAAAGAAAGGCACGCTGCTGCCTGTCCCGCAGTTCCTCCTCAAGCCCGTCGCCTTTGCCTCGAAGTTCATCCCCGCGATCGGGAAAAATGTCCCGTCGCTCACCGCCGACCGCGCCCGCGAAATCTGGCCGGATCGCTGGGTGATCGACCCCGATCCCTTCCACCAAGCCACCGGCTGGCGCGGCCGCGCCACTTTGGAAGATACCCTAGCCCGCACCCTCGCGTGGTTCCGCCGCGAGAAGCTGGTTTAGCATTTGGAGTGCTGCGGCTTGACGCCGCTTTCAACCATCGCCGTGGCCGGAAACTGACAAAGCGACGTCAAGCCGGTGCACTCCAAAAGGCAACATATCCATGGGGCTGTCGCACCCTGCCTTTCCGGGCCGCGCTCACTCTGCCTGCAGAGGATTTTTCCAATCGAGGCCGGGGAAACGCGCGAAGTCACTGTCGTTCGTGCAGAGGGTGGCGCGGTTTTCCATCGCGTGGACCGCCAAGGAGGCATCGGAGGTCAGCGCGCCCGAGACGCCGGCGCGTTGCATCAGGTCGAGAACCTTGGACGTGTGATCTTCCTTCGGCAGAAGAATACGGGCGCCGGGTTGCTTGAGCCAGGTGAGCACCACGCGCTTGGCCGCCTCGACCGATACGGTGGCCGGTCCGAGTCGCGGATGGGTTGCGATGCGCACAAAGCCGAGAGAGATTTCGTGTGGCAGCCCGATGATCTCGCCGCCGGCCAAAGCCGATTCCCACCAGCGGCGAGCAGATTCGTGTTCGCGCGAATAAGGATTGTAAGCGTAGAGCAGGAGATTCAGGTCGGGCAGGATCATCGCGCCAGCTCGTGCATGGTCTCCTCGTCATCCAGCGAATCGGCCAACCGATTCATGCTCCGCCCTTGCAACTCGGCGGGAAAAGGAGCGCCGAAAAGAGGCTCAACCCGGAACTCCGGCCGGCCGCCGCTGAGCAGAGCCCGGCGCACCGCCAGGTTGAGCACTTTCTTGAAGGATTGCCCTGTGCGGTGTACCTCCTCGCGAAGCAAGTGTTCCGTGTCGGCCTCAATTGTTACCGTCGTGCGCATGGTGATATCTTGACATCATAATATTTGCTGTCAAGACAGCAATCTGTAAACAGGGTGTTCTGCCCAGAGCCGCACTCGCCGGATTTGCACAACCCTGAGTTTTTCGCACAGATGGCGAAAGGGGGCCCGCAGCGCGAGATGAGCGAGGGAGTCAACGCAACGAAGGGGGAGGGCAGGTTGCACCGGATGCGCTATCTCTCCTTCCTCGCTTCCTCCGCGCTCTTCGTGTCTCCGTGAGAGTTTTCAAGTTCCCGGGCCGGGGCTCAGGCCGCCGCACTGCAAAAGGCCACGCTTCCATGGGTGTGGACCGGGCGGCGGCGCGCGAAGTTGTCCTGATTTTTCCGTCGGCGCCGCGCTTGTGCACACGGCTGGTGACCTTGGAGTCGACGGGATCGTCCCACTTAAATCGCGAGATCGGAATGACCCAACACATCGCAAAGCTGACGCACGGCAGCACGGAATTCCGGCGAGGTCGGACGGTTGAGGAGCCAATCGCAGGCAAACGACATTTCTTTGGAGAGTGGATTCAAATCGACAAGATCGCCAAGGTGTTTCTCTCCGACTCCCGGATTCAGCGCGGCAAAACATTTCAGTGCGATCAGATCGAGTCGGGAGATTATGGCGACTTGCAGTGTTTTTCCGAAATCGTGCCTCGTTGCGCGCAGAAGAATTCCCGAAGGAAGTCCCATGGAAGTCACCGAGGCAGCGGCGTCGTTGAGCCAATGCCTCTCCAAACCCAACTCCTCTGCCACTTCCGTCGCGATAGCGTAAATCCAATCCGGCATTTCGCCGAGTTCGCCATTCGCGTGCATATCACCAAGCACGTCAACATCAGCCGTGAGGCGTGTCAGCAAGCCGGAGATGTTCATGGCAGCCCCGCCGCAAATGAGCAGGGAGACCGGCTCCGTCCCGCGTTCATCAAGCTTATGGCCAAGTGCGGCCAAAGCAGCCAACGCTTGCTCTCCTGTCGAGAAGCTCACCGAATCTCCCGAAGAGGACGGAAGGTTCCCCCGTCATCGTAATGCTTCTCGCCCTTGAGGCGCACCGCGCGGGTTCCTGGGCGCGGGTAGTCGCTGGGGGAGATAAAATCATTGAAGCAAGTCACCCAGAAGGTCTTGTTTCGTCCGTCCCACAGGGCGATGTCGGCATTGCGACCTTTTCCGCCATACCACTGTCTGTCTTTCAATTCCCCCGCAGGAATGGATGCGGTGCCGCTGTCGCCCCAGCGGGCTAGTGCAGCCAAACGTGCGGCATGACTTTTGGCAGGGCTCTTCGCGCGTCCACCCTTGCGCCCGATCCGCGAGTAATGGGCAGTCAGCTTGTCGAATGTCGGCATTTGGCCAACTTATGCCAAGCTGCTTCGTATGTCAACCGAGCGTCTGCTACTAGCTTGGGCAGGCTTCGGCGGCTGCTTTTGGCTGTGGCTGTCATTGCGCATTGGTGTTCGCGCAGTAAATTGCAGTCATTTTGAGTAACGCCCCGGCAAAGACCGTAAATGTTTTGGCAACGCGCCGCATCACTTCCTCGGCTTTCACTCTCATCGAGCTCTTGATCACGATTGCAGTGATCGCCGTGCTGGCGGGCTTGGCTGCGAGTGCGGTGCCGTCCATCGTCGAACGCGTAGCCCGCTTGCAGTGCCAGGCGCGTATGGCCAAACTCGGGCACGCGGTTCTCCTTTATGCCGAGGATCATGGCATGGCCCTGCCCGGTGCGGGCAAGCCGCCCACTGGGAACCCGTTCACGTCCGTGTCCTACACCTACACGTGGGACATCTTGCCCTATCTCGGACTGACCGAGGAACAGGCCCGGCAGCAGCGCCCTTTGTTTTGCTGCCCGTCACGCACCGGCGCGACTAATGGCGACTTCCAGTCTCCGCATTATGTTTTCAGTGGGGCAAACAACATCGCACCCACGCTTCGCGGGCTCTCCGGGGTTCGTTTGCCGGCCATCAAGAGGCCGGCGCGCACCGTATTGATGGCCGAGGCCGGGGCGAGCGTGCCTTTTTCCAATCATCCGTTCACAGGCACCGCCGCCGTGCCCGATGCGAAATGCTGGATCTTCTTCGTGGACGGTCATAGCGGGTTCCTGCCCATCCATTCCTTCGGTGGCGCCAACACCCTGGCCAAAGATCCTCCCGCATCCTACGGCTACCAGTGGTCGCCGGATTGAGGATCGCGCCTTTTATTGCGGCGCCTGCCGGATGCGGCGCAATTCCATCCGGCTGACCAGAACGATCTTTTCCGTGCCTTCGAAACGAACTTCGGCGCTCTCGCGGTCGTGTGCCACGATGCCGTTGATGCGCGGCACGTTGAGCAGCAGGCGGCGGCTGATTTTTTGGAAGGGCGGCGCAGGCAATTCCTGTTCCCATTGCGTCATCTTTTTGCGCATGAGCACCGTATGTCCGCCGCTGAGGTGGATGCGCGTGTAGTCGGCCTCCGTTTCCACCGCACAGATTTCTCCCGCCTCGACCATGCGCGTGGAGTTCTTTTCCCGCAGAAGCACGAGGTCGCGCGGTTCCAACCGTCCTGCCGCCGGGCCCGTTGCCGATTCGTCCTGCGCGAGTGCAGTGCCGGGCAGCGGCCGTTTCTGCAAACGATCGATGGTGAGGGCAAGCCGGCTCGCCTTGACCGGCTTGGTCAGGTAATCGAGCGCATTGGTTTCGAAAGCTTTCACCGCGTAGGTGTCATAAGCAGTGACAAACACCACGGCGGGTGGCGGGTCCAGGTCGGCGAGCAGGGGAAGAAGCGCGAAGCCCGTGCCGCCCGGCATTTGCACATCGAGGAAGATCACGTCCGGCTTTGTTTTCCCGATCAAGTCGGCGGCGGACTTCACGCGGTCCGCCTCGCCCACGACGACGATAGCGGGGTGGGCGTCGAGGCGCTCGCGCATTTGCTGGCGCGCCGGTTGTTCGTCATCCACGAGCACGGCGCGGATCACGGTGCCCTTGGCCACCGTGCTCATGGCGACGGCCGGGCGGGGAGGGCGATGCACACCTTGACCATGGCAGGGGTGTGGCGAACGTCGAGCGAGGCGGTGCGGCCGTAGATCAAAGCGAGCCTCCGCTTCAGGTTGCTCAGGCCGATGCGGCCCGCTTGCGGCGACCCTTCTTCCACCCAGTGGCCGGAGTTTTCCACGGCAAGTTGCAGCTTGCCCTGCACAACCTGTGCGGTGATCGAGACGCGGAGCGGCCGCGGGCCGGTCTCCTGCCCGTATTTGATCGCGTTCTCCAAGAGCGGTTGCACCAGGGCCGAGGGCACCGGCGTGCGGTGCGCATCCTCCCCCGCATCGATGCGCCAGACGAGGTCGTCGCCGAAGCGCACCTTCTCCACCCTCAGGTAATCCTCGAGGGCGGCCAGTTCGTCGCCGAGCGGATGTGTCGACAACCCGTGCTCCTCACCCTCCTCCTGTTGCAGCGAGAAGCGCAGGTAGTCAGCCAGCGATTGGGTGACCGTCTCCACCTGATCCGCGTCGTTGCGCACCGCCATGATCGTGTTGAGCGCGTTGAAAAGGAAATGCGGGTTCATCTGCGAGCGCAGCAACCGCGCCTCGGCATGCCGGAACTCGCGCTCTTTCTCCGCGGACTGCTGCAGCGACTTGAGCCCGAAGTAGAGCAGGAACCACAGAAACAGCACGATGGCCCGCAGCAT